>NZ_JAVCWM010000001.1:0-529538 GCF_030846495.1 Massilia scottii | reverse complement strand
GATCGAGTGGGCGAATGGGCCTGAATTTGATGACCTAATCCCGTGATCAGATTGGCCCCCAGGCGCAGCACTGAGCCAGGACATGCGCGAACTGCTTGAAGGCGAGCAAGCCGGCTGGCACAAGCGCTGGGCCACTGTCGATGCCGTACTGCTGCCGGCGCGCCACTGTCGCGCTGCAGGCTAACACGCGCGGCTCCCGGCGCTGCGTAGCTTAAGGCTCGACCGGCGCGCTTGGCGCTTCCGCGCGAAATGCCGGCTTCCCCATGAATGCCGGTTCCTTGTCGGGAGGAAGTTCGGTGGCCATCGGCGTCGGGACCCGCGAACGGGGCCAACAGACATGCCCACAGGACGCGGTGGCTTCCTGGCGCCGACAGTTCAAAGCCCGCATACGCATGCCAGCGCGACAAGGAGCCGCCAATCATGCTTCAGAGTACCCAGGACAAAGCCAGAACCACGAAAAACACCACGAGCAGCCAGAGCGCAACGATCCCGACGTAGGGCAGCGAGCGGGCGATATGGTCGCGGGCCTGCAGCGTGGGATCGAACGCGGGGTTTAGACGAGCTGAAGCCGCTGCCCGGAACTCATCGAGCTGCTGTTGGTCGCGGAACCAGGATTTGGAGAGGATGTGAGAGGTCATCGGACCGGCGAAAAGCAGCATCACATACTTGTTTTCGGCAATGCGGCTGTATTCGGCCCAGGGCCGGCTTTCGCTCACCCCAAGGCTGGTCCACGACAGCGTCTGGTCGGTCCAGGTATAGGTTTTCTGATGATCGAATCTGGCATGCGCATTCATCAGCATCCTGCGCCGCCATGCCGGCACGCCGATAAGCGGAGCAATCTTGAAATACAGAACGCTGGCGGCGATTGCCCCTGCACCGGCGATCACCGGGTGCCGGTACATGAACCAGAACAGCCCACCGGCGACAAGCCCGGCAAGGAAGGTATTGACCTGACGTGCCTCTCCGGGCTCGAGCAGTGCCGTCGCAGCCCGCCTATCCCAGAGAGAAACAGTGCCGGTAATCATGAGCACAGGGCGCTGGTCCGCCAGCCACAGTTACATTTGCGCCCGTTCCCGGGCAGGACGTCGCCTTCGCCAGCTTCAGCACATAGGAGGACCAAATTGATCAGTTGTTGAGATGATGTTGTCACGATAGATGGGGCTTCATTGATATGGCAGAGAAAAACATGATCCCACTCAGCTTCGGCAATCAGAAACCTGATCCACTCTGTTTTAATGCGGTCTGCGCTGTTTGTAGAGAATTGTACTCAACGTCTTTCTATAGATATCTCTCAAGTATGAACGGCGGCTCCTGGCCGGTCCCTGTCGAAGATGCCATCCATTCTACATCACCGGTCGCGGCAGAACAAATTCGCGAAACCGAGCTGCCACGTAATGCCCAGCCTGTCATCAGCGCATAGTTAAGCTCCTAATGTGGAGGTGATTATGAACACGCAAACAGCATCGAACCCATCCGACCGGCCGGTATGGAATAAAGGCAAACTCGTTGGCCAGAAGTCGCCGCTCAGGCTCAGCAAGATCTGGGCAATCCGAGTGCGACTAGAAATTTACGAACGCGTCCGAGATTTGGCATTATTCAACCTTGCTATCGACAGCAAGCTCAGGGGTTGTGACCTTGTCCAGCTTAGGCTGCGTGACGTTGCTAATGGCGGCCGGGTCAGTGCCCGAGCAATCGTCATGCAACAGAAAACTAAGCAGCCCGTACAGTTCGAGCTAACGAGAGGAACGCGACAGAGCTTGACCGACTGGATCGCGCGAGCCGAACTGAAAGCCGGCGATTTCCTTTTCCCTAGTCGCATACACGACTCTCCACACCTTTCGACCCGGCAATACGCCCGAATCGCCCACCGCTGGTTCGCGGCAATTGGCTTAGATCCCGCCGCCTATGGCACGCATACAATGCGCCGGACGAAGCCAACGCTGATTTATCGCCGCACGAAGAATCTTAGGGCTGTTCAGCTGTTGCTTGGCCATATGCGTCTTGAAAGCACCGTCCGGTACTTAGGGATCGAAGTTGACGACGCGCTGGAGATGGCTGAGCAAACGGACGCATAAGCTCCGGGGAGGCGACAGCCGCCTCGAAGCGGTCGTCAGCGATGATTGAGATCGTGTCTAATCAAAACTCCACATTGCCCTCGTCCTCAGCTGTCCAAAGCTGATTGCGCGTTATGTATCGTTCCAAAGCACCGGCCCCAGCCGCATACAATGGGTCCCGCGTCAGTTGTACGGAAAGTGCTCGCATCATCGCAGCGACCTGCTTCGTCTGAGGACGAATGTCACTTCCTAGGGAGTTTGTACCGGCTAGCTTTGTATAGACGGGGCGCCAAGCCCAGTGTTGCGTTCCCAGTGACTCCCTTGACAACAACAGCGGCGATATTTCCGAGGTTAGGCCGACTGCGAAGCGGGTCAAATTGTACAGATCTTCATCTAGGTCCAGTTTCGCGATGTTCCTCAGCAGGACATCCGCTATCAATCGATAAGTGGCATCGCGGTCACTCCCTTTGTAGCCCAAGTTTATGATTGATTCCCTCAACAATTTCATGTCTTCGGAATCGCTGGCTTTTAAAGAAAGTTCCATTTTTTGTGCCGTTTAAGACCGGGTTCTCTCCGAGAGGGGCATCATTCTTGAGCGACCAATACCGCCCCGAAGCGGAAGTTGCAGCTCGAAGAACCGGTGCTAACCGGCTTGCGATTCCGAGGCATTCTGTCTCACGGCTCACTTCGAACTAGCTCATCCCATCGTCCTCGACTATGGGTACCTATTCCTGTTCAGGACTCTACTTCCCGATCTCTTAACCCAGATGCATTGATTGTTCTGTGGGCTGGACTGATATTCCACGCATTCGTAAGCGATGCCGGGACAGGCCCTATCGAACTGCCGGTACAGCAATTCCCAGTTCTTGCCAGCGGGGACAGCTGCGATCTTTTCGATCAGGCCTCTGCATTCTGGCCCTACAAGGGCCGGATCCACAGGCACGGGTTTTTTTTGCGAATTGAGACGCGGCGGTGATAGAGAAGGGCGCGGCGCGCTAGTGGCCGATGCCGGTACAGCTGGAGGCTGACTCGACGCAGTAATTGAGACCTTTATTTTTTTGCTGCTATCCGGCGCTGCGACGCGGTCGCCGTAGTGCACCTTGCCGTTTGCGTCGGTCCATTTATGGATTTCCTGCGCACCGGCACTCGTACGAATCAAGCAAAAAAATGCGGCAAGGAGAAGCGCCAATGTAAGAGGGTAAAACCGGTTCATAAAATGCTTTCGACATCAAGATTGCGAGATCCGCAAAACAGCAAACACAGCCGGTACGGCAGGAAGGCCGGCTGCTGCCGATTGTACTCGACGGTTACGGCGCTGTCCGATTTCGGCAGCTGCCGCCCCGAAGCCGACCTTGACCTGAAGTCGTGGCAGCTTGCCAAAACTAGGAGGTACGGCTAATCAGTACCGAAGTTTTCGGCAAAGATGTCAGAGAACTCCACCTGATCCGGACCACGTCGGCCAATTTCTCGTTTGACCAGTGCGACAATTGGATGGCAATGAATCGCTGCAGCCAAAGGTCCTTGGTGTTCGCAGTTGAGCGCGACAATAACGTCTTCCAGGATGTCGATGTCATCATCGTCAATAAGAGCCATTGCCTTGTTGAGGCCATCCATCGGATTTAATGTAAGTAGCGAATCCAGCGCTCCGGCGCGCAACCACCTATCTGCCCGTTCGGCGTTCAGGAGAAAGTTACAGAGTTCTTCCGCTTGAGGATGGCGCCGCGTAACAATTTGACCAAGAGCTAAGCCAGCGCAAGACGGTTCCATATAATATTCGCGCACCAATTCGATCAGGGTCGCGTCGAGAACATTCTCCCATTCTGGCTCAGAGGGGAAGGCCATTTGAATCCAATTTGCCTCGCTCAACTCTTGGCCCTCGTCTTTGGATTGCAGCGCCATCATTTCTTCCTGTGGATTTTGATTGACCGCTTCTGGCCGATTTTACTCGTTCACTTGAATAGCGGAAAGGTTCAAACTTGTCAACGCTTTGCCTTCGCCACCAAGGATACTGAGTCAAAGCGGGAGAAATAGATAATCTTAATCGGAGCGGCTATATCGTGCGTGCCAAGCTTCCATGGTCGACAATTGTTCCTGCGCTGAAATTTTGTATTGGCAGGGCACGCCCCCTTCAACTCGCGATAGAGTCGAGGAAATCGCACGGCCAAGCTTTTGCCTTGCGTATCCTGGACGGTAATGGATACCAATCATCTTTGTGCGCTGGATCGAAATCAACTCAAAGCTGACGACGTCGGCCCACTGCGTCATGTGTTTGCGCCAAAATGAACAAATTTCGAAGCCGGATCGATCAAGTTTCAGATAGCTCAAACCCGGTATCAACATGATAGAAAACACAGGTATCCCCAGCCCGAAGAAACAGATCGTAGCCCACCCCAAAAAGGGCTCGTCGTAACGCATGAAAAAGCCAATGGCAACGAAACCCATCGAAACCAGTAACATCAGAAAGGCTTTCATTCGATTGGCGCGAAATACGATTTCGTTTTCAAATGATTTTTGATGGAACTGCGCGCGTGGTGTGGGCAGATGCCGGGAGAGTCCTCGAAGTGCACGAATTGCAACGATGCACGGCCAAGCACCAAGAGCAACGAAAATGACAAAGAACGCATCACTCCTTTCAAAGCCGCGATATGCCGCAATCAATAAGGAAACGAGCGCAACGGCGAAATACCATGCTATGGCGAACCACTGGGCTGGCTTGACGACTCTTTCAGAAAGGAAGTCTGTCGTGACAAAAGCGAAGATGATCGCCGGCAGAAGAGCGGCGACGAACGCCACCCAGAAGTGAACATGCAACTTGTCGAGCGACGAAATTGACCACATGAGCATGCCGAGGCCACCCACGCCGACAGTTCCTTTAATTGCACCAGGAGACCAATTCAACACAATGTAATTCCAGAATTAGGTGAAAGGGATCAAATTTCCATCTGACGAATGGTAGCTGGTGATCGGCCGCTATTGGCCGACATCTGCCGATTGTACTCGACGGCTGCAGCACGGTCCGATCTCGGCAGCTGCCGCCCCGAAGCGGACTGTTTCTAAAATGAGCGCCAGCCTATGTGGGTGCGTTATCAGATGCCGTCGTGCCGGCGGCCGGCTGCCCCACATTGAGGTCGGTATCAAGCTTCGCGCCTTTGAACAAATCCTCGATCAGGCTTGCCCAGCGCGTTCCGGCGCGTTCGACTCGAATTCTCTTGCATGCTTCAAGGAAGTGCTGAGGGCCAGAACCGAAGTGCTGCGCGTAAGTACCACGGTTGGCGTAAATGTCGAGGTTCTTCAACAAGAACACCTTGAGCTGTTGGCCACGGATGCTCAAGATTGTGCGCACGAAGTCGTCAACGGTCGCCGCCTGCATGACGGCCTCCTCGGAAGGGTTCCACCCGTTACTCTTGGCGAGGAAGAGGCATACGTCCAACAGGGTTCTAGGCTGCTCGACGCGCACGCGAGCCTCTGCGAAAGCGGCCATGATCGAAGGGTGCAATGCGCGTCCCGTCCAGTTATCGAGTACGAATTCTCTGGGATCCGCGCCCGGCGCCGCTGCCATCTCCTTTAGTTGATCGACCCATAAGGACACCATCTGCTCAGCAATCGCCGCCCCTCCCTGAAATTCGACTAGGTAATCGTGCAGTGAGCTGACGCTATAGCAGTCCACATGCGGCACATCGGCGAGCAACACACCCGCTGCCTCCACGATTTGCGCGGGCATTAGTTCAGGATCCCATATCGTGGATTGGAAGAACTCGCGCACGCGCGCCTGTGCGCCGGCGCGTTGCCGCTCATGACAATAGCGACCGACGACCGAATCGACTGCCGAACGGTCGACAAGGCCGGCGTTCAGGTAGTCGGACACAAGCTTTTCGTATTCGTCGGTGTCCGCGATGCCGAGGCCATTAAGCAGGAGCATCCATCGCGCATGTAGCTTGTCTTCATCGCTTGCTTCCTCGCCACGGCGCTCGCGCTCGCGTTGTGCGATTTGGCGGCTTATATCAGAGTGGGAGTCGAGAACGAAAGCCATGGTCGGGCCGTCGTCGATCCCCTTGTAATGGATGGCGGACAGCAGCACCGTGGAGGGGATGACGCGGTCTAGTACGTCATCCGGAAGCGTCAAATGCGCGGCAAGGATTTTATTTGCCGCGCGGATGACCTTGCGAATGATCCTGATGTTGCTGATGCCGCAGGCTTCGACCGCCGGCTTGATCTTCGATGCAAACGGGCTCTGTGAGAGCTGGATGGCGATGTCGAAGGCCTCGGCCGCAGTCGTGTCCAGCCGCAACTCTTCATCAATGACCTTTTCTCTAAATTTCTCCCAAACAGTCCTGTCGGCGAGCTGGTCGGTGTTCAGTATCAGCAGGATCCTGCAGCCGTAGTTCCTTGTGAAGTCGTCGATGAAGCCCAAGACTTCATCGATTGTAAGTTTCTCATGTTTGCGCTCGATGTCATCGACCACGATGAACTTCTCTCGGACCATGGCTGGGACGGCAAGCAGGGCGAATTCGTCCAGGGCGGTGCCGAGTTTGAAAAAGCCCTGTGCACCGTTCTTTATAGCGCTCATCGCGCCCTTAACTGCATCTGCTTGAGGACCATTCTTTTTGATCATGGGCACCGCTGATTGGGCAAGCTTTAGCTTCAACTCGGCGATCGTGGCGACGCCAAACAAGGAAACGTACAGTGCCCCCTGAATATGGCTATCCGTCGAGGCTTTGCGGAGGCTGTCCCACATGTGGCTTTTGCCCGTGCCCCATTTTCCAGACAGTGCCATGACCTTGACCTCGCGGTCGGCGATAAGATCTTGTAGGTTCCCTTTTGCTCTCAGCATGCTCATACGATGGAGTCCAAACGTGTAAATATTTTCTAATGTCACGCTTGCGGGATGACCGTTGGCGCGGGTGACCGCTTCTGTTAAGGGTTGTAGGATGCCTGCCCTTTATCGAGAATGCAATAGGACCGCTGGCCCGGGCGGGCAGGCGTCGTACAAGCCTCAAGGGAGGAAACCGCGGGATGTGTCGTTGCGGCCCGATGTTCTACGGGCCTATGGGGATTTGACTGATCGGATGACTGCAGAATGCTCCGGTAGCCCAGCTAAACCTGTCACTGGGACCATGTTTTGGCCTGCGACGGGACCGGCGTCTCCTACTTTGGTTGATACTCCCTGCGCTCGGAGGCCAAATTTCTGTGAATGACACAGCCGTCCCCCTGCGTCGGGTCGTGACGCAGTCGATGGTGGATCGGTTGAACGCATTGGCATGAACTGCGTCATATCGCACCTTGCAACGCAGGTGGCGCTCTGATTGAGTAGTGACGTGGCAAAGTCGCGGTAATGACCATGCCGGCACCGCAGTGAGGACAGACGAAGGTCGCTTGGGCGGTCTCGGTTTGCGGGTCTTTGACTGGTTGGACCTGGGCGGGGATCTGCAGCAGTTGGCGAACGTGTGCGAGATTGCTTTTGCGCCTGGCATTGGCAAGAAGCCCATAGTGGCGAATGCGGTGAAAGCCGCTCGGCAGCACGTGCAGCAGGAAGCGGCGCATGAATTCGGCCGCTGCGAGTGTCATGGCCTTGACCGGCGTTCTCCCTTTGGCGCGATAGTCTTTCCAGCGAAACGTGACGCCTCGTTCATCGAGCGCAATTAGGCGCTGGTTCGAGATGGCCACACGGTGGGTATAGCGGGACAGATAGGCCAGCACTGCCTGCGGGCCCGCGAATGGTCGCTTGGCATACACTACCCATTCACATTTGCGCAGCGGCGCCAGCCAGTCGGCGAACGCGCGCACCTCCGCCAACCCAGCATACTCGCCGAAGAACTGTAGTTGCCCGGCTCCGTGGGCCTGCGCGAGCGCTTCGAGGAAGCGCCGCCGGAACAGGCGCGAGAGCACCCGTACCGGCAAGAAGAAGCCATGCTTGCACGCTACCCAGCGCGCGCCATCAGGCGACAGACCGCCGCCGGGAACAATGCCGTGCACATGGGGATGATGCGTGAGTGCCGATCCCCATGTGTGCAAGACCATCGTCATGCCGATCTGTGCGCCCAGGCGTTTGGGGTCGGCGGCGATGGTGCGCATTGTCTCAGCGGCGATATCGAACAGCAGGCCATACACCACGGTCTTGTTGTACCAGGCGATGGCCGCAATCGGGGCCGGCAAAGTGAACACCACATGGTAGTACTCGACCGGAAGCAAATCGGCCTGGCGTGCTTCGAGCCAGCGCTTGGCAGCCCTGGCCTGACACTTCGGGCAATGGCGGTTGCGGCACGAGTTATAGGCGATTTCCGATTGACCGCAACCGTCGCAGTGCAGCGCGTGTCCTCCCAGCGCCGCACTGCGGCACTGTTCGATGGCCGACATCACCTTGAGCTGGCCCAGGCTCAATCGTTCCGTCTGCCGCCAGGCAGGGCCGTGGCGGCGAAAGATGTCAGCAACTTCAAGGGCAGGCCGTGTCGTGGCCACGACCTTCGTCTATCGCACGGCCTCCAGCGGGCTGACCACTTCGCGCAGGAGTTCTGTCGCGACTTGTGCATAGAGGGCTGTGGTGTCGAGCTTCTTGTGACCCAGCAGCACCTGGATAACACGGATATCAACCTTCTGTTCCAGCAGGTGGGTGGCAAAGCTATGGCGCAGGGTATGCATCGACACATTTTTTTCGATCCGGGCCTCGCGCGCTGCTGCATGGATGGCGCGGTTGAGCTGTCGAGCGCTGAGTTGATTGATGGGATTGAGACCCGGGAACAGCCAGCCGCCATCTGGCATTTTCCCCTGGGCGCGTGCCACACGCCACCACAGGCGCAGGCGTTCGAGCAACACCGGCGCGAGCATGGCGTAGCGGTCCTTCTGGCCCTTGCCTTGTTCCACGCGCAGTGTCATGCGCTCGCTATCGATATCAGCGACCTTGAGGGCGACAACCTAGCTGGCACGCAGCCCCGTGGCGTAGGCCAGTGCGAGCGCCGTTTGATGCTTGAGGTTGCCGGCGGAAATGATCAGGCGACTGACTTCTTCACGGCTTAGTATCACGGGAAGAGTGCGTGGTACGCGCACCGGGCGCATCTTGGCCATCAATTCCGGATGATCGGCCGTTATGTCAAAGAAGAACTTCAGGCCGGTAATGGCCGCGTTCAGCGAGACCGGCGATGTGCCCTGGTCTACCAAATACAGCTGATAGCGCCGCAAATCTTCGGTGCTGGCAGTGTCCGGTGAGCGCTTGAGAAACTCCGCGAACCGGCGCACGGCTCGAACATAGTGTTGCTGCGTCTTGGGCGCGAGCTTGCGCATACGCATGTCTTCGATCATCCGCTGGCGCAGCGGGCTGGGGGGATTTACTGGCGCTTTCATGGCTTGGCTCCTGTCGGAAACGAGGCGGATTGCCTCTGTTTCACGATAGAAACCGGAGCCATGGTGTCAACTACAAGCTACCTTCAATCGAAGTCCTACCGCGCGAGCGGTTTAGTCCTCTGGCCGATCTCTGCCGATTGTACGCCACGGTAGCGGTGCGGTATCCTCGACGCCGGCTGCAGCTCGAAGCGGACTATTGTTGTCATCCGCAGGATCTCGCAAATCCTTGGCGCCATCGAACGTAGTCTTCCGGGGGTGTTTGAGCTTCGATCAGCAAGCGTTCGATACTAAGGAAGCCAAACAGCTTGGCGTATTCGATCAGGATATCTATCTCGACCTCATCTTCATATACATCGATGAACAGTTCGGCCAATAGACCTTGCAGCGATGAGTAGCTACACCATACCTCGTCAATATTTTCTAAACTGCATTGTTCGAAACGTCGATTATTCTGATTGAAGTAGCTAATAACAGTTCCGCATTCCCACAGCGCCACAATGCCACGTCCTGCAATCGGCGACGATCGCCAGTAGTAGGCCGGCTGGCAACGATAGCCGAAGGGATGGTCGAGGTCGTCTGCCTCCAATTGATTAAGCAGCCCCTCGGTGAGACTTAGTTCGCGCAGAACTGCTTTGTCCATAGAACTTCTATTTCTCATCGTGTAAGGATTGATTCGACGACCACATCGCCAAACTCTCAGTGTCTGCTCTTGGCCGGCTGCCGCCGATTGTACTCGACAGTGATTTCCCCAAGCGAGGGCGCCGCTGCCGCCCCAACCGCCCCCACAACCGCACAGCCCAGGCTGCGAGAACGTTTATGCCGAATACTCAACATAAGCGTGATTCTCGCCCGCCAGTTCTTCGTCGATGATGGCGCGGATGACTTCCCAATCCCCGCCTGCAAGACCGGCGCCGATCTTGGGATAGCCAATGCGCTTACCTGGGAACGTCGACTTAACCGTTTTCATGACACCTCGAATCGCTTCGTAGTCCGCCTTGACCCCAGTGCCACGCCAATGGTACTGCGTGTAGCCATTGACGACGTGGAACGCGCGTCCGTGCCGTTCGACCTCTGCAATGGAGACCGTTCCGAGCTTGGCGGCGTCGCCTTTTGCGGTTTGACAATCGGCGTCGTACGCTTCCGGAAACTGGCGCTTGACCGACAGCGCGATGCCTTTGCCCATTTGGCATTGGCAGTTACATCCATGAATGATCACGTCAAATTGGCCATCGATGGCAAGTTGGAGCAAATCGCCGGAGAGTTTCTTCATTACCATTACCTGTGTTTTCCAAAAGTCCTACGTCTGTTCATCTAGCCGGACCTTGCGACCGCGTCTTGTCCCATCCTGAATGACCGCTCCTGGCCGCACGCGGTCCTAGATCGTGCGATATTTTGTTAGCCCCAACTCGCCGAGAAGATGGTCAGGAATGAAAGCGACTTCGCACGAGCTGCACCAAAAACCATTCACAAATCGTTCGGATATCTGAGCCGTGGAAGTTGCCTCAGTTTGCGCCAATCCCGACGGCAAGGTGTGGAGTTTGCGGATCACCCGGTCTGGTAACAGACACCGTGGACATACAACACGCAGCTCTGCTGCCGCAAGTTCGTACTGATGATCCGATAACTCCCCTGTCTGACCTATGGAATCCGTCCACACCGCCTTCGCTTCGGCGAGCGAGAGGCCAAAAACTTCTCGAACGGCACGAATGGCAGCAACAGGATTCCCGGTTTCCTTGAGAATACGTCTAAAAAGAGGGCGTGGACTGGAAAACATATCGTAAACTTTGGAGCTGAAATTAAGAATAGCAAAGCCCTTGGCTGCCGGTCACAATGGCTCATTGTACTATGGTGTTGCTCCTAGGACAGGCCATCGGTTTTGTTAGGCGTTCTAAGACTTCGGTATCGGATAAATATAGAAAAAATCGTCGTCACGCTCCCAGCCCTGCGTCTCATAAAGTGCTTGCGCCTTGGTGTTCGTGTTCGCGGTTGAGAGCGCAAGACGGATTGCCCCGACCGCCTTGGCGAAATCGACGGAAGCGGAAAGGAGTTTGGCTCCAACGCCCTTGCGACGTCCCGACTCGGTGACAAACAGATCGTTCAGGATATAGATCCGCCCGAGCGAAACGCTCGAAAAGCTCGGATATAACTGCGCCAGACCGATGGGATCGGATCCTTCATGCGCAATAAACATGACTGACTCGCCGTGATTGAACCGGTCCAGCAGAAATTCCTTTGCCGCCTCGACATCGCTTTCGCGTCCGTAGAACTGGCGGTAGCCATCAAATAAAACTGACAACGCGTCGATATCGGCGAGTACGGCCTGACGAATATGAATAGTGCTCATGCGGTGATTATCCAGGAGTAGGTTGGAAGCAGGCTGGCCTGCTTAAATTGCAAATGTATCATCGAATAGACGCGGCCGTGCCGTGGGACTTGACCTTGACACAGGTGTCAGGCTTTAGCCTGTACTACGAGTCGGGCAAGTTCCGCCTGAACGAACACAGGGTCAATCTGATGAAAATAATCAAACTCCACGCCAGCCGCATCGTTGCACGATGGCCGGCATCGCTGTTGCTGCTCTCCTTGCTGACCGCTTTGCCGGCATCCGCACACGCCGGGGATGAAACACGGGCCGAACAGCCAGCCTGCGGCACGCAGCCGGCCGACCCCGCCGCAGCCAACCCGGACACATTGGTCAGGGCCCTCTACGACATCGTCTCCGGACCGGCCAATAGCACGCATGACTGGGCCCGCCTGGAGCGCCTTCATGCACCTGGCGCCGTCATTACTCCGACCCAGCATCGCAGTACCGGTACGTTCGCCGCGGCGCCGCAAGCGCTCTCAAAATTCATTGAGCTCAACAAGCGGCTGTTCGCCCATCGTGGCTTTCATGAACGCGAGATTTTCCAGCGCGTTGAACGATTCGGCCACATTGCCCATGTCTGGAGCGGCTACGAAACGCGCGAACATCCGGACGGCCCTGTGCAGGGGCGCGGGATCAACAGTTTCCAGCTCTTGAACGATGGGCAGCGCTGGTGCGTGCTGTCGGCAACCTGGGACAGCGAGACCGCCGACCATCCGATAACCAGCGCCGATGCCGTCGAAGGGTTTAAATAGCCGGTCCGGATTGAGCTACACTTCGGCACCTCGGACCGGTCTGTTCATTGCAGGCGCGACCGGTCTTGCATACTCGTGGAGCTATCGTGATGTTAATTGGTGAGCTGGCAAAAAGAACCCTGTGCAGCGTGCGTGTGATTCGCCACTACGAACAGTGTGGCCTGTTGTTATCCAAACGTAGCGGGAATGGCTATCGCCAGTTTGAGGAAGCGGCGGTGGAACATGTCCTGCGCATTCGGGTGCTGCTTCGCAACGGCTTCACTGTCGATGAAATTCGCCCCGTCACGTCGATGCTCGATGCACGTCCGAAAAAGCTCATCTGTGCTGATGTGATCCGGCTTTACCAAAGCAAGGTGGACGAGATCGAACAGCGTATTGCCGAGCTTACCGAGGTGCGCGACCGGGCAAAGCAGCGTCTGCATGTCATTGTCGAGCAGCGCAATCAGGGTGGGCCCTTCGGACCGGATGGGCCGCTTTAAGTCCTTGAAGAAGGTTGATTATGATGAATGAGGCGATGAAGCAGGAGATTGTCGGCTTAGCCCGAAAGGCGCATGACCTGACCGAGTCTGCTTACCGGGAGCACACGTCAACGCGCGGCGACCCGGCTTGGGCGGAAAAACAGCGGATACTGCTTGCGGACATGGCTCTCCACCTGCTGCAAACGGCGCTGAGAGACGGCGAGCTTTCAGCCGATGAGCTGAAGCGCAATCTCTATGCCATCCTGACTGTCTCCGACCAATTCATCCCCGATCATGGTTTGAAAGCGAGTGCCGACCGGTTGTTGATGCGTCCGCCCGGCAATCTCTCCGGCAAGCACTGCTAGAATGTCCGTACGTTAATAATTCCAAAAGGACACAATCCATGCGCACTACGCTGGTGTTTCTGGTCGCCGCCCTGTTCAGCACCGGCTCGGTCCATGCCGATCCGCTCGACGACGCCATCGTCGTCGAGATGAAGCGCAGCCACGTGCCCGGCATCGGCATTGCAGTGGTGCGGAACGGCAAAATCATCAAGGAAATGGGGTACGGCGACGCCGATGTCGAAAACGGCGTGCGGGTAACGCCGCGTACCGTCTTCCAGTCCGGTTCGGTGGGCAAGACATTCACGGCCGCACTGGTGATGCTGCTCGCGGAAGACGGCAAACTGTCGCTGGACGACCCGATCTCGCGCCATCTGCCCAATACGCCCAAGGCATGGGAAGCGATCACGATCCGCCACTTGCTGACGCACACCTCCGGCCTGGGCGACCCGTACGCCAAGCTGGACATGCGCAAGGATTACACGGATGAGGAACTGGTCGCCCTGGAAGCGACCATCCCGACCCTGTTCGCGCCCGGCGAGAAGTGGTCCTACAGCAATATGGGCTACCACTTGCTGGGATTTATCTGCAACAAGGCGGGCGGCAAGTTTTATGGCGACCAGTTGCGCGAGCGGATTTTCGCACCGCTGGGCATGAGCACGCGCATTATCAGCGAGAGCGACATCGTTCCGCACCGCGCCCGTGGCTACGCGCGGGTCGATGGCGTATTGAAGAACCAGGAATGGGTTGCGCCGCGCCTCAATACCACGGCCGACGGCAGCCTGTACCTGACCGCGCGCGACCTGGCGCTGTGGGACCTGGCGCTGTATGGCGACAAGATCCTCAATGCGCGCATCCGCGAGGCCAGCTGGACGCCCGTGAAGCTCAACGATGGCAAAACCGCGCCGTACGGCTATGGCTGGCAGCTCGGTTCGCGCAACGAACACCGCGTCATCAGCCATGGCGGCTCGTGGCAGGGATTCAAGGCGCAGATGAGCCGGTATGTCGATGACAAGCTCACCGTTGTCGTGCTGGCCAATTCGGCGGCGGCGCGGCCGGGCAAATTCGCCGACATTGTGGCCGCGCACTATGTGCCTGCGCTCGCGCCCAAACTGGCCAAGGCAATTCCAGAGACCGAGCCGGCCGTGAGCGCCCGTGTCGGCGAGGTGGTTCAACAATTAAGCCTGGGCCGCATGCCCGCGGGACTCAATCCCAAGGCCGCGGCACTGATGACGCCGGAACGACTGAAAATGTTCGGCTCCGAAGGCCGTGAATGGGGGGCCGTGGGCTCGGTTGAACTGCTGTCGCGCGAAACCGACGGCGAAGCGCGACGCTACCGCTACCGCGTCAGGTTCGTGAACCTGGCGACGTTGGTGCACATCGGCTTCGACAAGGCGGACCAGATCGACATCCTCTCCCTGCGCCTGGAGTGAGCGGTCAGGCGGCCCTCGATTTAATTACTTGACCATCAGAAAGCCAAGGGCCGCGCAAGCGCGCCGGTCCTCAACAATATAGGGAGTGCAGTGAAAATCGAAAGGACTTTGTGCAAGGTGCTCGGCTATCTGGCGGCCATCGCCATTATTGCATTCGGCTTCGCGCTGAGTGGGAAATGGACCTATCTGCATTCGGTCGGCCGCATTGCCGTTATCGAACCGATTCAAGGGCACACGGTACATCGATTGCGCAGTACGACGACGTACAAAGCTGTCTTCCACTTTACTACGGAGACCGGCGCCAAGGTTGTCAGGACTCGCTCTTTTCCAGAAGAGCTGCTGCCTGATCTTGAGGCCGGCAAGCCGGTGCGGGTCATTTACGACCCGGACAAACCCCGCGACTTCATGCTTGAGGGCGAACCGCCCTCGTGGATCGCCGTGATATTGGGCGGTTTTATCATGCTCTTGCTTCTATGGCGACTGAGCTGACATTGCAGCGTTCAATTGCGTTGTCCAGGAACTCATCTTTGCGTTTCTCCATACCGCAAAGTACGGTTTGCTTCACACCAGGCATTGGACTTGTCAAGGCCATTCGGTATGATGGCGCATGGACGATAAAAAGAACCGACAAAGCTGGCTTAGCGCCGGCTTGCAGGCACTGGCTGACGATGGCCCCGAAGGTTTGCGCATCATGACGATTGCGCAAAAGATGGGAGTCACGAAAGGCAGTTTTTACTGGCATTTCAAAAATCTGGAAGACTATCAATCCGCTGTGATGGAAGAATGGGAGCAGGTTCACACGCAGCGCGTGATGGATATTGTCGACCAGGAAGATATCGACGTCGGCAGCAAGCTGGCGAAGTTGTTCACCGGCGGTCCGCCGCACCTGTTTACCCTGGGCCGGGCGATCCGCGCATGGTCCATGACCAATGACCAGGTCAGGGAAGTGCAGCAGCGTGTCGATCGCAAGCGGGTCGATTACGTGGCCAGGCTGCTGACCGATATCGGCTGGCCGCCCGAGCAGGCGCCGGTAATTGCGCGCTGGAATTACTGCGCCTTCATCGGGCATGCCGCCATCGGCGCGCCGGAGATGAGCGAGGCCGAGATTCGCACGGTGGTGCAGTTGCTGACGCCGCCGGGCAAAGCGCAAGGCTGACGCGCTAGACCAGCCATCCCCGGCCGACGGCAACGAGCACGATGGACACGGCGAGCAGGCCCCACAGAGGCGATTGGGGAAAGGCGACAATTCCCGCCACGCCCATCGCGCAGCCGTACAGGCCGATCAGCCCGAGGGTCGGGAGGTCGTTGGCCGCCGCTGCGCGCAGTGCCAGGTGGCCGCACAGGGTAATCGGAGGGCCGAAGGCGATGAACCAGAAGGCCAGCCGGCGCTCGTCATCGGTGCCGAAGCGGTTGACCAGGCCTTCGTGCAAGGCTGCGGTCAGCGCGGGATGGAACCGTGCCAGGCCGAACAGAATGTGCAGCAGGCCGAGTGCCAGCAGGGCGGCGGCCGCGGCGTGTTTCCAGGTAATGCCCATCGGTGAATCCTTTCGCGTCAAGCGCGCGGCGGGCTGCCGCACGTCACCATACTCCATGGTATGGCCACAATGATGGCATTCCGCGCGCAAGCCGTCAATACCTTGAGGTATGGAGGATTGAATTGACATATTGTCGATCAGTGACATAATGTCAGTCATGACCATCACCGAAAATGAATTGCTCCTGCGCGAGGGAAAAAAGATCGTCGAAGCCTTGGGCCGCACGCTCGCGCCCATGGTGGAGGTGGTGCTGCACGACCTCACGCGCCCGGCATCGTCCATCGTGGCGATATCGAACAACCTGTCCGGCCGCGAGGTGGGCGATCCCACCACCGTCATCGGCCTGGCGCGGATCACGGACCCGAATTTCCCCGACATCCTGCAAAACTACCCGAACCAGTTTCCTGACGGGCGCCCGGCCAAAAGCACCTCGATCGGCCTGCGCAACAGCGAAGGCGAGTACGTCGCCGCGCTGTGCCTGAATGTGGACGTGTCGATGCTCACCAGTGTCGCCGCCAGCCTGTCGCAGCTGGCGCAAACCGAGCCGGTGCAAACGCCGATCCGCGAATCGCTGGCCTCGCCGCGCCTGGACGAGTTGCGCACCACCCTGGAACGCTTTGCCGCGCAACTGAACAAGACCCCGCACGCCCTGAGTCCGGCCCAGCGCCGCGAAGCCGTGCAGCAGCTCGCCAACGCCGGCCTGATGGACCTGAAAAACGCCCAGGCGGTCGTGGCGTCCATGCTCGGCGTCGCGCGGCCTACCGTTTACTCCTATCTTCCACAGAAAGATCCATCGCCATGATCCAGCTTCCCATTTCCTTTGACGACGTCGCCCGCGCGCACGAGCGCATTGCCGGGGCGGTCCATCGCACGCCGGTGCTCACATCCACGACCGCCAACGCCCTGAGCGGCGCGCAGATTTTCTTCAAGTGCGAAAACCTGCAGCGCACCGGCGCCTTCAAGATGCGGGGCGCCTACAACGCGCTGGCCCAGTTCACAGCCGAACAGCGCGCTTGCGGCGTCGTGACCTTTTCGTCCGGCAACCACGCGCAGGGCATTGCGCTGGCGGCGAAGCTGCTCGGCATCAAGGCGGTGATCGTCATGCCGCTCGATGCGCCCGCCATCAAGGTGGCGGCCACGCGCGGCTACGGCGCCGAGGTCGTGACGTACGACCGCTACACCGAAGACCGCGAGGCGATCGGCAACGCGCTGGCGCTGGAGCGCGGCCTGACCCTGATTCCGCCTTACGACCACGTGCACGTGATGGCGGGGCAGGGCACCGCCGCCAAGGAATTGATCGAGGATGCCGGCCCGCTCGACGTGCTGCTGGTGCCGCTGGGCGGGGGCGGCCTGCTGTCGGGCTGCGCGACCGCGGCCAAGGCAATGAACCCGGACTGCCGCGTGTTCGGCGTGGAGCCGGAAGCGGGCAACGACGGCCAGCGCAGTTTTCGCAGCGGCGAGATCGTCCACATCGCCACGCCCGATACCATCGCCGACGGCGCCCAGACCCAGCATCTGGGCAAGCACACGTTTGCGGTGATCCGCGAGCGCGTCGATGATATTTTGACGGTGTCCGATGCCGAGCTGGTCGAAGCGATGAAGTTTTTCGCCGGGCACATGAAGATCACCGTGGAGCCGTCCGGTTGCCTGGGCGCGGCCCTTGCGCTCAATCCCCGCAACGACTTCAAGAACAAGCGGGTCGGCGTGATTGTCTCGGGCGGCAATATCGACCTGCAGCGCATGGCGATGCTGATCCAGAAGGGGGCCTGAGCATGCCATTGTCTTCTTATCTCGATACCCATCCGAGCCTGGGCGAGCACATTTATGTCCACGCCTCGGCGCAGGTGATCGGCGACGTGAACCTGGGCGACGATTCCTCGGTCTGGTGCAATGCGGTGGTGCGCGGCGACGTCAATCACATCGTGGTCGGGCGCTGCTCGAATATCCAGGATTTCGTGATGTGCCACGTCTCGCACAAGAATGCCAACAAGCCGCTCGGTTCGCCGTTGATCATCGGCGACTACGTCACCATCGGGCATAACACCATACTGCACGGCTGCACGATCGGCGACGAATGCCTGATCGGCATGGGCGCCATCGTGATGGACGATGCCGTCATTTCGGCCAGGGTGATGGTCGGCGCCGGCAGCCTGGTCCCGCCGGGAAAAGTGCTGGAAAGCGGCTATTTGTATGTCGGCCGCCCGGTACGGAAAGTGCGCGCCCTGACGGACGCCGAGCTGGCCTTCCTTAAATACTCGGCGGAGCATTATGTCCGCGTGAAAAACAACTATCTGGCCAGCGTGTGAAAGCGGCAATCTGTCCCATGCCGCGCGTTCCGGCTGCGGCGCGCCGCCGATGATCGCGCTCGACGCGCTGCTGGCGCAATTCAATACGGCGTTCGGATTGAAGGCGTCATCGTTCACGGCGTTCATCGAGCATCTGGGACCGCCAGGCCGGTGGCAGCGTCTGGATAGGCCGGAGAACATGGGCGACCTGGAGATAGTCGGCCTGGTCGACCAATCCTTTTTTTTGCCTGAACAGCTGTACGTCGTTACCGAGGAATCGTACTGCAGGAAAGTCGGCGCCTTTGCGGTGCACCGCGACGATCTGCGCGACTTCGTCGGGGCCTACCGTGAGCGGCACGGGGTGATGATGTTCAATGGCGACACCTTGATTGTCGGTATCGGCTCGAAAGCCGTCTGGATATTCCATCATGAGGGCGTATGGACCCTGTTCGACGGGTAGCGCGGCGCCTTGGCTTACTGACACGGTGCCCGCAAGCCGGCGAAAAAAATGCCGCTCTTGAGAGCGGCATTTTTACGACAGCGGCAGCAGCTTAGTCGGAAGCGTAGATGTCGTTATCCTTGGTTTCCTTGACGAACAAGCCGCCAATGACCACCGTGACCAGCGCCACGATGATCGGATACCACAGGCCGTAGTAAATATCGCCCTTGTACGCAACCAGTGCGAACGCGGTGGTTGGCAGCAAGCCGCCGAACCAGCCGTTACCGATGTGGTAAGGCAGCGACATCGAGGTGTAGCGGATGCGGGTCGGGAACATTTCAACCAGCATGGCCGCGATCGGGCCGTACACGGCCGTCACATACAGCACCAGGATGAACAGCAGCAGCACGACCATCGGCTTGTTGATCTGCTCGGTATCGGCCTTGGCTGGATAGCCGGCCGCCTTGATCGCTGCGCCGATTTCCGTTTTCAGCGCTTTTTCCTTGGCTTTGCTGTCGGCATCGAAGTTCAGGCCGTCCGGGGTCATCACTGCGTTGAACGACGTGTATTCCTTGTCGCCGATACGCACCTTGGCAACCGTTCCCGGTGGCGCATCGTCCTTCGTGTAGCTGACCGACGACTGGGTCAGCATGCCGGTGGCGATGTCGCACGACGATGGGAACTTCTTGGTGCCGGTCAGGTTGAACTGGAAGTGGCACGATTCCGGATCGGCAACGACCACCACTGGCGAACTTAACAGCGCAGCTTCCAGCGCCGGGTTGGCGTAGTGGGTGATGCCCTTGAAGATAGGGAAATAGGTGCAGGCGGCAATGGCACAGCCGAGCAGGATGATCCATTTGCGGCCGATCTTGTCCGACAGCGTACCGAACACGATGAAGAACGGCGTGGCCAGCAGCAGCGAAATGGCGATCAGGATGTTGGCGACGGCGCCGTCGACCTTGAGCGTCTGGGTCAGGAAGAACAGGGCGTAGAACTGGCCCGTGTACCACACGACGGCCTGGCCCATGGTCAGGCCGACCAGTGCGAGGAAGACGATCTTGGCATTCTTAGGCTTGAGGAAGGCTTCCGACAGCGGGGCCTTGGAAGTCTTGCCTTCGGCTTTCATCTTGGCAAACGCTGGCGATTCGTTCATCGACAGGCGAATCCAGACCGAAATGCCCAGCAGCAGCACCGACACCAGGAACGGAATGCGCCAGCCCCACGCGGTGAACTCGTCTTCGCCCATGGCGGTACGGGTACCCAGGATCACCAGCAGCGACAGGAACAGGCCCATCGTGGCGGTGGTCTGGATCCAGGAGGTGAAAAAGCCGCGCTTGCCGTGCGGCGCATGTTCGGCGACATAGGTCGCCGCACCGCCGTACTCGCCGCCCAGTGCCAGGCCCTGCAGGATGCGCAGGGTGACCAGGATGATTGGTGCGGCAATGCCGATGCTGGCGTAACTCGGCAACAGACCCACCAGGAAGGTCGAGGCGCCCATCAGCAGGATGGTGACCAGGAAGGTGTACTTGCGGCCGATCATGTCGCCCAGGCGGCCGAACACCAGCGCGCCGAACGGACGCACGATGAAACCGGCGGCGAAGGCCAGCAGTGCAAAAATGAAGGTGGTGGTCGGGTCGCCGACAAAAAACTGCTTGGCGATAATTGGAGCGAGCGCGCCGTACAGGTAGAAATCATACCATTCGAATACCGTGCCCAGGGAGGAGGCAAAGATGACCTTGCGCTCTTCCTTGGTGAGGCCCGCGTCGACGGGTATCCCCTTGCGCCCGTCGGTTGTGATGCCGGGTGTGATTGCCATGTGAGTCTCCGTGTTTAATATAGTTATTGCGTCATCGGAATAGCCGTATGTATCCAGCTGGATTTGAGTGTGGACTCCGAAACTTACGCAATGCTTGCTTGGAACTTACATGAAACTTACTTTTTGGATATCGAAAAGACAGGTGTTTTGTGTAAATACAATCATGTATTTATAGAGTGGAAACACCGGAGATGTGGACGCGGAAAAATAAAAAGAAGAAATGAGGAGAAGAAACGGGACGGTACGTAAAATAATGTCTGATCGGCAGTATCAACGCGCGGCGGCCGAAGCATTCTGCGCCGGGGCGGCTCGCTTATCGCTGGTCTGCCTCGGGCAGAATGCTGCGCCCGGCGACAAATTCCGAGCGCCGCCATTCCATGAGCAGCGTTTGCCTGTTTTTGGGATAGCGCTCTTCAAGGAGTTCGGACGCGTCGATGCGGTCGGTCCGGAAGTTGCGGAACGCACTACGAAGTTCGCACCAGCACATCAACACGCGGGTCAGGTCGAAATAGACCAGTGCGTACGGCCACACGATCCGCTCGGACATGGGGCCCGAGGGAGTCCGATAGGTGATCCTCAGTTTGCGCTCGTTGCGTATCGCACGCCGCAACAGGTCGATGTCGACGGCGTGCGT
Source organism: Massilia scottii (assembly GCF_030846495.1). NCBI lineage: Bacteria > Pseudomonadati > Pseudomonadota > Betaproteobacteria > Burkholderiales > Oxalobacteraceae > Massilia > Massilia scottii. The sequence continues at coordinate 508,091 of NZ_JAVCWM010000001.1, read as the reverse complement.
GTCGACTTGCCTGCCTGCGCCAGCCCCTTGTCGCCTTGCTCCGCCACGAGCCGCATGCCGAGCACCAGGGCATCAAGCTCTTCCGGAGCGAACATCATGGGCGGCAGCATGAAACTGTGCTTCATGACATAGCCCACGCCAGGCTCGCCTTCGATGGCGGCGCCCTGGGCCTGGAGGCTGGCGATATCGCGGTACAAGGTCCGGATGCTCACACCCGTGTCGCGCGCCAGCACATGCCCGCTGACGGGGGGACGGTAGCTGCGCAGCACTTGTAACAGTGTCAGGAGGCGTTCGGATCTGGACATGCTCGTCATCATACCGGCGCCGTTGCACTGTCACCATGGTTGGTCGCGCCACTGGCAGGATGCCGCCCGGCAAGCATGGCTTACCCTGGAGCGTATTCCACCGCCAGGTCCAGGACCCAGGTGACGCCGAAGCGGTCCTTGAGCATGCCGTACAGCGGCGTGTAGCTGAACGGCCCGAGCGGCTGCACGATGGCCGCGCCCTCCGAGAGGGCATCCCAGTAGCGGGTAAGCGCTTCGGCGTTATCGCCGCGCACCGAGACGAACACCGGAATTTCCCCTGCATTCCATGCGGAGACGACCTGCCCCGCATCGTCTGCTCGGCTTCGCACTTGCAGTAGAGTTGCGATCCGAAGCCCATCATGCGATGACGACTCGAGCCGTCAGTCGCGTAACCGGGCCGGGCGACTGCGCCATCCGGATACGACGCGCCCCTTGCTGCTTGGGCTGGACTGCCTGTCAGGTCCGTTTCGCGGCGTGTTGTTGACGGTGCAAACGGAGAGCATCCGGCACCAGCAGAATACTCAACGTCACAAGGATTGCCACCCCAAACGCCACCGGCAGCAATCCGTCCGTCAGAAAAGGGGCAACCGCCATTGTCGCCAGCGCCGTCATGCCGAACGCGGCCGTCATCACGACGCCAGCCGCCTTGCCCGGATTGCTCACCGCCAGCGACAGCGCGCGCGACATCAGGGACGGCCCGCGCAGGCCGAGCCCAGCGCAAAATACGGCCCACGCGGCAATCAACAAGGCCAGCGAACGCAGGCCGGCCGACGCCTGCGCCATCATCATGGCCGCTGCCAGCATTTGCAGGCCGGCGCCGGCCAGCATGGCCCGCTCGACACCGTAACGCGCGGCCAGCTTCGCGCCGCATGCGGCCGCCACCATGAAGGCGCCGACCCCGCACAGCTGCAGCACGGCGAATCCGCCGACGCCCGTGCCGATCCATGCCGTCACCAGATGCGGCGCGCTGGCCACGTACATGAGCAGCGCGCCGAACATGGCCGCGTAGCTGAGCGCGTGCCGCACGAAGCCCCATGTCATCCATGCCTGCTGCGCGCCCGCAACAGGCGCGGCATTGCCCGCAGCCGGCGCCGTGTTTCCCACAATGCGCGACACCAGCGGCAGCAGGCCCACGGCCACGGCAGCAATCAGGTAGAACGACACGCGCCAGTCCAGGTGCAGCACGATCGCCGCGCCCAGCACCGGCCCGATCGCCGGCACGGTCGACTCGACGGTTGCCACCAGCGCCATCGCGCCCACGCTGTCGGCCTCGGAAAAGCGCCGCCGGATCAGCGCCGGCACCGCCACCGTCGCCGCGCCGGCGCCCAGTCCCTGAATCAGGCGGCCGACGAGCAAGCTGGCCATGTCCGGCGCCAGGCCGCACAGCACGCTGCCGGCGGCCAGCAGGACGGTGCCCGCCATGATCGCGCGCAGGTCGCCATGGCGGTCGGCCAGCCAGCCCCACGCGAATTGCGACAAGGCCAGCGACAGCATGAAAATGGCCATCGTGCCTTGCCCGGCGGTCATCGATGCGCGCAGCTGGGCCTGCATGCTGGGCAGCGCCGGCAGGTACAGGTCGGAGGCGAGCATGCCGACCGCGGTCAGTGCGGCAAGCGGAATGGCAAGGCGGCGCTGTCGTAACATGGCTTACCGGGAAAGTTTTCAGAAAGCCAATCTTATCATCAGCTCACTATTGCTTATCCAGATGTTTGGCCGCTTCGCGCCGGGTCAGGGCGGACAAGGCATCGCCCTGCGCCAGCAGGAAATCACGCACAGCCTCCGGGTCGTGGCGCGCATAGTCGCGCAGGCCCCAGCCGATGGCTTTGCGGATGAAAAAATCCTCTTCATGCGCCAGTCTTTCGGCGTAAGCGAACAGCCGGCCCGGATCGGTGTCAGCGCGCCAGCCCAGCTGATGCAGCATGGCGACGCGGCGCGTCCACAGATCCGCATGGCGTACGGCCTCGTCCATGAGCGGCTGGCGCAGCAAGCGGTCTGCCCGCACGACCGTGCCGATCACGACCGCCAGCGCATCGACCGTATCCCACCACGACGCCTGGCGCGCCAGGGCCAGCAGCGCCTCGATATGCCCGCCGTCGAGCTGCTTCACATGCGCGGCGAGCAGGTCGACGGCGGCGTACTGCAACTCGCGCTGCGGCTCCTGCCACAGCGCCGCGGCCGCGCCCAGCAGCACGCCGGCCTGCGCGCCCTTGAGGCTGAGCACGAGCGGCTTGAGCGCGGCGCGCCTGGCCGGCGTGGGAATGCCGTAAAACGCAAACTGCTCGCGCATGTAGGCGCTCATGGCCGCCGCCCTGGCGGGATCGGCCAACGGCGCGAGTAACTTTTTCACTTCTTCGGCTATGCTCATGGTCAGGTTCTTCAAGGCCTCGGGACAGGGGGCGACGGGTGCAAATAATTTTGCGAACGACCGTACTAAAATGTGCTATTCTCGTAGCGATCAACACAGCGCTATGCGCATATTAATCCAACTCAGGAGACACAAATGATAGATGCCGTCATCGTATCGACCGCCCGCACCGGCCTGGCCAAATCGTGGAAAGGTGCGTTCAACATGACGCACGGCGCCACTCTCGGCGGCCACGTGCTGCAGGCTGCCATCGCCCGCGCCGGTATCGAGCCGGGCGAGGTCGAGGATGTCATCATCGGCTGTGCCAATCCGGAAGGCGCCACGGGCGCCAATATCGCGCGCCAGATCGCCTTGCGCGGCGGTTGCCCGGTGTCCACGGCCGGCATGACGGTCAACCGTTTCTGCTCGTCGGGCCTGCAAACCATCGCGCTCGCGGCGCAGCGTATCATTGCCGGCGAGGGCGACATCTACGCCGCCGGCGGCGTCGAGTCGATTTCCTGCGTGCAGCAGGAAATGAACCAGCACATGCTGGCCGATCCATGGCTCATGGAACACAAGCCGGAAATCTACTGGCCCATGCTGCAAACGGCCGAAACCGTCGCCAAGCGCTACAACATCGGGCGCGACCGCCAGGATGAATATGGCGTGCAGAGCCAGCAGCGCGCCGCCAATGCGCAGGCCGCCGGCCTGTTCAACGCCGAAATCGTGCCGATGACCACCACCATGGGCGTGGCCGACAAGGCCTCGGGCATGCTGCTCACGCGCGAAGTGACCATCAGCGCCGATGAAGGCATCCGCGCCGACACCACGCTCGAAGCCGTGTCGAAGATCCGCAGCGCGGTGCCGGGCGGCGTGATTTCCGCAGGTAACGCCAGCCAGTTCTCGGACGGCGCCTCGATTTCCATCCTGATGAGCAGCAACGTGGCACAAGCGCGCGGCTTGCAGCCGCTCGGCATCTTCCGCGGCTTTGCCGTGGCCGGTTGCGAGCCGGATGAAATGGGCATCGGACCTGTGTTCGCGATTCCTAAACTGCTGCACAAGGCCGGCCTGTCGGTTGCCGACATCGGCCTGTGGGAACTGAACGAAGCGTTCGCGGTCCAGGTGCTGTATTGCGCCGACCGCCTCGGCATCCCGATGGACCGCCTCAACGTGAACGGCGGCGCCATTGCCGTCGGCCATCCATACGGCGTCTCCGGCGCCCGCCTGGTCGGTCACGCGCTGATCGAAGGCAAGCGCCGCGGCGTCAAGTACGTGGTGGTCACGATGTGCATCGGTGGCGGCCAGGGCGCAGCCGGCCTGTTCGAAGTCGTCTGATCCACGCCGGGGCGCGCCGCTCCGGCGCCGCCCCGCTTCTTCGCTGTCTTCCCCGGGGCCCAAGATGCAATCCAAAATTCTGTCGCGCCGCGACCTCGACTTCCTGCTGTACGAATGGCTGGACGTGGAGGCGCTGACCGCGCGTCCGCGCTTTGCCGACCACAGCCGCGAAACATTCAACGCGGCGCTCGATACCGCCGAACAGATCGCCACCGACCTGTTCGCGCCCCATAACAAGAAGAACGATCAGCACGAGCCGCATTTCGACGGGCAAACCGTGACGATCATTCCCGAAGTAAAGACCGCGCTCGACGCCTTTTCCGCCGCCGGCCTGATGGCGGCCGGGCAAGACTACGAGTTCGACGGCATGCAATTGCCATGCGTGATGGAAAAAGCCGTCACCGCGTACTTCACCGCAGCCAATGTGGCCACCTCGGCCTACATTTTCCTGACCATCGGCAACGCCAACACCTTGCTCAAGACCGCCACGCCGCAGCAGATCGAGCGTTTCGTGCGGCCTTTGTACGCCGGCAAATTCTTCGGCACCATGTGCCTGTCCGAGCCGCAGGCCGGTTCCAGCCTGTCCGACATCGCCACCCGCGCCGAGCCGGACCCGGTCGAGGGCCCCGACGGCGAGCGCCAATACCGCCTGGCCGGCAACAAAATGTGGATTTCCGCCGGCGAACACGACCTCGCCGGCAATATCGTGCACCTGGTGCTGGCCAAGATCCCCGGCCCGGACGGGCGCCTGATTCCCGGTGTCAAAGGCATCTCGCTGTTCATCGTTCCCAAGTTCCTGGTGGGCGACGATGGCGAGCCGGGCCAGCGCAACGACGTCGTGCTGGCCGGCCTGAACCACAAAATGGGCAACCGCGGCACCACCAACTGCCTGCTCAACTTCGGCGAAGGACGCTTCAAGCCGCTCGGCAAGGCCGGCGCCGTTGGCTATCTGGTCGGCCAGCCGCACCAGGGCCTGGCGAACATGTTCCACATGATGAACGAAGCGCGCATCGGGGTCGGTCTGGGCGCGGCCGTGCTGGGCGTGACCGGCTACCTGCACGCGCTCGACTACGCGCGCGGCCGTCCACAGGGGCGCCACCCGGCCGAGAAAGACCCGGTCAAGCCGCAGGTGGCCATCATCGAGCATACCGATGTGCGGCGCATGCTGCTGGCGCAAAAAGCCTATGCCGAAGGCGCAATGGCACTGGTGCTGTATTCGGCGCGCCTGGTCGACGAGCAGCGCACCGCACCCGACCCCGAGGCGCGCGCCCACGCCGGGCGCCTGCTCGATTTTCTTACGCCGATCACCAAGTCGTGGCCGTCGCAGTGGTGCGTGGAGGCGAACAGCCTGGCGATCCAGGTGCACGGCGGCTACGGCTACACGCGCGAGTACAACGTCGAACAGTTCTACCGCGACAACCGCCTCAACGCCATCCACGAAGGCACGCACGGCATCCACGGCCTCGATCTGCTGGGGCGCAAGGCGTCGATCCAGGAAGGCGCGCTGTTCAAGGCCATCGGCGGCGAAATTGCCGCGACGATTGCCAGGGTGCGCGCGGCCGATGTGTCGGTCGACCTGCACGCCAATGCCGACCTGCTCGAAGAAGAATGGCAGCGCATCGCCACCGTCACCAAGACCTTGTACGCCGTCGGCGACATGAACAAGACCCTGGCCAACGCCAGCCTGTACCTGGAAGCGGTGGGCCACACGGTGATCGCCTGGATCTGGCTGGAACAGGCGCTGGTGGCCACGCATGCGCTGGCCGGCGCGTCGCCGTCGCTTGACGACAGCAATTTTTACAACGGCAAGCTGCAAGCCTGCCGCTATTTCTTCCACTGGGAGCTGCCCAAGGTCCAGCAACAGCTCGACCTGTTGGCCAGCATCGACACCACCACGCTCGACATGCAGGATGCGTGGTTCTGAGGACCGACTAATCAATGATCAAACACATCGTCATGTGGAAGCTGAAAGACTTCGCCGAAGGCGCCGACCGCGCCACCAACGCGCGCAAGATGAAGGAGCAGCTCGACGCTTGCGCCAACATCGTGCCGGGCATGTTCGCCTTTGAAGTGGCGCTGGCCCAGCCGGGCCTGGAAGCAACCTACGACGTGGTGCTGTATTCGGAGTTCGCCGACCAGGAAGCCTTGAAGGCTTACGGCGAGCATCCGACCCACCACGCACTCAAACCATTCTTTGGCGCCATTCGTGAAGCGCGCCAATGCATGGATTACACCATCTGATAACGACAGCTGACTGACAAGGACTCCCCGATGCGCACTACGCAAGAATTGTTTTCCCTCGCCGGCAAGACGGCACTGGTCACCGGCGGCTCGCGCGGGCTTGGCCTGCAAATGGCCGAAGCGCTGGGCGAGCAGGGCGCCAGGATCGTCATTTCCTCGCGCAAGCAGGCTGACCTGGACGAAGCTTGTGCTCACCTGAAAGAGCGCGGCATCGACGCGACCGCCATCGCCGCCGACCTGGCGCAGGACGCGCATATCCAGCCGATGGTGGACGAAGCGATGAAGCGCCTCGGCCACATCGATATCCTGATCAACAACGCCGGCGCCAGCTGGGGCGCGCCGGCCGAGGAATATCCGGTCGAGGCGTGGGACAAGGTGATGAACCTGAACATCCGCAGCATCTTTTTGGTGACGCAGGCGGTCGGCAAGGCGTCCATGATTCCGCGCAAATACGGCCGCATCGTCAACATCGCGTCCATCGCCGGCCTGGCGGGCAATGCGCCGGGGACCATGAAAACCATCGCCTACAACACCTCGAAAGGCGCGTTGGTGAACTTCACCCGTACCCTGGCGGGCGAATGGGGGGCGTATGGCATCACCGTCAACGCCATCGCGCCGGGATTTTTCCCGTCCAAGATGACCAAGGGCGTGCTGGAAACCTTCGGCGTCGAAGCATTGGCCAAGGATGCGCCGCTGGGCCGCATCGGCGACGATGAGGATTTGAAAGGGGCAACGTTACTGTTCGCGTCCGACGCGGGCAAGCACATCACCGGCCAGACCCTGGCGGTGGACGGCGGAGTGTCCGCGGTATGACGGCCGGCACCTATCAGCGCATCGTCCTGGCGTCGCGTCCGCGCGGCGAAGTCCAGCCCGACAACTTCCGCCTCGAGAGCGCGCAACTGCCGCAGCTTGGCGACGGCCAGGTACTGATCCGCAATCATTACCTCTCGCTCGACCCGTACATGCGCGGGCGCATGAGCGAAGCGAAAAGCTATGCGGCGACCCAGGCCATCGGCGAGACCATGATCGGCGGCACGGCTGGCGAAGTGCTGGCCTCGAAGCATCCCAAATTTGCCGTGGGCGACATGGTGGTCGGCATGCTCGGCTGGGCGGAGATGGGCGTGGCCGACGGCGCCACCCTGCGCAAGGTCGATACCACGCACATTCCCCTGTCGGCCTTCCTGGGCGTGGCGGGCATGCCGGGCATGACGGCCTGGTACGGGCTCAATCACATCATGAAGCCGAAGGCGGGCGATACCATTCTGGTCTCGGCGGCCAGCGGCGCGGTCGGCAGCGTGGTTGGCCAGCTGGCCAAGCAGCAGGGCTGCCGCGCGGTCGGCATCGCGGGCGGGCCGGACAAGTGCGCCTATGTCGTCAATGAACTCGGTTTCGACGCCTGTATCGACTACAAGGCCGGCAACCTGGTGGATGACCTGGCGGCGGCCACGCCGGACGGCATCGATGCCATTTTCGAGAATGTGGGCGGGGCCGGTTTCGACGCCGCCTTGCCGCGTATGAACGCTTTCGGCCGGGTTGCGCTGTGCGGCATGATCGCCGGCTACAACGGCGAAGACGTGTCGATCCGCAATATGCGCCACATGCTGACCAGCCGCCTGACGATTCGCGGTTTCATCGTCAGCGAGCACCTCGACCTGTGGCCGCAAGGGCTGGGCGAACTCGGCGCACTGGTGGCCAGCGGCAAGCTCAAGTACCGCGAAACGGTGGCGCCGGACCTGGCATCGGCACCTGAAGCATTCATCGGCCTGCTCAAGGGCCGCAACTTCGGCAAACAACTGGTAAAGCTCATCTGACATGAAAAACTTCCAAGATAAAGTCGCCGTGATCACCGGCGGCGCGAGCGGTCTCGGCCGCGAATTCGCGAAACGTGCCGCCGGCCTGGGCATGAAGCTGGTGTTGGCCGACGTGCAGCAGGATGCGCTCGATGCGACGCGAGCCGAGCTCGAAGGCGAGGGTGCCCAGGTGCTGGCCATGCTGTGCGACGTGCGCAAGGGCGAGCAAGTCCAGGCGCTGGCGGACGCCACCATGGCGCGTTACGGCGCGGTGCATCTGGTGTTCAACAATGCGGGTGTGGGGTCGGGCGGCTTGATCTGGGAGAATTCCGAGGCCGACTGGGAGTGGGTGCTCGGCGTGAATCTGTGGGGCGTGATTCATGGCGTGCGCATCTTCACCAGGCTGATGCTGGAGTGCGCGAAAGACGATCCGGCGTATGAAGGGCATATCGTCAACACGGCCTCGATGGCGGGGCTGCTGAACGCGCCGACCATGGGCGTGTACAACGTGTCCAAGCATGCGGTGGTGTCCTTGTCGGAAACCTTGTATCACGACCTGCAGCTGGTGGAGGCACCAATCGGGGCGTCGGTGCTGTGTCCGTATTTTGTTCCGACCGGCATCAGCCAGTCGCACCGCAACCGGCCCGAGGATGTGAAGATGACGGGCGGGCCGACGGCGAGCCAGAAGGCGGCGCAGGCGATGACGGTCAAGGCGGTCGAGTCGGGCAAGGTCTCGGCGGGCGACGTCGCGCAGATGACGTTCGATGCGATCCGGGACGGGCAGTTCTACATCTATTCGCATCCGGGTGCGCTGGGCAATGTGGGCGAGCGGATGGAGGAGATCGTCAAGGGGATGAATCCTGGCGATCCGTACAAGGCGGCGCCGCATATCCGCGACATGCTGCGCGCGAAGATGAAGGGGTAGGGGGGGGGCAATGCGGTCGGGTGGGGCTTGATTGCGTCAACTTCTGTCCGGCCTCGACAACCATTGCTTCCGTCATTGGCGGGACCGGTGGTTTCTCGTCAGCGGAGAACGCGCGCGGCTTTATTTGAACATGCGGTCATCGAACGTGAATGGCCGGATGACGTTCAGTTCGACGTCCGGGTAGCCCGGATGGTGGGGATTGAGGATGACGTTGGCTTCTTCGTTAACAATAGCGGAGGGCACTTTCATCGCCAGCTCGGCGCGGCGCGACAACCAGGCGCCTCCGAAAGCCTGCGCCGTATCCGATGTTGGCATGGCATCCCACCCGGCTGGCAGCGCTGCCATGCCGGGATCGTACAGCGAGCAATGGTCTGGAATGTCCACCGCAACCAGAACCAGCGGCGGCAGAGGCGCCGGGCCAAGGTGTACGAATTTTTCCAGGGCGCAGATGGCGATGGACGTGCCACAATCTCACGCTGCGCCGCCCGTGGCGATCGCATTCAACACCTGACGCACCGACATGGCGCCGGGCTCCGTATCGAGATAATCCATCGGGGCCGCATCACCGAACACGCGGTTGGGACTGCGCAGCCACGTCTTGGCCGCTTCATCGTCCTCGAACACATCCTGTGCCATCGCGACCAGGTGCGCCAGGCGCCAGAGCCGCTCCGAGGCCGCCGCATCCATGTTGGCGCCACGTTTTGCCAACGCGTGCGCCGTTGTCTCGGGAAGGCGGACGATCGATCGAATGCGGCCGGCGGAGACGTCAAAATAGATAGCGGTGTCTTTCAACAGCGTTGCCGGGAAACCTAGCCGGATTGCGTCGATGGCGCGCCGCTGGTTCGAGGTCAGATCGCGCAGGAGACTGGCGAAACCGTTTTGATCGTCCCGGCCTGCCGCGCCGCTTTCCAGTGCTACAGCGTTGGAAGGCTGACGCGCGGTCTGGGGGGCAGCCGGACGCTTGCCCGTATCCTTGATACTCATGGTACGCCTCCGTTCAGAAGTTCAGCTTAAACCGATTGGCGGTTCAGCGCAACCTGACACCTTTGCGCCAGCTCTGCATGGCGCGTCGATGGAAGCGCCTTCTGATTGACAGGACGAAGCCCGGAAAATCGGCTTTAGTGCGTGCAGACAGGCAAGGCAGCTATGCCAGCATGCGTTCGTGCAACTCCGCAGGCGCGTCGTCATACAGCTTGACCACGGTCGAGGTGCGCGTGCCGTAGCCCGGAATCTCAATGCACACCGCCGACAGCCCGCGTTCGAGGTCGAGCGCGATGCCCGTATCCGGCAAACGCATGTCGGCCGCCCGCGTGGTATCGGCCAGCATCTCGAAATACGCGTCTTCCGGCGCGCCCTGGCACAGCAAACTGGCGAACTGCGCCTTGGTACGCACCACCTTCGGCCACGGGGCATCGAGCAAGCTGTTGGAAATGCCGTAAATCCCCGGTTCCAGCGCCTGCCCATTGCGCGCATCGCTCCCGCCGCGATTCGAGAACCAGTACATGCCCGTACGGTCGCCCAGCACCAGATTGAAGCCGTTGTACGCGGCGCTGCCGTCGGCAATCTGCGCGATGTACTCGGCGGCCGTCATCGTGCCTGCCAGATAATCGACCACCAGCGCCCCGCGCGATGGCGCATCGGTGCGGCGTTCTTCCGGTGCGCGGATATTGGTCAGGGCCGCGAAGCGCGGGCCGTTGGCGCCGTCCTGGGTGATACCCATCCAGCTGCCGCCGAATTTGAGGTCGCGCCCGGCATAGATGTTCGGCTGCTCGGGCCAGACGCCGGCCGGGGCGGTCGGGCGGTCATAGAATTCGTCGCGGTTGGCGGCGGCAATCATGGGCACGCCGGGAACGACCTGCCATGCAAAAACGATCAGGCACATGTGCTTATATCCGTAAAAACTTCCGTGTGGCGCGGGCCATCGGTGAACTGGTCGAGTCCGGCATGCCGGAGCGCCGCCGCCAGTGCGTTGTCGAACCCGTCCGGGGTGGCAAGGTAGATTTCCATCCAGGTCTGGCGCCCATCGGGCGCGCCGGGACGGCGCTTGACCGTGCCCGCCACGCCGGCTTGGGCGGCCAGCGCGGCCTGCATGGCGCGCACGCGCGGGCCAAGCTGCTGCGCGTGCTCGTCGCGCACCTTGTAGTAAATATAAAGGTCAACCATGGCAGGCTACAGGTCGAGGGCGTCGAGCGCGTAGGGCATGGGCAACAAGCGCAGGGGCACGCCGCTGGCCGAGCCGAGGCGTATGTCGCCTTGCTCAAGCGCGGCGAGTTTCATTTCCACCAGTGCGTCGACACCGCCGCTGCCGTTCGGCGCGCTGTTGACGATCATGCCGCAAGGCTGGTCGGGGTCGTCCACGGCGAACACTTCGTCGCCGGCCTGGGCAGGCGCATCGATGCTCACCAAGGCCGTACGGCGCTTGAGCTTGCCCAGATACTGGCTGCGGGCAACGATTTCCTGGCCCGGGTAGCAGCCTTTCTTGAAGTTCACGCCACCGAGCAGTTCAAGATTGACCATCTGCGGAACGAATTGTTCCTGCGTCTTGAGCGTGACTTGTGGCACGCCGGCGTGGATCTCGGCCAGGCGCCAGGCATCGGTGCCGGCGGGGCGCAAGGCAGCGGCCAGCGCCGGCCAGGCAGTGTGGGCCGCCTCGGGCGCCGTCAGCCACTGGTAGCGGGCACTGCCGAAAGCATCGGCCACGCGGATCAAGGTGCCGAGCGGGTGATCGATGCGGGAATAGGGCGCTGGCGGCAGCGCGCCGAACAAGGGCGCCAGCGTGGCCTCGGCCGCGGCGCCGCCGATGCCGAGCAGCACCTGGCCGGTGCCGGCATCGGCCAGCCTGGCTTTGGCGCGCAGCACGAACATGGACAGGCGCTTTTGCAGCGCCGGCTGGAGTTCGCGCGCCAGCTGCAGGAAGACGGCGTCGCTGGTGCGCCACACCAGGAACGTCGCCTGCAAGCGGCCTTTGGGCGTACAGTAGCCCGCCAGGCGCGCTTCGGCCAGGCCGAGGTGTTCGACGTCGTTGGTCAGCTGCTTATGCAGGAAGCCGGCGGCATCGTCGCCGGTGACGGCGATCAGGCCCTGGTCGGTAACGGGCGCGACAAAGCCCGGTGCGAGGTCGGCGACGCCCAGCGGTTGGCCGAAGTCAGGCACATGGCCGCTGCCATCTTGCGCGAGGCGGGCGCCCCGGGACGAGAGATATTCATTCCAGTTGTTCATAAATTCCAAATATTTCCCGATTTAAGCTTTATCATTACGGCCTCATTATAGAGATGTCGCGAAAATCGCGCCGGCAACGGCGAAAACCACAGAATCGAGTACGCACTTGTTCAAAAAATTACTCATATTGGCGCTCCTGCTGTGCACCGCAGCGATGACGTACTTCTTCCACTGGGCCAAGGAGCCGATCACCACGGACGGCGATCCGATCCCGTTTACCGTGGAGTCCGGCAGCGGCGTCGGCGCCGCAGCCCAGCAGATCGCCGAGGCCGGCGCACCGGTCAACCCGACCATGCTGTCGATGCTGGCGCGCGCGACCCAGACCGCGTCGAAGATCAAGGCCGGCACCTACGAGCTCAAACCCGGCACCTCGCCGCGCAGGCTGCTCGACCAGCTGGTGCGCGGCGAGTTCGCCCAGGAATCGCTGACCATCATCGAAGGCTGGACATTCAAGCAGATGCGCCAGGCGGTGGCCGCCAACAAGGGCCTCAAGCACGATACGGTGGAGCTGTCCGATACCGAACTGCTGGCGAAGATCACCACCGACTACAAGGCGGCGGAAGGCTTGTTCTTCCCGGATACCTATCTGTTCGCCAAGGGATCGAGTGACTTGCATATCTACAAGCAGGCGCACGCCTTGCTGCTCAGCCGCCTGGGCGCGGCCTGGGAAAAGCGCGACCCGAGCTTGCCGTACGAAAATCCGTACCAGGCGCTGGTGATGGCATCGATTATCGAAAAGGAAACCGGCCAGAAGTCGGAGCGCGCCATGATCGCCGGCGTGTTCGTGAACCGCTTGCGCCTGGGCATGATGCTGCAGACCGACCCGACCGTGATTTACGGCATGGGCGACAAATATGCCGGCAATATCCGCAAACGCGACCTCGAAACCGACACGCCTTACAATACCTATACGCGCACCGGCCTGCCGCCGACCCCGATCGCCTTGCCCGGCGTGCAATCGCTGGCGGCGGCGCTGGGCCCGGCCAAGACCGACGCCCTGTATTTTGTGGCGCGCAAGGATGGCACCAGCCAGTTTTCCAGCAATTTGTCCGACCATAACCGGGCAGTGAATCAATACCAACGATAGGCGTTTCCCGTTCCATGACCGACAGTACCGCCTCAAGAGGCAAGTTCATCAGCTTTGAAGGCATCGACGGCGCCGGCAAGTCCACCCACATCGCCTTCGTGGCCGCGACCCTGGAAGCGAAGGGCAAGCGGGTTGTCTCGTCGCGCGAACCGGGCGGTACCGCGCTCGGCGAAAAGCTGCGCGACATGCTGCTGCACGACAAGATGCACCTGGAAACCGAGGCGCTGCTGATGTTCGCCAGCCGCCGCGAGCACATCGCCCAGGTCATCGCGCCGGCGCTGGAGCGCGGCGACTGGGTCATTTCGGACCGCTTCACTGACGCCAGCTTCGCCTACCAGGGCGGCGGGCGCGGCCTGGACCGTGCCAAGATGGAGGCGCTGGAGCAATGGGTGCACCCGCATCTGCAGCCGGACCTGACCCTGCTGTTCGACGTGCCGCTCGACGTCGCGCGGGCGCGCCTGGACGCCACCCGTACCCTGGACAAGTTCGAGCAGGAAAAGGCCGATTTTTTCGCGGCATGCCGCAACGAGTATCTGCGCCGCGCTGCTCAGTTTCCCCATCGAATTGTTGTCATCGATTCCACGCAATCGATTGCGGACATCCAGGCCACCCTAAGCGGCATTCTCGAAAAACTGCTGTAAGTGATTGATTAAACTAAGAATGTCGCGATGAGTAATACAATTTATCCCTGGCAGGCCGGCGCGTGGCAGCAATTGCAGCTGATGCGCGAGCGCTTGCCGCACGCGATCCTGTTCCACGGCGCCGCCGGCACCGGCAAGGCTGACTTCATCGAAGCCTTTGCCCAGTCCCTGCTGTGCGAAGACGTGCGTGCGGACGGCCACGCCTGCGGCGCGTGCGGTTCCTGCGGCTGGTTTTCGCAGCAGAACCACCCCGACTACCGCCGCGTGCGTCCCGAAGCGCTGGAAGACGAGCCGCCGGGCGAGGGCGAGGAGGGTGCCGAGTCCGATGGCGGCAAGAAAGCCAAGTCGACCAAGGCGCCGTCGAAAGAGATCAAGATCGAGCAGATCCGCGCGCTGGCCGACTTCATGAACATCTCGACCCACCGCCAGGGGCTGCGGGTGGTGGTGCTGTATCCGGCCGAAGCGCTGAACATGCCGGCCTCGAACGCCTTGCTCAAGACCCTGGAAGAGCCGCCCCCGGGCACCGTGTTCCTGCTCTCGTCGAACAGCCTGGACCGGCTGCTGCCGACGATCTTGTCGCGCTGCCGCAAGTTTGCCCTGCCAATGCCCGACGAGACGGCGGCGCTGGCCTGGCTCAAGGAGCAGGGACTGGCCGACGCCGACAGCTGGCTGCGCGAGCAGGGCGGCGCGCCGCTGGCCGCGCTGGCGCAATCGGAGACCGGGAACCGCGACGATCTGGAAGCATTATTGCAATGCCTGGCGCATCCCAGCGTCGATGGCGCGCTGCGTACTGCCGAGAAATTGAGCAAAGCACCCCTGGCGACGTTGGTTTCTTGGACGCAGCGCTGGCTTTACGATCTGTTTTCCTACAAACTATCGAACAGTATCCGGTATTATCCACGTTACCAGAAGGAAATCGCCGTGCTTGCTGGCAAAGTGCACACGGCGAACCTGCTGCGCGCGATAAAAAATGCAAACGACCGGCGCGCGATCGCGGACCATCCGCTGTCGCCGAAATTGTTTGTCGAAGACCTGTTGCTTGATTACACTGCATGCTGTACCTGAAAGGATTTTAATGTCTGGCAACCCTACTGACCCGAGCGCTCCGCAAATCACGCGTCCTTCGGTCCTGTCGCTTGCCATCAAGGAAAAGGCGGCGCTGTATGCCGCGTACATGCCTTTCCTGCGCAACGGCGGCATGTTCGTGCCCACCGTGAAGCCGTACAAGATCGGCGATGAGATTTACCTGATTCTGGCGTTGATGGACGATACCAACAAATACCCGATCGCAGGCAAGGTTGCCTGGATCACGCCTGCGGGCGCAAACAATAACAAGGCACAAGGCATCGGCGTGCATTTCCCCGACGACGAAACCGGCCAGCGCGCCAAGTTGCGTATCGAAGAGATCCTGGGCGCCGCCCTGCGGTCCTCGCGCGCCACGCACACGCTGTAGAGCCCGACCTTTTAACCTGACTGTCACCGTTCGCCGTATGCCGTCTTTCGTTCACCGCGTTGCCCGTCCCGACGACTTGCCTGTCATCGTCGACATTTACAATTCGACCATCGCCTCGCGCGAGGTGACCGCCGATACCGAGCCGGTGTCGGTGGCGTCGCGCCAGCAATGGTTCGACGACCATGACCCCGAGCGCCGCCCGCTGTGGGTGCTGCACGCGGCAGACGACGATAGCGCCAGCCCGGCCGTGATCGGCTGGATGTCGTATTCCAACTTTTACGGCCGCCCGGCGTATTCGGGCACCGCCGAACTGTCGATTTATATCGCGGAAAGCTGGCGCGGCAAGGGCATCGGGCGTTATTGCCTCGAACAGGCGATTGCCTACGCCCCGAATATTGCCGTGCACACCTTGCTCGGCTTCATTTTTGGCCATAATGTGCCCAGCCTGGCCTTGTTCAAGAAGTTCGGCTTCGATACCTGGGCCAAGCTGCCGCGGGTGGCCAAGCTGGACGGCATCGAGCGCGACCTGATCATTCTGGGCAAGCGTATCGGCTAGCGTTTACAATGGCGGGATGTATATCGACTCCCACTGCCATATCAATTTCCCCGAGCTTGCCGCGCGCATGCCCGAGATCCTCGCCAAAATGGCCGAGAACAAGGTCACCCACGCCCTGTGCGTGTCGGTCGACCTGCCGGATTTTCCCCAGGTGCTGGCCCTGGCCGAGGAATATCCCCACATCTACGCCTCGGTCGGCGTGCACCCCGATTACGAGGACACGCCGGAACCTTCGGTCGAGCAGCTGGTCGAATTATCAAAGCATCCGAAAATCGTCGCCATCGGCGAGACCGGTCTCGACTATTTCCGTCTCCAGGGCGACCTGGAATGGCAGCGCGAGCGCTTTCGCGTGCACATCCGTGCTTCACGCATCACGGGTAAACCCTTGATCATTCACACCCGCGCCGCCAGCGTGGACACGATCCGCATCATGCAGGAAGAGGGCGCGGGAACCGACAAAGGTGGCGCGGCGGGTGTCATGCATTGCTTTACAGAATCGCTGGAAGTGGCCGAGGCCGCCATCGCGATGGGGTTTTACATCTCGTTTTCGGGCATCGTCACCTTCAAGAGCGCCAAGGATCTGCAAGCCGTGGCGCGCGCCGTACCGCTCGATCGCATCCTGATCGAGACCGATTCGCCGTATCTGGCGCCCATGCCGCACCGGGGCAAGATGAACGAACCGGGATTCGTGTGCCATGTGGCGGAGTACCTTGCGGCGTTGAAAGACGTGCCCCTGGCAACGGTGGCGCAGCGGACGACCGACAATTTCTTCAATCTTTTCAAGGTGGTACGGAGCTAAGTTCGCGTTGAATCAGAGCTTTCGGCGGTAACTGCGCAGTTCCGCGCGTGTAGATAGTTTTCTCAATGTTTTCAAGGCAGTAGGGAGTCAACTTCATGTTCAATCTGATCAACCGATTGCTGCTTGCCGCCTTGCTCGCCATTGCTGGCGCGAACGCGGCGGCCGATCCGGTGCGCGATTTCGTGGTCGCCGCGCAGATGGACAACGCGTCCATGGTCAAGAAACTGCTGAAAAACGGCGGCAGCCCCAATACGGTCGACCCGATCACCGGCCAGACCGTGCTGATCCTCGCGCTGCGCGAGGGCGCCGACGACGTCGTCAATGTGTTGCTGGCCCAGCCCGGCATCGACCTCGAACGGGCCGCGCCGAACGGCAACCGCGCCCTGATGATGGCGGCGTTCAAGCACAACAAGCCGGCGGTGCTGGCCATGCTGGCCAAGGGCGCGATCGTCACCTATCCCGGCTGGACGGCGCTGCACTACGCGGCCGCCAGCGGCGACGACGAGATCGTCCGCATCCTGCTCGAGCACCACGCCTATATCGATGCCGAAACGCCCAGCAAGCTGACCCCGCTGATGATCGCCGCGCGCGAAGGCCACGAATCGGCCGCCAGGCTGCTGATGCAGGAGGGCGCCGACGCCACGCTGAAGAATAATGAAAGCCTGACCGCCGCCCAGATCGCCGTGCGCGCCGACAAGCCGCGCATCGCCGACGCCATCAACGCCCATCTTTCCCTCAGCCGCAAGGGCCTGTAAGGGTTTGCGGCGGCGTGCAAGCGCCGAACTGGCACGGAAAAGCGAGTTATCTCGCGGCATCAAATTGCACCCATGTTGTTGATAATGATTACGTCGTACTGATCAAGCCAAGCAACGGCGCAGGGCATCCGGGGCGCCACATCAAAGGGAAAATTCATGCTGAACGAACGCGAAATCGAAAGCTGCTATCTGGGGCAATTCATTCCTGTCCATTATCACCACAATATGTTGATGGACCAAAACCGGATGCACGGTTTCAAGTCGGCGATCCATTACGCGGTTTTCCCTGGCGCCAAGGTGCTTGAGCTCGGCGGCGGCACCGGCGTGCTGTCCTGGTTTGCGGCCGCCAAGGCCGAAAAAGTCTACTGCGTCGAGTTCAATCCCGACATGGTCAAGGAAGCGCGCAAGATGATGTCCATGAACCCCAACGGCCACAAGGTCGAGGTGGTGCATGCCGACGCCTTCGAATACCTGCCGCCGGAGCCGGTCGATATCGTGATCTGCGAAATGATTCACGTCGGCATGCTGCGCGAAAAACAGGTGGAAGTGATCGAATCGTTCAAGCGACGCTACCTGGCGCGCTTTGGCGGCCCGCTGCCGCGCTTTTTGCCGGAAGCGGTGATCATGGCGGTGCAGCCGCTGCAGCAGGAATACGATTTTGAAGGCTTTTACGCACCCATCGTGCAGTTCCAGGAAACCACGGTGATCCATCCCGGCACGGTGGAACTGGCGCCGCCGTCGGTGTACAGCATTCTCGACTTCAGCCAGCCGCTCGACACCCGCATTGCGTGGGAAGGCAAGTTCCTGGTGGAGAAGAATGGCGTCGTCAACGCGATGCGTTTCATCACCAAGAATGTGCTGGCGGTCGTCAGCGAAGAAAACGCCACCATCGACTGGCTGAACCATTACATGACCTTGCCGCTGCAACAGGGCGTGCAATGCAAGGCCGGCGACGTGCTGCAGGTCAGTTTCCATTACCGCGCGGGCGGTTCGATTCCCTCGCTCGAAGCGGCGATCCGGGTCGACGTGCTGCACGCGGTGGTGCCGGAAACCGTCGAACGGGTCCGGGTCTACGCCTGATGCCGCTGACCCGTGGCGGGGTCTGGCCGAGGCCGCCCCGCCATCCTGGCCGATCCATTTGCCGCGCGGCAGGCGAGCCCGTAAAATGGCGGCTTCAACCGTTTATTTAAGTGCCCCATGGAAAATATTGACCAGCGTTACCTCGTCCAGCAAAACAAACTCAGCGATGATGCGCTGAAACCGCCCGTGTTCGCCAAAGTCATGCGTAGCAAGGAAGGCAAGTTCGAGGGCGTTTCCTTTATCAAGAACAAGGAAAAAGCCACGATCATGACCGTCGGGCAAGCCCAGGAAGTAATCGACTGGGCAACAAACAAGAAATCCAACGCCCACGAGTACGCCACCAAGATCATCTGCGTCGGCCAGTAAATCCCGTTTATCCGCGTTTTTTGCGCTTTGCGCGTGCCAGCCTGCGCTTGGTCGCAGCTGCATTGCCGCATCCGCGCCATGTCCTTACAGTGAGCTCACCTGAACTTTTCCGATACGGAGAAAACGATGTTGAGTTTCCTGCTGTGGCTCGTGGTCCTCTTCCTGTGCTGGCCCCTGGCGCTGCTTGCGCTGCTGCTGTATCCGCTGGTGTGGCTGCTGCTGTTGCCGTTTCGCCTGGTGGGTATCGGCGTGGAAGCGGTCTTCGAGCTGCTGCGCGCCATCGTCATGTTGCCGGCGCGCGTGCTGCGCAGCAGCCCGGGGCGCTAGCCGGGCGCAGCGCGCTTGCCCGGTGCCGGCGCGTCATGCCTGTTTTAATGCCTGACGCTTGGCACCGGCGCGGCGCGGCGCGGCGGAAGCAAGGGGACGGGCCGGTGCGGGATGGCGCGCCGCGGCCTGCAGTGCTTCATTTCCAAGCTTAAAGATACTCATCGCCTGCACCAGTGTGGCCGCCTGTTCCTGCAAGCTGCTCGACGCCGCGGCCGTCTGCTCGACCAGGGCCGCGTTTTGCTGGGTCATGTCATCCATCTGGGTGACCGCATGATTGATCTGCTCGATGCCGGCGCCTTGCTCGGCCGAGGCCACCGCAATCTCCGCCATGATGCTGGTGATGCGCGTGACGCTGCTCAGGATCTCGCCCATCGCCGTGCCGGCTTCGTTGGCCAGCTGGTTGCCCGCTTCGACCTGGCCCACGCTATGGCTGATCAAGACCTTGATTTCCTTGGCTGCCGAGGCGGAACGCTGGGCCAGGTTGCGTACCTCGCTGGCCACCACGGCAAACCCGCGGCCCTGCTCGCCGGCGCGGGCCGCTTCCACGGCGGCATTCAGCGCCAGGATATTGGTCTGGAAGGCAATGCCGTCGATCACGGCGATGATGTCGACAATCTTGCGCGAGCCATCGTTGATGTCGCCCATGGTCTGCACCACCTGCGACACCACCGCCGCACCCTTGGTCGCGGCCTGCGATGCGCCAAGGACGAGTTCGTTGGCCTGATGGGCGTTGTCGGCATTCTGCTTGACCGTGGAGGTGAGTTCTTCCATGGACGATGCCGTTTCTTCCAGGTTCGACGCCTGCGATTCCAGGCGCGACGAGACGTCGTTGTTGCCGGAGGCGATGTCACGCGTGGCCGCGCTGATGTTGTCGATGCTGATCCGCACATCGCCGACGATGCCGCGCAGGCTATCGTTCATGTCCTTGAGCGCACGCAGCATTTTTCCGACTTCATTGTCGGCGCCGACATCGAAGTCATTGACCAGATTGCCGCCGGCGACGCTTTGCGCCACCGCGACCGCATTGTTCAGCGGCACCGTGACCGCCCGCGTCACCAGTACCGTAAAGTAGCCGGCGGCAACCAGCAGGGCCAGCATGGTGCCGAGCATGGTCCAGCGCTCGGTGTGGAAGTTGCCGATCTTGGCGACGAACATGACATCGAGATCGGCCTTGGCGGCGCTGTTGAGCGTGAACTGGGCATCGATCGCGCGGGTGGCGGCCGCCACGTACTCGCTCGCGCTGTAGCTGAGCGTTTCCGGCTTGAGAATCTGGGCGGTGGCCAGTTCGGTGATCGTGGCCGACATCGACACCGCGTCGTTCATCAGGGTGGACAGGTTTTTGCCGATGTCCGGGTTGTACGCCGCCGCCTTGCCGAAGGCATTCGTGGTCTGCAGCACGCGGTCGTTGATGCGGCCGATCATCGATGAAATGATCTGGCGTTCTTCCTGGCTGGCTTCTTTCTTGCCGAGCAAACCGGCACCCTTGGCCCGCAGTTGGCCGAGCTCTTCCGTCAAATACGGCAGCTGATAGTACATGGCCTGGATCAGCTGGTAGGAATCCTTGTCCGGATCGAGGCTGAGACCGTAGTAATCGCCGACCAGTTCATTTACTTTCAGCAATTTGGCCAGCAAGGCAGTATGCGCGGTGAAACTCTGCGGTACGGTAATCGTTTTGCCGGAGACGCCGGCGCGCAAGGTTTCCCAATCGCGCTTGGGGCCCGACCACAATTGCGCGATGGCCGGATCGTTGAGCTTTCCGATGAGCGCGTCGACTTCCGTGTAGGCGGCGTCGGCCTCTTTCTGCTTGGCGGCGCGCTTCTCGCCGGCGTCGCCTGAACCGCCCAGCACCAGCGCCGACAGGCCCCGGTGCTGCTGGGTAAACTGGATCATGTGCAGCACGTTCGCCACACCCGGCATGCCCTCCTGTTCGGACGAATACGCGGACAGGGCTTTGCTGGCTTCCTTGATGTACAGGTAGGTCGGGATGCCCGCCACCACGACCCCGATCACGCTCAGGATCAGATACGTGTGCCACACCTTGAGCCTGCCGAGTATCGATTGCGAGGACATGATAATTCCTTTAATAAGGTGAATCAGGATTGCGTCTTGAATGTTGCTCTACGCAATCAATGGATCCATCATAGCTTTATCGATCCTAATATGCAGCAAAACTAAGGGCGTACTCGACAAACGTTGGCACAAAAAAGACATCTCATGTTGAATACCTAACAGACGGACCGGCGCGGCTACCCTACATTTAGGCACGGACACTGCCTCCATGCGGAAAGCAGGAGTTCGTCTTCTCATTTCTATAGGACACCATCATGCGCTTGGACATCTACCGCAGGGCCGAACACGACGGCAAGTACTCCTACCTGGCAGTTCCGCAAGACCGCAATATTCCGAATGAGGCCACCAATACGGACTGGGAAGTGGAGGCCAGGGCCTTCGAGATCGCCGACGAGGCCGACCAGCTGCCCGACTACGATATCGAACGTCTCAACGAGCAGATCGCCGAAAAAGGCTATGCGGTGACCGCGCTGCATTAACTACCCACGTCACCGTCCCTGCTGGCGGCGCGCGCGATCGATGCGGGCTGCCAGCGCCAGTAATTACTTCCATTTTTGCAAGAAATCCGGTGAGCCGCGTTCAGGACCTGCTGCCTTGCCGCGGCGATTGTGGCGTCAAGGAGCGGGACCAGCCGGGCAGGGCGCCCGGGTCGATGGGAACAGACAGTGGCGGGGCACAGTGCGCGCCCACGCCGTATGAAGATTACTCCGGGGAACACAAGGACGGCGCACGCCGTCCCTGGCCTTCGTCAGTCCCTTATGCGCCCGTCAGGCCGCTCGCCCCCGGCAGTGCGCCGTCGTCGGGCAGCGTCATGCCGACCAGCTGCACGGGCGTCGGCGCGATGCCAGCCGCGCCTTCGGCCTGGTTGAAACCGACACCCTTCGCATCGACAAAGTTCGCCTGCGTCAGTGCGCTGTGCCAGTTCACGGTGGCCAGGTCGATCCGGCCCTCCAATGTCGCTTTGCCATTGTCCGCGCCCGCCACATCCTCGATCGAGTAGATCAGCGCGGCATTGGTGGTGCCGTCGACGACCGCCACCACGTGGGTCATGGTTTCGGCGTTGTGGCCGTTGAAGAGGGCGCTGATCTTCGCCAGCGTGTCGTTGGTCGTGCCCGCCGCGACGATGGTGATCGACTTGTCGGTCGCCAGGTCGGCCGTGAGCGTCCTGCCGCCCAGTGCCGTGAAGTCCAGGTGATCGATGCCGGCGCCCGCCGCGCTGAAGCGGACGATGGTGTCGTTGCCGAAGTTCTTGTCGAACACCACGGTATCGTTACTCGACACCGCCTTGGTCGCCCCCGCCGCCGTTCCCAGGACCACCACATCGTTGCCCATGCCCGGCAGGATCAGGTTGTCGCTGGCCGCGGTACTGTTCGCACCGGTGATGCTGTGCACGGCGCCGTGGTCGACCGCCATGGCGCTCGCATAGTCGCCGTTCGCATTGAAGGCGGCCAGCGAGGTGTGGATCACGTTGAGCAGGCTGTCGGTCGATACCGCGCCGCCGGTCAGCCCATAGGCCGCGGACCAGGCGCTGACCTGCGCCTCGGTCAGGCTGGCGGGGTCCAGCGATTGCAGCGATATGTTCAGGTCGGCCGGGCTCATGACGCCGTCGATCAGCGAGCGCACGATCAGCGCGCTGCCCGGACCGTCGTTGACATGGATCAGTCGGCTCAGCACCGCGTCGTCATTGATGGCATGCTTGATGGCTTCGTTGATATCCTTGTCGGTCGGCATGGTCATTGTCAACTGGGTTCCCACCGTCACCGTGCTGTTGATGCCCTGGAAGGTCACGCCGACCTTGGTGCCGACCAGCTTGTAGGTATCGAGCGCGTCGCTTTTCAGGGAGCCGAGATTGCGGGCCGGCGCCAGCAAGCCGATCTGGTCGGCGGTGTTGAATACCCACTGCGCCCCAAGGTAAGTGGTCGACGTCGCGGTTGGCTTCGCCTCGGTCGACAGGGTCACTCCCTGCAAACCGGTGTTCTCGGCGTAGATGGCATCGTTGCCATTGCCGCCGTCGAGCACGGCATCGCCCGCACCGGGTTTGCGAATCGTATCGTTGCCGTCGCCACCGCTCAGGGTGATGTTGTGGTTCAAGTCCTGGTTCACCATCCAGGCGTCGTTGCCTTGCACGGAAGGCAGGATGCGCAAGGTCACCAGGTCGTCGCCGGCGCCGCCAGCCATCTTGAAGCGGAAATCGGGCACGCCGGCGGCGCGGGTGCCGTGCTTGGCAGCCATGTTCGAGGTGATGTCCAGCATCAGATTGTCATCGTTGTTGCCGCCAAGGTAGATGAAATCCACGCTCTCGGTCAGCGCGCCGGTCTGGCTGCCGGGCTGGCCGATGTACTTGGCCACCGCCAGGTCGCCGACCACGGCCTCGATATCGACCTTGCCTTTCATGGCGCCGGCGTTGACCTGGCGCACATCGTGGAAACCGTAGGTGTCGCCGTGCTGGGAACCGGTGCGCTCGCTGGCCAGGCCCGGCAGGGGCTGGTCGTCGCTGCCGGTGCTGCCGCGCACCGCCACGTCGCCCTTGGCCGCGCCATTGACCAGGTTCACCGATTCGAGCTTGTTGTAGGTCGAATTGATGGTTTGCAGGCGGCTCGAGTTTTCGACGGTGATATTGAATGCTTCCACGCCGGGCTGGGCGAGTGCGCTGGTCGCCTTGGCGCCGATGACCAGGTCGCCGCCGGTGCCGCCGCGGCCGACGCCATCGAGCACGACGGTGCTGGTAATGAGTGCACGCCCGGCCGCGGTCGGGCCGATCGGCATCGCCTTGTGCATGTGGTCATCGCTGGGGATCAGCGGTGACAGCCAGCCCGAGGTGTTGTCGGTGGTCATGGTGCCGGTGCCCGGATTGGTGATCAGGATTTCCGTCCCGCTGAGCAGGTGGCCGGATCGGGTGTCGTAGGCGTTGAACGTGCCGCCCAGGGTCACCACCAGCTTTTCCAGGCCCGGCACGACGGCGACCTGCGCCCGGATCGCGGCGAGCAGCTCGGGATAGGTCTGGGCCTGGTCGATCGCGGGCGAACGCACCTGTACCTGCTTGCCGTTGAACGTGAACGCGAAGCCGTCGTAGGGATTTTCTTTCAGGGGCGCGCCGTTGGCGTCGGCCGAGCGGGTATCCATCAGCTGCAGGCGCAAGGTTTGCCCGCCGACGGTCGGATTGAGCGCGCGCAGGGCGGCCGTGTCGAAGTACACGCCGAAGTCGACATTGCCGGCATCGGTGCCGACCATGGCGACGGTGACGTTTTCCGGCAACTGGGAACTGGCGATGCCGGCGCGGTCGATGACCAGGTCCCCGCGGCTGTGATTGCTTTCCCAGCGCGTCACGCCCTTCATCAGCGCGGCATTGATGTCGATCGGCGCGGTCGTGCTGATGCTGCCGTCGGCGCGCACGACAATGTTCTCGACGCCCTGGGTTTCCGGCGTCAGCGCGCTCGCCTGGAACACGCCGACGTTGGCGCGCAGGGTGTCGACGCCGTCGCCGGCGCTGATGCGGTCGCCCGACTGCAAGGTGTTGCTGCTGCCTGCAACGTTGGCGACGAACAGGTTGGCGCCGCTGACGCCGACGACGCTGTCGGCGCCGGTAGTCAGCGGGATCGCCCTGGTCATCTGCGCGAGCGTGCCGACCACAGCTGCCTGGTACGTCCCCGGGTCGGTGGTCGCGCTGACGCCGGCGAGCACGTCGCGCCCTATCTGGGCGGCGACGGCGCCGTGGTAGGCGCCGACTTCCTCGACGGTGTCGAGGGCGTTCGTGAAATTGGTGGCGACGGCGACTTTCTTGGCGATCAGCGCCGCATCGGCGCCATTGGCGACGATGGCGCCAGTCAGGATCGAGTGGGCGGCGGCGGCCAGGGTCAGCGAGCCGGTATCGATCGCATTGGTCCAGAATGCCAGGCCGCTCTCGGCCGGCGCGCGGCCGAACAGGTAGTGGAAGACTTCGGTCACGAAGTGTGCGGTGACGAAGCCGGCCGCAGCAGAGCCGTACAGGACGGTCGACTCGGCGCTCTTGCCGAAACTGTCCAGCAGCGCGCGAACGCTTGGGTTCGATGAATAGGCGGCGTCGAGGTCGGAGGTCGTGGTCGGCGCGCCGGCCGCGGCCAGCGCGGCGGTCATGCTCTGGAGCCCGGCGCTATCGGCGGGGCGGCCAAAATAGGAAATATACAGTTCTTGCGCTACTTTCGTGTATGCACTTGCCGTGGCCATGGTCGATCCTTGAAAGAGTGATGGGATGCAGGAGCAGCGGGCCAACGGAACATGCGGGCGCGGCTGGCCTGGCGAATTTCTCTATATTGCCACATCGAAATTGCAAAACGGGATGATTTTATTGTAAATATTTCTTTTTTGATGGGCGTGGCGTTCCGCCCGTGGGTTTCAGTACCTGGACAGCAGGGCCGAAGCACCGGCCTGGTCCGGATGGGCCAGCAGAATTTCCCGGCATGCAGCGCGCAGGTTCTCGTCGCCGGACCCCAGCCAGCCGGCGTCGGCAATGTCGGCCGGCTCGAGCTTTTTCGCTGCCTCGACCACGGCCGCGCGCAGCGCCGCCGACGCACCGTTGCCGATCAGCGTGGCCAGTGCTGGCAAGACGCCACGCAAGACCTCGGTGTTCAGGACGGCGATGGCGCGCGGCAGGCTGTCATCCCTTCCGGTCAGCAAAAGTGCCGGCTCGCTGGCAAGGATGAAGTTCAGGGGTGCGCTGAGCGTGTCGAGGGAATGGCGTGCGCACATGATCAGCGGGAACAGCTCAGGCAGCAATTGCGGATACTGTTCCCGCCATATCAGGCTGGCCAGCCCGCCGTCGAGACGTACAGTTCGTTTGCGTAAATTCCCGGCGAAGCTGGCTTGGTCGTGGCGGATGATGCAATCGATGGCGTCGAAGAAATAGTCCTGGTCGTCGCCGGCGCTGTACGGCATCGCCGACAGCAGGGTCTGCGTCATTTTCCAACGCAGTGCCGGGGTGACGTGAGGCCAGCGCCGCATGATCAATGCCGGATCGGCCACCCGCTCGTGATGGCGGTCCAGGTAGCCCGGGTGCTGGCGAAAGAAGTCATGCCACGGCAGCCAGCGCTGGCGCGCGCTGTACTGCTTGCTGCCTTGCCCGTAAGCCCACACGGCTTGGCGGAAGAAATGTTCTGTCTTGCCCGCCACGGCGATCAGATCGGCCGGGTCGCTCAGGCACTCAAGCAGGGGCCCCAGGCTCGATTGCCCATTGGCATCATCCTCGATCCCCGCCTCCCGGCGCAATGCCAGATGGGCCTCGATCAGGGCCAGTACCTCGTCGCGCGCAATGCCCGGATAGGAGAGGCGCGATGTGACGCAGCTCAGCATGAATTCGCGCGCCGCCGCGAGCGCAAGCGGATCCGCTCCGGCGCTGGCAATGCACTGCCGGCCCATCGCATGTATTTCCTCGGAAAAAGCGGCGTCGCGATAGATGAAGTCGTCAGCCCCGCCCCACAAGACGCCACGCTTTCCCGTCAAGCGCGCGAACGTGCGCCACATGCTGGCGTCTTGCCGCCAGACGCAGGATGCGCGTCGGGCAAATCCCACGATCCCCAATGTGTAAACATCGCATTCGGCGATGAAGTCGACCACTTCCTGCGCACGCCCGTTCTGAAAACGCTCGGAAATTTCACGGGCAAGCTCGTCGTGGCCACCGTTATAGATGCTGATCTCCAGCAGGGGTGTTGCGGACAGCGTGATGTCATTCATCGTGTACTCGGTGTTTTGGCAGGCAATGCGCTACTTTTCCAGCGACCGCGGAGCGGCCGCCAGGGCGCCCGCTCCGCGTTTGCCAGCTTATTTCACTGCCGGCAGGATGTAGCGATTAAGCACGCTGAATGAAAATTCCGCCTTCTTCAAATTGTAGTTTTCTCCCGTAAATACGGCGACGATATCGAGCGCGGGGACGATCATGATGTACTGGCCGCCATTGCCGTCGGCGAAAATGACGTCGTAGGGGACGTCTTTCACGGTTTCGACGCTGCGCCACCAGAAATAGCCATACCCGTTGCGGTTGGGCAGCGAGGTGAATTGCGTATGCTGGCGCGTCGATTCCGCCATCCATGCCGCCGAGACCAGCTGTTTTCCATTCCATTGCCCCTTTTGCAAGGCCAGTTGGCCCAGCTTGACCATGTCGCGCGGGCGCATGTGGATGTGGCCGCCAGTATCGGTCTGGTTCCGGTTATCGAACTCGGCCCACCTGGCGCTCTGGATGTTCAGCGGGCCGAACAGGAATTCCTTGGCAAACGCCGGAATCGGCTTCTTGCTGGCCACGGCGATCACGCGCCCCAGCGCCATGGGATTGCCGGTGCAGTAGCGCGTCACACGGCCGGGTGCGTTGGGCGCCTGCAGGTTGACGTAGAACTTGACCCAGTCGGTCTGCTGGTACATGTTTTCTTCGTTGCCCGGCGAGCTGCGGGTCCAGTCGTCGCAGTCGAGGCCGCTGCGCATGGTCAGCATGTCTTCCAGCTTCAGGCCCAGGCGGTAGGCTGGCGCGTTCGGATACAGCGGGTTCAGGTAGCTGCTCAGGGTATCGCCCACGCCGCCGACCAGGCGCTGGTCGATCGCCACGCCCATCAGCAGGGAGGTGATGCTCTTGGTCGCCGAGCGCAGGTCGTGCAGGGTGTCCTTGTCGTAACCGTTCCAGTATTGTTCCAGCACAGGCTTGCCGCGGCGCGTCACCAGCATGCTGGACATGCCATGGGTGCTGGCATCGGACAGCGAGGCGACGCCAGCGGCCAGCAAGGCACCATCCATACCGACCTCAGCCGCTGGAACGAGCGTCCAGTTATCCGTTGGATTGGCGGACACGCGGACCTTGTTGTCCTGATTGTTGCCGATCGTATCTTTACCGCCTCCGCCGTCTCCGCCACCGCCGCAGGCGCTCAGGACGACGGTGAAGGCAAGCATGCAGGCGAGGGCGCAGGGTCCCCGCCTGGACAGGCGGGACGGCAAGATAGTGTGCTGAGGTTTGTTCAAGGTGTCTCCATGTAATTGTTAAGTATTTACATTTATAAAAAACACTTGATTACAACACAAGCTTGCACTTTTGGTGAAACAGTTTTTCCGTTTGTGAAATAAGGATTTGCCGCTCAATGACGGCTTGGCGCAGCGTGTTCCGCAGGCTGGCGGGGCCGGGCCGAGTGAGGGGGCGCTCGGCCGCAAATCGCAGCCGCTGGTTTCGCCGTCGATGACCAGGGGACCGAATGCGATGTCGACCGGGACCAGGCGGCCAGCATCTCGGCGGCGGCGCCCTCGTCCAGCAGGTCAAGGGTTTTGGCAATGTTGAGGGTATCTTCCACTTTTTCGCGCGTTGGCATCTGGTCTCCCAAGCAGGCGCCGTGTTCTATCCGGAAGTACGCGAAACGGGGTATGATCAGCGCGCACGGACAGCAGGCACCATGGAGGTTTTACGATGGCGAAATTCGGATTCTTGTTCACGCTGGCCTTGTTTGGTGCGCTGATGTTTGTCGCCGGTTTGCTGGCGCCGCCATCGTTTCGAACGTCGATACAAGACGGCGCGGCACGCGCGAAGAGCGAATTGACTGCGCTCACTGGGCTGGGTGTGGGCCCGGCAAGCGCCGCAGCGACGCCGCCCGCTGCGGCGGCCACCGCGCCGCCCGAGGCGGTGCAGGCCGATCCCATTGCTTCGGAAGCTCTGCTGATCGCGTCGCCATTGCCGGATCATGCGCGTTTCGGCTTGCAACTCGGGCAGTTCGCGAATCCCGAGCAGGCCAAGGAGCTTGCTGCGCGGATCAAGACATTGAAGTTGCCGACGGCAACGCTCGATATCGTCGACCAGGCCGGCAAGCGTTGGACTGTCGTGGCGGCAGGGCCTTATGCCAGCGCGGATGAAGCCAGGGCGGCGCGGGTGCCGCTCGCGCGCGAGCTGGGCTTCACGGAACCAACGCCCTTGATCTTGCTGCCGGCGCCGCCCAAGCCGAACGCTTAGGCGTACGCAGACAGTTTCGGCGGCTTCGCCGGGTGCGGCTATGGCGCACATGCCTAGCCGAATCGTCCGCGAAATTTGCTATCGGTTTGCCAGCCGGCTTCGCCGTAGCTCGCGACGAAGCAGACGTTCACTTGCGCGAATCCCGGACTGGTGAAGTGCACAACCGCAGTAGCATCCTGCCTGTCGCGCGTGATGAACCAGCGTGCGTCGCCATGGGCGAGACCCCAGCTGCTCACGCGGTGCACGAGCAAGTCCGCCATGCCCTGCGCGTCGACGATGGCGACGAGCACATCGGCGTCGCCCATCGTCGCGCTTTGGTAGATTCTGGCCACTGCCTTCCTTTCGCTGGAATAGTCCAATCCCCCCAGCGCAATGGCCCGGGTCTCCAACAGGATGCGCCCTTGCGTTCATTAGAATCTTGGGCGCCGTATATTCATGGCCTCGATAGCGGGGACGCGCAAATGCGATATGGTACCGCAGCCTGTATTGTTGGCCGTTTCCATGAAATGAATCGATATTTCTGCACTACTTGGGTGTGCCGCTTGTCGGTTTACTTGCCGGTTGTGGCGAGAGGCTCCTCCTTGAGGCCCCAGTGCTGGGCGTCGTTGAATTGATTGGAGGCGTCGATGCGCTGCTGGAGCTAAATGTCCCACCGCTCGGTGTACTCGTCGAGGGAAGTGTCCGGGAACCTGACAGCGGGAAGTGTGTACTTGAAACGGCGCCTCCCGGCGATGCAGTTGTGCTTCCCTGGGCTCGGGTTCTGAGCGGCATCATTTCAATGTCGGACGAGCTTGAAAGGTGAGATGTGGGGCCGGCTAAGTTCTTTACCCAGGTCGGCACCTTTTCCTGGATTTGCGCATCGCTAAATTTCATACCTGCGTCTTCGTATGTTTTTTTAAATCTCTGGACCAAGTTGGGATCCGGCGCCATGCCCATTTTGGTATAGAAGCCACGGGCGTCCTTGGCCGTCAGTGAGGTCTGTAACTGGGTTGCCTTGGCTGCTCGCGCGGTTTGCTCGGCACGCTTAAACAGCGCAGTTCCCGTGCCGCTTATCTCGTCGGGCTTCGAGTTTTGCATGGTGGTTATGGTAGTGACTCTTGTTGTTCCTGAGTGCTCCAGCTTCAAATAGCCAACTTCCTCGCCTGCCTGCGTTGCAATGATGTGCTCGTAAAAACTGCCTTCGCGGCGAAGTTTCTGCGGCTCCGACTGGGAGTGATGCGTAGAGAATGTTCCACTGAACACCTTTTGCGCTCTCTTGCTGCTTGATGAGGATGACATTATCAGACTCCTTTTAAATGTCTAACAATAATTTCAATCAATACGACTCGAAGGCGCCTATGGGGACATAAGTGGCATTGCTATGCGTATATCCGACCCCATGTAATCCATGAGGTCATGCAGATCATGCACCGTGCGCTCGCGCGACTGCGGCTCACCCAAGCGATAAAACACCTGATCGTTGTCGGGGGGGGCCCCGCAAATGCCAAGATCATCGAAACCGATTCTTGCAAGGGCTTTCAGCGACGGGGAGTTAAAGTCATACACTTTGGCATAACAGCAGCGCATATCAAAAAACTGGCGCGCGCCTTCCAGCATCAGCGAGGCTGCGCGCGGGCCGAAGCCGGCGCCCTGGAAGTCGGGGCCGATCCAGTAAAAAAAGAAGCCTATCCTGCAGTGCAAGATGAGGCTGACGCAACCGATGCATCCCCATTCGCGGTGCATCACCGCAAATATCCGTTGGTCGCCGCACGCGTAGATGCTCTCGAGCCAACGGTGCCAACTGGCGTCGTCCTCGAACCGCGGCAAGCAGCACAGTTCGGCGATCGCGGGGTCGTCGTATTGCCAGGCAAAGGAGGCGACATGGTGGTGGCCCAGCGGCTCCAATATCAGGTTCTTGTCTTCCAGGGCCGCGCCGGCCAATTGCGCGGGGGCGTCGCGCCAGTCGCGCCAGGCGATCAGATCGCGATGGATTTGCGCATAAACGCGCTGCGCCGGGTACGCCAGCTGCATCGAAACGGCAATATGGATCGCGAAATCGGTATCGCCAAGACTGGTGCAAGCGTCGATCAAGTATTTGGTGCCAGCCCCGTCCAGTCGATGTTCGCGGTGGAGCGACTCGCCTACGGCGACCGCCAGCGGCCATGCTGACCATGCAGCGGCCAGTTCGAGCAAGGCCGCGCGGGCGGAAAGTCCGAGCGCCCATCCATATCGATTCCACACGTCGTGCAAACGGCTTAACCAGTCCATGCGGTCACGCGGCGCAAGCGTCCCGGCCTGCCGTACCAGACCCGGCAGACGCCGGGCCAGTGCGGACGGCCGCCAGTCGCATGCGGCCAGTTCGTCCCAAATGCGCGGCAACGGCGCTGGGCCTGTATCGGACGGCATAGGAAAACAGGCGGCTTCGTTGTTGGCTATCATGGCAAACATGCGCGATCCCTCACAGGTATCCCTTGCGTTTCCTGCCAGAAGCTGTTGACCGTGTGCTCTGGTAGAAAAACGGACGGGTTGGTGCGAAAGGCCGCGCCGGTACGCTCGTCGCGCCACTTTCTGAGCTTTTGCCGAATGCCGTTCATCGTATATTCCTCTCATGTGAATTGCTGTGGTCACTGGAACGCTCTCAGGAACGCGCTTGTTCCCCTTTGGGGTCGAGGCCTAGCATCTCGAAAATATTCAACTGCCCGCCCAGATCGAGAAACAGTTCCTGGTACAACTGGGCCGTGTTCATCTGGCCCCAACTGGTCGCCCGCTGCACCAGATAGGGCACCGGGCTGTGCGGCTCCAATTGCATCAGGAAGTCGCCGATCAGCGCCAGCCTGGCGTAGGCCTCGGCCCGGTCGCGGATCGGGCGCTCGGCCACCACCGGCTCGGCATCGGCCGGCGCGCACCCGAGGAGCGCCGGCCCCACCTCCGGCAACTCGGGCAGGGCGAGCGGGATATTCACGCGCAATCCCCGTTTGTGCAACTCGGCGCCGATGAAGCTCTGTATCTGTTCGAGCAATTCGGACAGCTCGATCAGGCTCGGCGCCTCGCGGCCAAAGCGTTCGTCGAGCGCCTCGAGCAGCGCGGCGATCGCTTCGAGCGCATCGGCCAACACGCGGTAGCGCCGCACATGCGCCTCGGTCGGCGTGGCCGTCATCGCCGCCAGCACCTCGGCGGCGCTGACGCCTTCGGGCGCGGTCTTGCGTTTGTCAGGTGCCGCGCGCACCTGGTCATTCCTGCGCGCCAGTTCCCAATCAGCCCAGCAATATTCGCGCTCGCGAGCGCACGTGCTCATGTCGGCCAGCCGCAGCGCGGCCAACAGCTTCTTGTCGGCCCAGCGGATGATGTTGGCGCGGTACTCCATGTCGCCATCCTCGGCTTGCGGGTGGATGTCGTCCCAGAAGCGCTCGCACAGCGTCTGCATCAGCAGCATGCACGGCGCGATGCCGGCGAAGCCCGCCTTGTTGATCTGCGCTTCGAGCAGCCACACGGCGATCTGCAAGTCCTTGCTCTGGTGCGCCAGCGCATCGACCGCCACATTGGCCACCTTGTCCCAGTCGGCGCGCTTGAGGTCGTGTTCCCAGGTGCCCATCGGCAGGCTGGGATCGTCCTGGCGGCGCGCCTGCTCGATGGTGTTGTAGATGTCCTTGCCGCGCACCGATCTGCCCGACGGCATGGCCGCGTCGATGGGGGCGACCAGGGCGGCGAAGGAAATGCCGAACTGGTCGAGGAAATAATCGGACGGGCTCATTACGAAGGTGCTATCCATGGCTGCTCCTGGCGGTTTGCTGCGAGTTGGAGGGAAACGGCGGTGCGTGGCGAGGGAAGGACGCCGGAAGGCGCACTGGTACGGGCGCCTGCGTCTTGGCATCGATGCCCGACATCGTCAGCGACAGGTAGACCCGGGCGCGCCCGGTCGGCGTCGTACCGGCGCCGGCGTTGACGGCGGCGACCGGGATGCCGAACTCGAGGAACAGGCGGCCCGGCTCCAGAGCGCCCCCGGCGGACGGCGTGGCGCGCGCGCGGTGCCGTTCTATCATCCGCAGCAAGGCCCATTCGCCGCTGGCCGAAAACGATGCCGTGCCGCCCTCGGTGTGCAGGTCGCGTTGCTCGCGCTCGTCGATCGGCCGCCAGCGCGAGAGGTTGGCCCAGTTCAGGTCGAGCACGATCGGCTGTCCGATGGACCATTCGAACGGGCCGAGCCGGTTCGGGTAGCTGATCGTCCTGGCGCCGCTGGCCAAACTCCAGTTGACGATTTCTTCGCTGCCCGCCGAGGAGGCGGGCAGGGCGCGGAAGGTGATGTCGAGCTTGACCGCCTGGCCGCCGTCCCCCGCGCCCAAGGTGGCATTGAAGAAATCGGATGCCGCGTCGAGCTCGCCGACGAAGTGGCGCGTGTCGCGCCACTGGGCTCCGCTCAGGCCGTCGAGCATCTGGTGCAGCGCGCCGCGCTCTTGCGCGTAATCGGCAAAGAAGCGCCTGACCGTGGCCGGCTGCGCGTCCGCTGCGTCCAGTGCGGCGAACGGGTAGCGGCCCTGCAGTTCGCGCCTGAAGCGCGCGGCGAGCGCCTCGACCATCTCATAGCCACGCGCGTGGCCGCGGTCATCGCAGTGCCAGCGCGCCCGTGCTTCGAGCTGCTGGCGGTGCTCGCTGAACAGATCGTTGCCGGGCTCGGCTGGCCGGTAGGCCGCCAGCGTCTTGCCGCATCCGGCCGCATCCATGCCGGCCAGGGTCTTGAGGAACAAGTCATGCAGGTGGCCCACCTGGCCGTTCTGTTCCTGGGCGCGGGTGTAACGGTGCAGTTCGGCGATGCTGTTGTTCCAGTAGTCTGCCGTTTGCCCCCTGGGGCGCTGGGCGTCGTTGTGCGGCTCGGTGTTTTGCAGCAGCGCCAGGAACGGCGCGGCGTAGCCGGTCAGCACCCCGGTGCGCGCGACCTGGCGCGCCAGGTAGTCCTTGGTTACCGGAAGTGGCCCCAGGTTGAAGAAGGGGGCGGCGCTGCCATCAGCGTCGGGCCGGTACAGGCGCGTGCTGCCAACGAGCTGCTCAATGCGCCCGAGGTTGCTCGCTGCGTAGTCGCGCGCGCACAGTTCGATCGGCTTGATATCGTCGGCGAAACCGGCCTGGGCGAATGTGCGCAGCATGCCCAGCATCGGGTCGACCGCCTTGGCAAAGTCCGCGCTCTCCTGGCTCAGCATCTGGTCCGGCAGGGCACTCGCGTCCAGGCTCAAGCTGGCGCGCTGCAACGGCGAGGCCGACTGGCTGGCCAATTGCGCGTCGCGCATCGACTGGTTCAGCACGGACATCAACTGACGCCGCGCGAGCTTGTCGTACAGGGGCTGGCGGGCGCGCCCGGCACCGCCCCCCGGCAATCCCCGGTTGCGCGCGAAGGCTTGGTATTCGCGTATGTAATTGGAGGCCTGGACCAGTTTCTCGGGGCGCCATCCGCCCAGCCCCGGCTGGCAATAGAAGGTGGGCGAGTCGGGCGCTTGCATGAACTCGAGCTCGACCAGGGAAGCCATGCCTTGCAGTTCGGGCACCAGGGCCGGCTCGACTTTGAGCACGTCTTTTTCGAGAAAGAAGATCGTGTCGTTGGGCGCCACGCGCAGCGCCGTCAACTTGTTGATCAACGGCCGGTAGCATGCGGCGGCACTGAAGTGGCCTGGGATGGCCGACAGTTTGGACGAGTAGTGGTGATCGCGGATCAGTGCGCTCACATGGTCGTTCAGCGCGAGCCGGATGGTCTCGCAGGGGTTGCGGGTCGGGGTCGATCCGTACCACGCATCCTTCACCCAGACGAGCCAGGCGGCGAAGCGGCGGATGCTGTCGGCCGCCGGGGCTTCGGTCTTCTCCAGCTCGGCCAGCAACCCTTGGCCGGCTGCGGTTTCGCGCTCGAGCGTCTTCCATAGTGCCGCGTCGAGTTCGCCGAGCTGCCTTTCCAGGAACTCGTGCATTTCCGGCGGCAGCGGCGGGCTATCGCTGTAGCCGACGATGGCCAGCGCATTGGACAGCGCGCTGCCGGCATCGCGCAGGCTCGACGGGGCGTTCGCTTCGTAGCTGTATTCGAGCAATCCGATGAATTGTTCCTGTAGTCGGTCCGCCCCCTTGACCGACTGTGAGGTTGAAATATTCTTTAAACGCAGCAAGTTGGTCTCGAGCGCGTGTATATTCGTCAACTGGGTCAGTAGCGTAAGTTGCGCCTGTTCCAAGGTCTGCGGGCCGGCCTTGACCTTGACGGCCGCGGGATCACCGGCCGACAGGCGCGAATTGACAGCCACCAGCTGCTTGGCCTTGAGGCCGAGGCGGCAGGCGATGGCCGGCAAGATCACTACTTCCAGAGCATGGTTGGCGATCAAGCTCGAACTGATGGCGCCCGCTTTGGGCACCATGTAGGACAAGGGCATGGACAGGTAGCGCAGATCGCCGCCGATGCGGGCGACCCGTTCGGCCAAATCGAATACCCGCGCCCTGTCCATGCAGCTCTGGCCCGGTTCGGGCGTCGCGCTGGTTTGGCGCACCAGCTCTTCGGCGTAGCTCAGGGTCGCGATTTGCCGGTGCAGTTGCCAGGCCCCGTAGCCGAGCCAGACCAGTCCGCCCACCGACAGGACCAGGCCTGCCCGTTGCAGCGTGCGAATGAGTTTGTTGCGCGACCAGATACCGTCGCGCGTCGGGCGGGCCAGGTGCGGCTCGGCCAACACTTTCTTGGTGAGCAGGTCGTCGACGAAGTGCACCGCTTCGCACAGTTCCCCGGGCCGCCCCGCGTCGGCGTCGAGGCAGCCTGTGAAATAGACGCCGCGACACAGGAAGCCGGCACGCCACGCGTCGGCCAGGAACACCACCGACAACCAATGCTTCATCGGCGCGCGCAAGGCCAGGAAGTGGCGCGGAAACAGGAAAAAGCGGTCGGCGTCGGCGATGTAGTCCTGGCTGGCCGCCGCCGCGATCTGCAAGGCCTTGAGGCGCTCGCCCAAGCCGTCGAACACTTGGTCGACCCATTGCGCGGGCGTTTCACTGGCCGCCTGGGCCGGCAGCGACCAGCCGAACATGCCGGGCCGGCTGTTCGGCTGGGTGCGCCAGAAAGCGGCAAACCCGGGAATGGCGTCGGCCCCGGTCACCACCACGTACACCGGCAGCGCAAAATCGAAGCGGTCGTGCACCGTCGTCAGCTGGCGGTAGACGTTTTCGGCCAGCAGGCGCCGCTGTTCGGCCGCGGCGCCTGCCAGGGTGGCGGCCGAGACCACCACCATCAAGGCGTCGAGGGCCCGTTCGGGCCGCATGGCATCGATCTTGTCGAGCAGACGCCGCCACTTCGTCGCCTCGCCCCGCTGGCGCTTGAAATCGGGCGTGGCGTTGGGCAGCTGGCCGTCGACATCGATCAATACGCCCTGGCGCAAAAAGCAAAAGCGCACATGCTCGTGCCCCAAGGCGTCAGCC
The DNA here is from genome assembly GCF_030846495.1 of Massilia scottii. Classification (NCBI taxonomy): domain Bacteria; kingdom Pseudomonadati; phylum Pseudomonadota; class Betaproteobacteria; order Burkholderiales; family Oxalobacteraceae; genus Massilia; species Massilia scottii. The sequence continues at coordinate 471,443 of NZ_JAVCWM010000001.1, read as the reverse complement.
AGTTCGCTCTGGCGCGGGTCGGGCAGTTGGCGATGCTCGGCGCGCACCGAGGCGGTCAGGCTCGATTTGCCGGCGCCGCGCTCGCCCAGCAGCATGACCCACGGTGTCTGGTAGCGCCATTCGCGCCGCGCGCGCAGATAGTCGAAGGTGTCGCGCAGGCGCTCGCGCCACGGCGCGCGCGCTTCGGCGGGAACCTGGGCGACATCGGCGCCGGGGGTGTGGTCGCAGCAGGCCGCCGGCGGCTTGGCCTTGCTTGCCGTCCAGACCATCCGCGCGGCAAGCAAGCCGACCAGCACGGCGGCGACGATGATGGCGATATATAACGGATCCACCAGCTCTCCTGTCTCAGTTGAAGAAATACTTGGCGTACGGCCACACCAGCGCGATCCAGCCCGCGCTCGACAGGACGGCGTAGCCGATCGTGCCCAGGCGCGCCATGGCAATCCAGGGCGCGAGCGGGGCCAGGCGGGCGTCGGTCTTGCCGACCAATACATGCTGATAGGCTTGCGGGCAGGCCAGGTCGTTTTCCGCGCCGGCGCGCGCGCCATTGACGAGGCGGAACAACTGTTCGCGGTAGCTTTGCACCAGCTGCGCGCCGGACGGGCCGCGATGGATGCCGCGAAAACCAAGCTGCAAGGTCAACAGGTAGACCGCCGCCAGATCGCTTTGCAAGGTGCTGCGCTCGCGGTTGGCCAGCACATGGTCGATCTGGTCGAACAACTGCTGGCCGGCGCAGCGTGAGCCAAACAGGCGGCTCTCAAGCAGCGTGTCGAGCCAGGCGTCGCGCGCGTTCCACGCCAGTTCGAGCACGAAAATCTCATCGGCCAGCGCCGCCATCGCGTACTGCGCGCAGGCGTAGGCCTGGGCCTCCATGGCCGAGGCATGGCTTTGCACTTGGCGCGACTGGCGCGCCAGAATGGCCAGCAGGCCGCCGGCCACGCGCGCGGCCACATCGGACGGATGGCTGGGCGGCGCCTCGTCGCCCAAGGCCAGCGAACTGAGCAAGGTACCGTCGAGAAAACTTTGCTTGATCGATGCCACCTCTTCGTAGAATTCGGAGAAGTGACCGAGCAAGAACAAGGCGGCGGTTGGCTCAGTCGGCATGGTGTGCATCCATCGTCGGCCGGTCGGCGCGCCTGGCTTGTCGTTGCGCGATCAGCGCCAGCGACACCGGCGCGGCCAGGCCCGAGGTCGACAGGATCAGCAAGGACTGGCCAGGCTGGATCACGTCTTGTTCGCCCTTGTTGCTCACCTCGATACGCAGATTGCTAATGCGCATGACCGTGGCACCCGGGCGCAGGCCGCGCTCCTTCAGTTCCTGCGCCGTCAACAAGACGCGCGCCGCGCCGCGCATGCGCCGCATCCTGGCGTCCTCGCGCATGCTCTCGGCGATGATATGGGCGTCGCCGATCCAATCGGCCAGCGCCTGTTCGGACTGGTCGTCGCCGCGCTTGAGCTCGACCAGCACTTCGTCGCCGGCCTCGTCGGGCAAGCGGCGTGCGAATCCGGCATAGCCGTCGCGCTCGGGCAGGCGGGCGAAGGGCAGGAAATAGTAGCGCGCATTGACCAGTGCCAGCTTGGCGTCGACGTAGCGCAGCACCGCCTGGAATTGCGGCATGCAGTTGGCGTGATCGTAGGGCGCCATTTTCAGGGGCACCGGGTCCGAACCGATGCCGGCCACCTGGCCGACGGCGTGCGCGAAGACGTCGTAGAGCCGGCCTGGATGGGTGTCGTCGGCGGCGCAGGCGATGTCGAGCGCCGGCAACACGCTGGCCAGGCCGCGCGCGATGGCCAGATGGCGTTCGTTCTCGACGTTGGCCTGGGCGTGCTCGTCGGGCATGTCGCCGTGGCGCTCGCCGGCCAGCTCGCGGATCTTGTCCCACAGGGCTTGCACGATGTCGCGGCATTGCTGCTGCAGGCTGACGGTGCGCTGAAAGGCGGACGCGGCCAGTTGCAACATGGGCGGATGGTAGGCCGAAAAGTGCACATGGTGCTGGGAATCGGTTTCCACCTGCAGCAGCGGATAGGCGCAGTCGGTCTGGGGCGGCGTGTCGCTGACCTCAGAGGCTGCCAGGCTGATGCGCAACTGCAGGCGCCCGACCGGCACGTCGCCATCGCCGGTGTTTTCGTCCCGTATATTGATGGGCATGAGGGAGTCGAAGCGGCGCCGTTGATTCAGGCCGTTGGCGGCCGCGTCGCTGCGGGCATTGACGATCAGCCAGATCCAGGCCTTGTCGCCCGGCTTCTTGCACACGGTGCTGACGTCCGCCTGCAAGCGGTGGCCGGCGTAATTGCCGGGAAATTGCACCACGGTGCCGTCGGCAAGCACGCATTCGAGCGCGTCGATCGCCACGATGCCGGCCACCGGATTGGCGCTGCCAAGGCGCAGCGTTTGCACGCCCCAGTAGTGCGGCGTGACGCAGCCGAGCCGGTGGCCGAGCTGGCGGTGCCAATAAATATCGTTTTGCTGCAAGTGCTGCGGTGACAGCAACATGCCTTCGGACCATTGCACCGGATCGGGCAGCTGGAGGATGTCGTTCATGCGTGCTTTCTTTGAGCGGGCGCCTTACTTGCCCTCGTAGACGATGGTCTCGGCCATGAGCCTGATCGTGATGCGCTTCAAGGGCGTCAGGTTGCCCATTGCTTGACCCTTGAGCGGAATGTAATTGGCATAGCTGTAGACGGCGATGGCCTTGCCGTAGCGCGGCGGCAGCGGCGCCGCCAGTAGCGCGCCTGGCGGCAGTTCGAGCGAGACCACGTCGATGCCGCTCGCGAGCCCGGCCATCAGCGCGGCTTTCTTGTCGAACCATCCGGGTCCCGTCCTGGGCAACAGCGCCGCCGCGTCGCTGTGGTATACGAACACGATGTCGAGCGCGGTGGCGCTGTTGGCGTTGGCGTCGCTCGCGGCGGCGATATTGATACCCGCCAGCCTGGTGGTCGGCGCGCCGCAGGCGGCCAGCACGAGCGCCACGCCGATGGCGGCCAGGGTGTTGCGGTGCGAGGCGGGTTTCATCGATGCGGTTTCCTTAACTGAGCAAGATGACACGGACCTGGCCTGGCGTCAGGGACACGCCGACCGCGTTGGCCACCATCCCGTTCTGGCCGGTGATGGTCGTCATCCGGGTGGCGAACATCGCCCCGATCAGGATCTTGAAGCTGCCCACGAAGGGGCGGTCCGGTCCGGCACCTTCTTTCGAGATCACGCCCAGCAGCACGCCTGCTTCGTCGCCGCTGCTGACGGTGCCGGTGGTGAGCAGGTTCTCGGCCAAGCCGCCGCCGAAGATCACATTGAGCACCGAGGGAATGTGCGCGCTCGAGAAGGCCTGGTTCGGAAACGGGGTCGGCACCGGCTTCGGCGCCGCCGGCACCAGGGCCACGTCCGGAAAGGCGAAATTGAGCACGCCGAGGCTATTGTTGGCAAACATGGTCAGCCCATGCTGATGCGCTCGGCATCAACTTTGACATCCTGCTCCGCCGTGATGCTGGCGTGCCGGCCATGCAGGCGCAGTAACTCGCTGGCGTCGAGCAGGTACTGCCCCACGCGGCCTATATAGTTGCCCAGGTTTTCGACCAGCGATTCGTCGACGTTGGAAAATAGATTGCGCGCGTTGAGCGATAACACCCCGGTGGCCGCGCACACGTCGACATCGCACAGCGAGCGCAGTGCAATGCTCGCGCTGGCGTGCAGCGCGACGTTGGCCTGCTCGATCACCAGGCGGTCGGTGCCCGGCACGGACAAGCAGGCGACCGCGTCGGCGCTGCGGCGCAGCAGGTGGACGATGTAGTTGACCCCGTCCTTGCCGGTGGCGACCAGCACGCAGTCGCCGACGGCGGGCCGGATCACGCACGAACTGGCCTGCGAGGCGAGGCGTCCGTCGTCGGTCAGGTACTGGCCCGAGGACAGTTCGACCACCACCTGGGTTTCGGCCCAGGACGGTTGGGTGGCGAGGGCGACGGCGGTCGCATCTTTATCGATGTGCATTTAATTTTCTCCTGGGAATGCGGTGGCGGACAAGGTGCGCGCTTGGGCGGCGAGCAAGGCGCCGTCGGTGGCGACGAGATAGCGCCGGCTGGCGCCCCGGTAACTGGTGTGGTGCAGGCGGGCGTCGTGAAAGCGCGCACCGTCGAGTCTGGCGTGGTCGAAATCGATGCCGTCGCCGCGCGCGTGGTCGAAGCGGCTATGGCGCATGTCGGCGCCGGCGAACGACACGCCGGCCAGGCGGCTCGCGTCCCAGACGCTCTTGCGCAAATCGGCGCGGTCGAAGCGGGTGTGCGCAGCGGCCGCTTGTTGGAATACGGCGCCTTCGAGCACGGCCCCGGTCAGGTCGGCATGCTCGAAACTGGCCTCGAGGAACAGGCCGCGCGGCGCGCGCAGACCGGCCATGCGGGTGGCGGCGAAGCGCGCCCGATGGCAGTTCGATTCGGTCAGGTCGGCGCCGGACAGGTCGGCGCCGCTGAAATCGGCGTCTTGCAGCAGGCAGCGCACCATCCGCACGCCGGCCAGCGCCTTGCCGCGCATGTCGGCCCCGATCAGCACGGTGGAATCGGCGTTCAAGCCGTCCATACGCACCGTGCGCAAGTCCACCGTGTACATGACGCTCTGGTCGAGCGTGCAGTGCGACAGGTCGGCCGCCTCCAGCCCGCATTCGGTCAGCGCCACCCGTTCGAAGCGGGCCAGTGCGAATGCGGCGCCGGACAGGTCGCAGCGGGTAAACGTGCACAGGCGTAGAAACCCGGCGGCCCAGCTGCTGCCGGCGAGGTCCGATTCGACGCAATGCACGCCATCGAGCGCCGCCCCGTCCACGCTGGCGGGAAAGCGCGCGCGGCGCATGGCGCATTTGACGAACATGTTCTTGTCGAGCATGGCTTGGCCGAAATCGGCGCCTTCCAGGTCGCACTCGATGAACTTGGCCCGGCGCAGGTCGCTACCGTCGAAACGGGCGCCGGCCAGCCGGCAGCGATGGAAAACCGCCTCGCCCAGCATGCTCGTGCGCAGGTCGAGCGCGCTCAAGTCGCGCGCGTGGATGGGGCGCTTGAGGCGCAGGCATTTGTTGATCTCGATCCAGCTGGCGGCGCTGGTCGCGCTGGTGGTCATGATGCGAGGCTCCGGTGGCGTTCCAGGTGCAAGCCTTGCAGGCAGGCGTGCTCGAACGTCGCGCCGCCGCACTCGGCCTGCACCAGGCTGGCGTGACGCAGGTCGGCGCAGCTGAAGTCGGCTTTGCGGCATAGCGCCTGAAAAAAATCGGCACCGTTGGCTTTGGCATTGCGCAAGCTGGTGCGCATGAAGAGCGAGCGCGCCAACAGAGCGCCCCTGAGATCGGTATCGCGCATGTCGCACTGGCCGAAGTCGCAGCGCAGGAATTGCCCGCCTGTGAGGCTGGCGCCGCGCAGATTGGCGCCGTGCCAGCCGCAGGCGTCGGCCCGCGCTCCGCTCAGGTCGGCGCCGCTCCAGTCGGCCTTGCCCCCGCCGTAGATGCCGTTCAGGCGCGCCCTGCGCCATACGCTGGCGCACAGCTGTGCGTCGAGCAGCACCGCCTTGACCAGGGTTGCGCCGCTGAAATCAGCGGCCGCCAGGTCGGCATTGAACGCGACGACTTTGTCGAGGTGGGCACCGTTCCAGCTGCTGGCGGGCGCCTTGGCGTTGAGCAGGGCGCAGCGCAGTAATTGGGCGCGGTCGAGCAGCGCCCCGCTCAGGTCGATATTGAGCGCGATCAGGTCGGCCAGGATCGCCTCGCTCAGGTCGGCCCGCGGCCAGACGGCGCCGATCGCGCGCGCGTGGCTCAGGTCGGCGCGGGCGAAACGCGCGCCCGTCCCGTGGCTGTGGCACAAATTGGCCTTGTCCAGCCGGGCGCCGGAAAAGTCGGCGCCGTCGATTCTGGCGCCGGCCAGCACCGCACCGCTCAGGTTGGCGCCGACGAAGGTCGCTTCGCGCAGGTCGGCTTGTTCGAGCAGCACTTCGCGCAGGTCGGCACCGTTGAAATCGGCGCCGCGCAGGTCGGCACCGGCCAAGTCGCGGCCGGCCAGGAAGGCGCCGCCCTGCTGCCATTGCCGGATCTGTTCGCCGAGCCAGGCCGCTTGCTCCGGCGCCAGCGGCACGGCGGGGAAGGCGGGCGTGATGGCGGCGTTCCGCCCGCGCCGGCGCAGCGCCGGCAGGCTGGCGAGGGCCTTGCGCAACTGCGCCGTCTGCTCGGGCGTTGCGGCGCTGCTCAGCGTGCCCAGCAGTGCGGCGAGTTGCGGCTCGAGCATGGCGCCGCCTGCGGTCCCCGCGGGCAGCAGGTCGCCGGCCACCACGCTGGCCCGGTCGAAAGCCCCGGCCTGGGTCGCGGCGGTATCTGGCGGCGCGGCCGGTGGCAGCGCCGCTTGCTGCTCGCGCAGGGCGGCCAGCGCCGCCGCCCCTCTTGCCTTGGCTTGGGCGCCCGCCCCGCGCGCCTGCTCCATCAATTGGCACAGGTCGAAGTCGCCGTCGCGGATGTCTTGCAAGGAAATACCGTCCAGCGCCGACGCGCCAGCGCGCGGCGCCTGGTAGCCTGCCGGCGCGGCCGTGCCGGACCGGGCCCAGTGATCGGCACTCATCTCGTCGAGCACGGCTTGCTGGCGCGCGGTGTGCGCCGCCTGTTCGACCAGCTTGCGCGCGCTGCGCTCGGCCAGATGGACGGGCGTATGTTCGGGCGCCAACTGCGATTCGTTAAACGCGTGCAGCGACCCTTCGCGCGGATCGAGCCGCAACGCCAAGACATGGCGATAGTGCTCGACCGATTTCGGCTGGCCCGCGTGCTCGTAGGCGATCATCAGGGCGTCGATGTCGAGCGCGTCGCTGTCGCCGATCGTGGTCTGGCCGTGGAACAGAACGCAACCGAGTTCATGCTCCGGAAAGAACCACACGGTGTCGAAGTTGAGGGGTACTTCCTCGGCCTGGGCGGCGCTTTGTCCGTCGCGCACGACGAAGGCGCGCGCTTGCGAGCGCGGCAAGCGGCCTTCGATCACCGGCAGCGCCGGATGCAGGCCTTCGAGGCGGTACGCTTCGCCGCCACTGAAATAGCCGTCCTGCCACTGGTCGGCGGGAGCGACATTGAAGATCGACCAGTCGATGTCGCGCGCCAGACCCGGCGCGTCTTCCCTGAGCCAGCGCTGGTCGAAGCTGCCGTGCTTGTCCTTGCGCGGCGCCCATCCGAGGTCGATGGCGCCGAAGCCGGCCGGGCGGGCCGGTTTGGCGCGGCTGAGCACGCAAGACTGCGGATAATCGAGATTGTGCATCGGGCCACTGGTGCGCCCGCGCAGCCCCGCGAACCACGCGGCGGACGGGCCGCGGCCGGTCGGATTGGCCGGGTAGTGGGCCCCGCCGTAAGCGCGCTCGTATACCAGCGGCATGGACAGGAAAGGTTGCGGCTGCGATACCGCATAGCGCGGGAGTAAGCCGTAGCGCCATTGCCGCTCGCCCCACACGCGCAAGCTTTTGTCGATCTGGCCGACGCGCAGGCGCACGTGCATCTGCCCCAGCGCCTTGCCCGCCGGGGCGAAGGCTTGGCCGGCAAGGAGCGCCTCGGCGCGCTGCTTGGGCATGATGTCGTCGAGCGGACGGCCGCTCGGCAGGCTTTGCATGACCTTGGGCCACTGCAGGTTCTCTGTCAGGAAACGCGGGTGATCCGCGCCCAGCCGGAAAAATCCCAGTGCGGCGATCACGAAGCGATGCGCGCCGCGGTGGCGATAGGGGCGATGCAGCACGCCCAGGGTGAGGGGTTTGACGATTTTCATTGCGGCCTCACATGATCAGCAAGATGATGGGCATGTGGATTTCCGGCCCGGACACCTTGTTGCGCACCACTTCCGGGCCGATGTCGAGGTGCACGCCATTCATGACCGCCTGGATGACCAGGTCGATTCCCTTGAGCGATATGTGGGTACCAGCGTCGGTACAGTCGATGTCACTCTTGATCCCGACGCAGTTGATGCTTGCGCTGATGCCGGTGGCGCTGAGACGGTCGCTCGCGCCGGTGATGCTCTCGTCGCTGGCCAGGCCGGTCAGCGCTGCGTTGTTGCTGATCCCGACCAGCGATTCGTTCAGGTGCACCCCGGTCATGGAGGCGTTGACGCTCATCCCGACCGCCTCGGCGTTCATGCGCGTGCCAATGGCGCTGGCCGAATTGGCCATGCCGGTCAGCGAGACGGAGTTGCTCGCGCCCGTCAGTTGGATGGCATCGGCGACGCCGTTGAGCGACAGGTGCTGGCTCACGCCGACCGTCGCGCTATGGTTCTGCTTGCCGGTCGACGTGCTTGACTTGCTCTCGCCTATCGTCTGTTCGCTGTTCTGGCGGCCGATCTTTTCGCTGGTGTCGCTCGCGCCGACGGTCGAGCTGCTGTTGTTGTTCTCGATCGACGACGTGCTGTTGCTCGTTTCAACCGAGGAAGTGTGATTTTGCGTGGTCGTCACCGAGTGGTTGTCGCTCAGATCCACCGTCGACTTGCTATAGGCGGTGCCGACCGTGGACACGCTTGACGTCACCGTCGCCTCCTGGCGGTGGAAGGTGGAGCCGAACGCTTCGGACGCGCTCAGCAGATCGCCCTGGCCCTGGCCGCCGTAGGGCCCGTAGACGTCGGGCAGGCAAGCGGCGGTACCGGCCCTCGACACGGCCGCCGAGAAGCTGTAGCTGGCGCCCTGCGCATAACTGGTGTTGCTGTACAGGCCAGTGTCGTAGGGGCCGCACACGATGCCCACCGCATTGTCGAGGTTGGCCGACGAGGTTTTGCCGAAGCGGATGCTCTTGCCGTCGCCGTAACTGGTCGAGTAGTTGCTGCCGACGTGGGTATTGGCGGTCCACCCGGACGGCATGACCACCATGCTGCCGTTGCTTTGCACAATGCTTTGCACTTCCGGCAGTTCCGACTCGTCTTGCGAGCGCACGATATTGACCGTGGTGCCCACTTCGGGCACGACCTGCATGTGCGGCGCGAGCTTGATCCAGACCGGTTCCGCATCCTCGGGGTCGGTTGAAAAGCGCACCAGCACACCCATGGCGCGCAAGCTGGCGCTGGCGCTTTCCGTGTCGCTCAAGGTCGACGTTTCGGGATCGAACATGCCGGTCGTGTAGAAGCGCCAATCCTCGGAAGCGACGGCGCTGTGGGCGACCACCTTGGCCAGCACGTTGCCCAGCTGCGTTTCCTGGACGGAGAAGGCGGCGATCAGGCCTTGCGCGTCGGTGGCCTGGAAGTCGTTTTGGTAAGCGCCGTCGGCGCTGGCCTGGTGTTTGACCATGGTCAGCACGAAGCGCCGTTCTTTCAAGGATGGACGAATCGGTCCATCGCGGCCGCGCTCGACGCTGGCGTCGTCGACCAGGCCGAACTGGTGCCCCGCACGAAAGTGGGCGCAGTAGCTGGAGCCGGACAGCTGGATTGCCGAACTCTGCATGGCCAAGCTGGTCTTATCGGTATGGAAGCGCACTTCCTCGGTGCTGCAGCCGTACTGGTAGATCTTGTATTGATTGAACGGGCGCTCGCCGTCCTCGGGCCTATCCTGGGCCACGAACGATTGGAAGCGGGCCACGGCATCGTCCTCCCAGGCCGCTTCCTGACGTGTAAAAATGCCGCGCACGCAGGACGGGACGAGCGACTGCTGGTAATTGTATTGATACACCACGTCCGCTTGCGCCATTCCCAGCTCGTCTTCACCCGTGCAGGCATAGCGCAGCGGCGTATTGCCGGGCAGGACGGGCGGATAGGCAGGACGGTTGGCAAATACCAACTTGTGCGCATTTCCGCTGTGAACGATGTAGTAATAGAGATGGGCTTTTCCCATCAGGCGGCGCAGGAAATCGAAGTCTGTTTCCCCGGCTTGCAGCCAATCCTGGATGCGCGCGATCGCGGGATTGTCCTGGCCCGAAATCGCGTCCATCGAATAAGCGATCCGGTATCGATCGAGCAGGTCGGCGATCGTGTCGCGCACATTTCTTTGGCGAAAGACGCGGTAGTGGTTCGCCAGCGTGAGCTTCCACAGTGCCGGTTTCATCGTCGCGCGATAGACGCCGGGGATATCAATCGAAAACGCGGTGACGATGCCGTTAAATAGCGACAATTCCTTGCCGCAGCCCGCGCCTCGCACTGCGCGCTGGAAACGCGCTTGCAGTTGTGCGTTCGTGTAGCTCGTACGCGACGGGGCCGACTCGGGATCGCACTCGGGATACGCGATGCCGACCGTCACCGGGCGTCCGATCACCTCGTCGATGACGAGCGGCGTTCCTTTCCACGACGCGCTGTTGGCGTGCAGCTCGAGCTGAAATTCGAACGGTTCGGAGGCGCTTTCCTGTCCTTGAAAATTTACAAGGCGAAATGTTTCATCACTGAGCAAGCGGCTTCCGGTGAGGAAAAATGCGCAGTGAAGAAACAAGGCCGGGGCCGGCTCGATCGCCTCGATGCGGGTGCGCCCGACAGGGCTCGCCAGGAGCGTCATGCCGCCCCCCGTGCCTGGCCGTGCTCGAATGCGCGCACCACATAGTGGACGCAGCTGTCCTTGGCGCTGTCCCCGGCTGGGGCCGGGGCAGTGCTCAGCCATGCCGTGCGGCCCAGGCGCAAACCGCGCTCGCCGGCGCCGGTGCGCAAGGACGAACGCGCCATGCCGTCGGCGCGCAGGCGCAGTTGCACCTGGCAATCGCAGGCGCCGTCGAGCAGCAGGCCGAGCAAGGCGGCGAAGGGTTCAAACGCGGCGCCGGGCGGGTGCGCGCCGTCGGCCGGCAACAGGCTGCAAAATCGCTCATACGGCAGCGGCGCGATGCGCACCCGGATGCGCGCCGCCTGGTCCCATACGCGCGCGCCAAGCGGGCTATGCACACCGAGCCGATGGTTGCGCTGGCCCAGCGCGATCCGGTCTTCCGCCTCGATGTGCTGCCAGGCGCCCGCCAGTTGTTCGACCGCGGCCGGCACGCCCAGGAACAAGCCCAGCACGTGGCCGACCGTGGTGGCGTTGCGGCGCCTGTTCGCTAACAGGCCGGCGATGCCCAGCCAGGCCCGTTCCGGCACCGGCAGTTGTTGCACCAGCGCCGCCTGGCCCATGCCAATGAGCGAGGCCAGGTAGAACGCCTGCGGCGTGTCTTTCGGATGCTGGTGGTTCAAGCCGATCGTCTGGCGCGCCTTGAGCGCGTGGCGCAGCACGTGGAGGCGCTGATTGAACAGGTCGAGGAAATCAGGCATGGCGTGTTCGCGCATGCGCCGCAAATCGCGCATCCAGTCGAGATACGGTTCGGGCAAGGGCCCCAGCGCGCTGGCCACGCAATAGTTGGGCGTGGCAATGTCGACGATGTCGGCCGCGGCGCTCCCCGGCGCGGCCCTGCGCCAGCGCATGCCGCTCACTTCGCGGCCTGGAAAGGCGCCCGACAATGCGGCGCGAAAGCGCAGTTGGCGCTCCGGCAGTGCGCTGCGGCGCTGCCATTGGAGCAAGCGCAGCAACTGGAACACGTTGAAGCTGCCGTAATGCTCAGCAATGGTATCGATCAGAGGATGGGGCGTGCGCCGCTCATGGGTTGCCATTGTTTTCTGTTTCCTTTGATATCTTGCGTTTCGAGAGAGACTTCGACCACGGTGTTGACCGCCGCGTAGAGGGTCAGAAAGTGGCGCAGCACCTTGTGAAACAGTACCGGGCTTGCGTCCGTGAAGTGGTTGCGATCCATTTCCAGATCGACTTGTATGCAACGCACGAAGCCGCGCCAGCCGTCGCTGCCGACATGGCGCATGATCTGGCGGCATCCCATGCGGACGATGCCGTCGATTTGCTTGAGGCTGCGCCGCTTGTCCGCGCCGGTGTGCAGCAGCAGGATTTCCTTGAGCGCGCACAGCGCCTCGGGACGGTCCGACAGCGACAAATGATTGAGCGCCAGCTGCGACACCAGCGCCCATGGCCGGGCGCCCACCTGGGCCGGGCTCTGGTGGGGTGTGGGCCTGGTCAACACCCGTATCGTGTCGACCGGGCCGGCGCCTTCGAGCTGCAAGACATCGCCGCTCATCAGCTTTTCCGGCAGGCGGCGGTTGGTGCACAAGGCGCGCCCGCCCACCGTTTCGTCGTCGAGCTGGGTCAGGTCGAAGCGGCTGTCCAGGAACGACACGAACAGCTCGCTGCCAGCCATGCCCGCGCCCATGCTGGCCTCCCGGCGCAGGATGTAGAAGTAATCCTGCTGCTCCATCGCGTCGACTTCGTCCATGGTGAAATAGGGGGCGATCGGGCGCACGCTGCCGTCCGGCCGGATGGACTCGAGCGACTTGAGGGCGTAGATTTCGCAGTGCCTGTGGTTGTCCAGATCGCCAAGCAGGTGATACTCGTAGTGGCGGTGGTCGAGTGCGACCGGGTCGATCCGTTGAACGAACAGATTTACCAGTGGCACGCAATTGAGACGCAGCACCTGCGGCGTGAACAGGGTCGTCTTCTGCATCGGCATGTCCAGCAGGAACAGCAAGTCGAAGCTGTCCTGGGTGCAGTTGAAGGACAGGTTGGCGACGTCGAAGAACAGGAATTTTTCGGGAAACAGGAAGTACTCCTGCAACAGCCGGTAGCCGGGATGGGTATGCGGGCTCGGTTCGAGCATCGCTTCATCGTCGCCCATGCCCAGCCATCGCAGGGACTCGCCCCCTTTCAGGTGGAGTTGGGCCGCGCCATCGTAGGACGCGCCGTCGCCCGGCCGAGGAAAGTAGACGGCCAGGCCGGCCAGGTTCAGCGCCAGCGCCTCGAACAATTGATAGGCGTGCTGCTCGGTGTTGTCGATATAGAAGCGCAGACGCGCCGGTCCCGCGCCCTGCAGGGCGCCGGCCCGGTCCGCGCGCACGCGCACCCGGATCACCGCATGGACCGCGCCATCGCCGCGCAGGAAAGAATAGGCCGACGCCGGCATCGCCTGCACTTCGGCCACGTGCAAGGGCAGCAGCGGCGTCTCGTAGCAGGTGCGCAAGCGACAATCGACCTTGCGGCCTTGCTCGTCCGACGCACCGGCCTTGACATAGCGGCCACGCTGCAGCAATTGCTCCTTGGCGAAATTGGCGCCGTCCGGCTTGACACTGATCTGGGCTATCAGCATGGATGGCAGCGGCGCCTCCAGGTGGGGGTAAAGCAAACTGAGCAAGGAATTCGGCAAGGCCGCCTGGTCCTGTTCCAGCTGGTATTGCAAGCGCCCGGTGAGGAAGGCGAACGACTGGATCAGCATTTCGACCTGGGCGTCGGTGGACGGCCCTCGCTGGCGGCCCAGCCCAAGTGAACCGGCTACCGCCGGGTGGTTGGTGGCGAAGGCGGCCGCTTCGGTACGCAGGGCCGACAGCTCGGCCTCGTAAAAGCTCTTCAGTTTGTTTCCCGTGATCTGGGGCGCTTGCATGGTCATCTTTCCTCAGTGCGCAGGCAAGTCGAAACGGAAGGTGTGGGTGTCGGGCGCGCTATCGAGCGTGCCGCTGACCACCAGGCGATAGGGCTGCAAGCTATCGCGCCGGGGTTCCAGACTGACAGCGGGATGCGTCAGGCGCGGCTCGAAATGCGCAATCAGACGCGTCAGGTGCCACGCGTAACGTTCCAGTTGCGTGCGGCTGGAGTGCGCCAGCTCGACCACTTGCGGCATGCCGAAATTGAGCAGGTCGATTTCGTCGCCGGGCGCCGTGGCGCGCACGGCGACGAGGCGACCGATCTGCGCCGCCACGGCGCTGGCCAGGTCGAACGGCTCGGCCCGACCTGTCGATGCGCTCACGGTGGTGGCAAGTCGTTCGAAGAGAAACTGCATGCGTGGCTCCGGTTAGGATTTAGTCGGTGAACTGCCCGATGGGACGATTGCGGGCGATCGACCAGCCGGTTGACAAGTTTCCAGGCGTAGTGGTGTCGGCCGCCTGCACGGTGTAAGTCCAAAGAATTTCGGTGAAATTGAGTTTGAACTGTTCGGTCGGCATATCGTCCGGGTGGGTCTGTAGCTGGATCTCGCTGATAATGGCGTCGCGCAAAGAAATGGTGATGATGTTGGCGGTCTTTTCGCCGGAATTGCGCATCACGTATAGTTTGGTCGGTTCGGGTATCCCCGCGCCCAGCGGCAGGGCTCTCAGGCAATAGTCGTAGAGCTTGACCGAGGTCTTGTCGACGTACTTTACGCAGGTAAATTCGGTGATGACGGGTCGGCCGGACGTGCGCGCGGAATTGCTGACGTCGGTTGTGATCTGCTGTTTCATGCCTTGGTGCATCGATATGAGCTCGATGCACTGGCCGAGCTGCAAATCGTCGGCACGCCATTTATCGTCGATCAGGCTGCCGCCGTTCTTCCAATTGTTCGCGCCGCCAAATACGTCCGGCCTGCCGGGCTGTAAAAGGATCAGATCCATATGCTCTCCTGTTGATGTTGTCGTTGTGCTGCAGCGCGATTATTTGGGTAGATTGGCGACCAGCCGGATCGACGTGGTCAGCTCTTCCAGCTGAAAATGCGGCTTGAGGAACACCGTTGCGCGATAAGCGCCGGGTTCTCCGGGTACATCGGTTACGACGACCGAAGCAGAGCGCAAAGGAAAGGCCGCCTTCAAGTCCTGTGCCGCGTTGTCGTCGAGCAAAACATAGTTGGCGATCCACGAGTTCAGATAGGCTTCGACGTTGGTGCGGGTCAGGAAGCTGCCGATCTTGTCGCGCATGATGACCTTGATGTAGTGCGCGAAGCGCGAGGCGGCCAGGATGTAGGGCAGCATGGCGGAGATCCTCGCGTTGGCGTTGGCGTCGTCCGAGAAATATTTCTTCGGCTGGTTGGTGGTTTGTCCGCCGAAGAAGGCCGCCTTGCCGGCCCCCTTGCAATGGCAGAGGGAAATGAAGCCGAGGTCGTTCAACTCCTTCTCGCGCCTGTCCGTGATGGCCACTTCCGTGGGGCAGAACATTTCAATCATGCCGGTATCGGAGGAATAGGTGTACAGCGGCAGGCCTTCCACCAGTCCGCCGCCTTCGACGCCGCGGATTGCCGCCGTCCAGTTGTACAGCGAGAAGGCATTCGTGATGCGTTCAGCCAGCATGTAGGCCGGATTGCCCCATAAGAAGTTGTTATTGCGCGGGTCGGCGTAGATGACATTGCCCGAGGGCGACAAGATCGGGCCCGCGTCTGCCACGATCTCTTCGTAATTCAAACCGTCGCAAGGAATGGTGTTGCGTTTTTCCGGCTGTCCGTAAGGCAGGCGCAACAGCACGCGCGGCAGCACCAGGGAGACGTAGCGCGCGTCTTCCATCTCCCGAAATTCGCGCCAGGCCGCCATGTCGTCGCCTTCAAAAATTTTTTTCAAGTCGCGCGGCTTGTCGAGACTGTTAAAGGCCGGCAGGCAGAACAATTGCTCCGACGCGGCGGCCAGGAAGGGCGCGTGCGCCGCTGCCGCCACTTCGGAAATTTTCTTGAGAAAGTCGATATCGGCCTGCAGACTGCCGATGCGGTAGTCGCCCACCAGCAGGCTATACGGCGTGCCGCCGAAGGAGCCGTATTCGCGCTCGTAGATCATCTTGAAGATCGCGCTCTGGTCGAACTCGACCGCTCTCTCCATGTCCTTGAGCAGTTCCTCCTTGGTGGCATTGAAGACCCGCAGCTTCAACATCGTGCTCGTTTCGGTGTTGAAGACCAGATATCCGAGTCCGCGCCAGGTCGCTTCCATGCGCTGGAAGCTTTCGGCATGCATGATGCCCGACAGCGCCGTGCTCAGCATCTGGTCGATCTGCACCACCCGCTCGTCGATGGCGGCGGCGGCGCCGCCGCGCCGTGCGCTGCTTTGCAGGAGCGCGTTGCCGGCATCGTCCGCGTCCTGCAGGCGGACCAACACTTGGGTCGCCAGATGATGCAGGCGTAGCAGCGTCTTGCCGGCTTCGTCGGGCAGGCAAGCTTCGATCAAGCGGAAGATGGATTCGCCGGCAAGGTCTTGCTGGTCGGCCTGGGCGCCGAGATAGGCGACGAAATCGAGCATGCGGTCGCGGGCGTCGGCTGCCATTGCCGCTTGTTGCTGCGCTTTCGAGTCGACGATGGCGATCGTGTCGGCCTGGACAGCGGCGAGGCCAAGCAACAGCAAGGCCTTGGCCCAAACGGGATCGTCCTGCTGCGCAGTGTTGGCGGCGGCGATGACGACGCCGAAGTCCTGTCCTTCTTCCCCGAGCGGGATCAATGCCGCCGATCGGGTCTTGCCCGCATCGCTAGCGTCGAACGCTCCCGGCTCGGCGCCTTCGGCGCTCTTTCCAAGCAAACGCTGGGCCTTGACCCGGTTGGTCAGGCTATTTTCCTTCGACAGCGCCGACACGATGATTGCGGCGCGGATGCGGGCCTGCGCCAGTGCCCGGGCTTGCGGAGCGGCATCGCCCTGGGCCAGCAAGCCGGCCGAGCGCAGTTCCGCCAATTCGGCATCGGAAGGCGCCGCCGCAATGGCCGATGCAGCGTTCCATGCCGGGGCCAGTTGATCGAGCAGGCGTACGACTGCGCGCATCTGCGCCGACTTGTCCGGCGCCCCCCCGCCGGCAAGGGCCTTGATCAGTTCAGTGCGCAATTGGCCGACCCTGGCGTCGTTGTCCGGCGCTTTCGGATCGTCGCCGATCACCCAGGCGTCGACCATGGCGGCGATCGCATCGTCCGCTTCCACCCGTGCCTGCAATGCGCGGATCTGTCCGCGCGCCGTGTACATGGCGTTCAGCGAGGGCAGCGCTTGCACGATCCGCATCGGTTCGAAGTCGCTCAGCGACTGCATGGTCAGTGCCCGGTCTTGCGGCGTGGCCAGAAGCGCGCCAAGCTGGGCGTCGGCCTTGAGCGCGTCAAGCAGGGATACGCGCGGCTTGCAAGACTTGAGTACGTCGTTGAACTTGTCGCGGTCGATGTCGATCATGCGCCGTTCCTTGATCGGCGGCAGGGTCGCATCGTCGGCGCGGTCGCCGGACAGGTCGGCCAGGATGCCGACGATGAAGGGCAGCTCGCGTTTCTCCATCGCGCCACCCGTTTCGACGTCGTAGGTAATGCGCACGCGCGGGGGCCGGACCCGCAGCAGTTTCTTTTGTATGCTTTCAGTCATCTCTAGTCTCGCTTCCTCGTCACCAGGTTGGGGTTGCCGACGATCTCGTCTGTTACCGGCAGGTCTTGTGCCGGGATCGTGTTCCTTATTCATATCAATAAGCGTGCCAGGTGCGGACGTGCGGCTAAATCCTTGATTCGGAACGAGATGATGGAATCACCCTGGATGCCGTAGGGTAAAAACTGCTCACACGACGGCGCGCCTGGCTGCGTTTTTTCCGTGCAGTCGTCGTTGCTACCGAGCGCGAGGCATGGGGTAGATTTTCACGCCCCATGGAGATGAATTCACCGCTTGCGCGAACAAGCGGGGGCGTCAGATGCAGCACGCTAACGATAGAACGAGGAGGGGGAAATGGAACGCAGGCCGTAGAGGGTGAACCAAGCGTGGTTACAAGACCGAGCGAAGCCGTCTTCGCATCGGTGAAGGCGGCATCGTCGTGACCGCACAATTCGCTTCGGTGTTTCTGGCAAGATAAGGCAAGCGGCCAGGAAGAACTGGTCGGCGCGCACCAGAAAGTTATTCAACCGTATCGGCGAGCGGCGACCACTCCGGTCGAGGCGGCGGCACGCTTGTTTTCTGTCCCCGTGCGTTTACTTCGGCTTGGTCTCCGACCCGCGGCCACCTACATTCCGAACTGACTGGTTTGCCGTAGATTGCGTTGGCGACTTCCAATTGGGGAAAAAGCTGGCCAATCCCGGTGAATGGTTGCTGCCGGTGGGTGTAAATCGTTCAAATGGGGTGTGCGGCGACGCATGCGGCGCCGTGACCGATGGGGGGGGCAAAGCGATATTGTAATTGTCCTGGCGGGGCTTTTTGCTCGGCACCGAATTGCTCAAATCGTGCGATGGTGGCGTTGTCGCTGTGGTCGACCGCATCTGCGACGATGGGCCCATCCTTGCCGTGGCGTTTGGCGTAGCATCGAATCCGGAAGTACTAGATGTCGTCTGATTGGTTGACCTCATTGGCGATATTTGCGGAGGGAAGCGCGGCGCAGCTCCGCTGGATGACGAACTGCTCTGTACGCGATTGTTGACGGGCGATCGATTGGCGGTAAATTTAGTACGCTGCTGGGGCGAATGTGTGGGGGCGAAGGTCGACGACGAGCTCGACGAAGAGGTCCTCGTTTCAGTATCGTTTCTCTCGGCGTCGTCCGCTACGTGCTTACGCTTGTTTGGATTGGTTGGCGAATTTGTTCGTTTTGGCGCATGCGGGCCTGGGGAGGACGCTGCAATCCTCGATTCGGGCGAGAGCGTAAGGTCGATAGCTGAGGTCGACCGCATCTGCGGGGAGCTGAATGATGACGATGCCGGTGTTGATAACACGTGGCTCGACATCGTTGTCGAGTGCGTATGCGAAACCAATTGGTCGCTCGGCAAGAATCTCGATGTAGAGCCTGTTGAAGTCACGGCGTTGCTAGAGAAGGACTGGGGGTTATGAGAACTTAGCGGTCTTGCCACATCAAGCGGCGGCAGCGGCGTGTGGATATTTCGTACGGCGTCTTGATAGGCAGCCATTCGGGCTTGCCCTTCGGCTGCAAATTGTGCCAGTTGGGCGTGGTGGTCGCGCCGCTCTTCTGTGCCTGCGGCTGAAGGCTTTTCCACTCTGTTGTGGGCCTGGGCATTGCCAGGCGGGGGCAGCCCTGACGCGGCAGCGTAATATAACGGGGCGTGGGGATGTTGCACTGGGGGGGCATGCCCGGGCTTCGTAGCAGCTGTGGGCCGCTGGGCGCCCGTGTTCATGTTGGCGGCTGTAGATGTAGCTTGAAAGCCTCTTTCTGCGTGGTACTTCCTCGCAAATTCGGCGTCGCTTATTTCCTTTACGTGCTTTTCTAATCTATCATATCCTGTATTTTTTTCGACCTGCGGCGACGTTCGCGCTGCCATTCCGGCATGGGGGCTTCCCGGGTAGCGGCCCGCCCTCCATTTAAGCGCATCGGGGACCGTAAGCGCTCCTGGCAAACTCCTCATCGAATTGGTTCGAACCAGGACGGGAACTCCCCCATGTGTCTGCGAATACCTGTGGACAAGATCCAGTTTATCCAACTCGGCATTTTGGCTCCCGGCCCCAAAGAGCACGGTTAAGCTGTGCAAATTCCTATCATTGTATGTCGTGGCCATACTCAAATCGATCAGCTGGTCTAAGGCACTATCAGTAATCTTTGCAGTCTTTATTTCATTCATATGGAGTTGCTCAGAAGCGGACTCCACGATATGGTCCGCTTCGCGATATGCAATGCGGTAGCCATTGACGATCGCCTGGCTGGGGAGCGCACCCCGAAACTGCACCTGGCTTGCGACATGAGTGAATCCCGGAGGGCCGAAGCTTGATATGCGACTGGTGACATCTGCTTCCACCTCGTATCCCGTTGCAAAGGCAGCGTTGCGTCCCCCTTCCTCGGTGTTTCCCGCTTTATTGGCAGCGTTGCTTGCTTCCCAGCGTTCTTTTGCTTTCGTTCGGCTCAGTTCTTGGGCAGCCGCAAAGCTGTCTAACTTTGGGGGCGCCCAAGTTGTATATGGCTTCCTGCCACTGTTTCCATTGCTGCCAGACGATGAGCTCATATTTCCCCCATGGTTTTCATGCGATCTGGCAAGGCAGGGCCATTCGACTGCCGCGTTACGCTGCGGCGCCATATCATGCGGTTACCGGATTTCCATTGCGCAATAAGATCTTTGGATTCCAGATGTTCCAGCGCGGCTATCGTGACCGAGATCGCTTCCGGGGTGGTGTCCCAACAGATCCACCATTGATGGATGCCCTCTGCCGTGTCGCTGGCATGGGGGCGACGCGACAGATAATCGCGGATCTGCGCGGCAACAGCGATGACGAGTTGCTTATCCATGGCGCGGCGAATGCAGGGTCAGCATGGTGCTTAGCCGGCTTCGAGGTCGGACACGCATGCCGATTGTGCCAGACCGTGTTTGCGCACGAGCTTGCCAAAAGCGCTGCGATCCTGGCCGGCAATGCGCGCGGCGCGCGTGATATTGCCATCGGTCCGCTGCAACAGCTCGCCCACGTAGCGCCGTTCGAAATCGGCGACCGCGCGTGCCTTGGCTGCCTTGAAGGAGGTGCCCTCGCCGCCGGTCTTGACGTCGAGATGAGACACCTTGCCTGGAAAGCGCAGCTCGCTGTCTTCCGACATCAGGAACTCGCGATGAATGACATTCTCTAGTTCGCGCACGTTGCCCGGCCAGGGATACTCGGCGATGAATGCGACCGCATCGGCGTGCAAGCGTTTGGGGGCCATCCCGTATTGATGATTGAAACGTGCCAGGAATGCTTGCGCCAGCTCGACCGAATCTCCACCCCGTTCGCGCAGGGCGGGCATGTGCAAGGTCAGCACATTGAGGCGGTAGAACAGGTCGCGCCGAAAGCGCCGTTGCTCGACCAACTCGTGGATGTTGGCATTGCTGGCAGCGATGACACGCACGTCGGCATGGCGCGGGGTACCGCCGCCGACCCTGCGGTAGCTGCGGTCTTGCAAGAAACGCAGCAGGGAAGCCTGTGCTTTCATGCTGAGCGCGTCGACTTCATCGAGGAACAGCGTGCCGCCATTGGCTTCGCTGACCAAGCCGGGCGAGGCAACCTTGGCGTCGGTGAACGCCCCACGCTCGTGTCCGAACAGTTCGCTTTCTATCAGCGTTTCCGGCAAGGCGCCACAATTAACCGGAACAAAAGGGCCGTCGCAGCGCAAGCCCTGGTAATGGATCGCCCTGGCCGCAAGTTCCTTGCCAGTGCCCGTCTCACCGTCGATATAGACGGTGACGTCGACCCGTGAAATCTTCTTGATCTGTGCACACGCCAAATGGAATTGCGGCGACGATCCGAGTAGGTTGACACGCGATGGGCTATTCATTCGTTCTGTCCCTGAGAGTTGTCGCGGCGGACTGCCTTGCGCGACGGTTGCCGCTGTGCGGTTGGGATTATGAGTGTCGCCCAGGAAAGTAGGTTTCGTAAGTTCACACTTTGTAAACGTTGCTTTTTTGCGATCCAGAACAAATGAAGTCCAGTTTGAGGTTTCACTTTTTTTGCACCCCTCGGTTGGTCGTGAAAATCGCGGGTTAGTTAATAGCCGCGTGCAGTTGCTGCAGATGCTGGTCCGGATTGTCTGGATGTGTTCGCATATTTCATGCCAGTCATGGCGCCTACCCGCGCCTTGGCGCTCGCAGTGGAGGAGGCCCATACTGCGCGTTTTAATGAGCAAAAAATTACCCACTGCTGGGTAAGATTTGACCGCCGAAATGGCTGCATAGCGTTGACAAGACTGTGCGGCCTCGCCCAAGTAATGGTCCGCCGGGCCATAGCCAGAACCGTTGCCCAAGGGGTTGACTAGCCGCGCAGGGTGCGTGCTGCGAACTGCTGGTGCCCTACGCGCCGGGGTAACTGGCTTCGAAGCTGCCTGATCCAGCGCGCTCGACGTCGCACTATTTTTTTAAGTTGGAAAACTTTTACTCCGCGAACGCAGGGACGGCTGCAGCGCCACAGCCAGGCCGGGCGCCCGCTGGCTGGTGGAAGTTGAGCGCGCTTGCCGGACGGCGGCTATTGGAGGAAACGGCTGCCCTACGACCATGTGGGCGTGCGCCGGCGAACTGAGGGAAACCGAGGGTGGGTGCTGCAATATGGAGGTCGGGAAATCCGACCCGTGTTTGAACGGGGATCGAGATGAGCCCGGCGGAGCGTCCATGGAAGACTGCGATTGCTGGTCTGGCGATGCCGAACGCGAGCGACCCGAGTTGGGGGATGCACTTCTGCTTTGCTCAATTAAACTGGAGGAACGAGAGCGTACAGGCTGCGATCCAACGATGGCCGGGAGCACTGATCCTGCGGTTGATGAACGGCGCGCCTGGGGATCGGGCGAAGGTTGGGAGCCATGCCGTGCTGAGACTATCGCGGGAAACGGCTTTGACGTGGAGGGTGATGAGCGGTGGACGCTCGAATTGGACGAGATCGAGCTGGAAGAATCCGATTGGTCTTGGGATGCCGGACGCGGGCGCACCAAACTATAATTTCCGTATTTCTGCTTAGGATTCGCAAGCAGCGGCTCGGCGAGGGAATGAGGGTCTGCTGATGGGCGGGGCGCGCTCGAATTGGACAAGAACGAGCCTGAAAAATCCGATGCGGACGGGGAACTCGGCCCGGATGAGGCGCGAGATAAATCCGGCTGGGCGTCCACCGCGGGGAGGGGATCAGGCTCAACCCAGGTCGACGCCCCCCCTAGGATTGCGCCGCCCATCCAGAGCCAGGAAGAGATAACGGCATTGTTCGTAGCATCCGCGTCCTTCCCCGCCAACTGCGCGCGAGTAGCGGCGACGCTGAACCCTGCGGCTGCTGCATTCGCTACGCCGCCAAGGGCCTTGAGCCCGCCGCTGAGGCGCTTTTTTCCAGTGGAATACCAAGCTTTCTGGGCGCCCTGGAATGCGGTAAGCCCCGCGCCCACCATCCAGGCTGCTCCCGAAACGAAATTCGCGCCAGTGCTGGCCTCCACCGTACCAAACGTGTTGGAAGCGCCTGCAGCGAAATTCAAGGCGTTTATACCCCTTTGCAAATATCTCTGACCGGTTTTCTCCTCTCGATTGGTTCGCTCGTTCAGGATGCTACCTGTCCATAACGCGCCACTGCTGATGCCCAACCTGGCGGCGGTGGTTCCACTGTACTGGGTGGCAAGCATCGACAAACCGGCCGCGCCAGCATCGACGGCCCCCATTGCATAGCTGAAATTACGATCCGACATCATCTCGAAACCTCCTTAGCAGGACATACGCGCAACAGTTACCTGTGATATCCCCACATTATTCTTCCCGGCATGCGCTACGCGTGCATCAATGAAGCACATATCCAATGACAGATTAACGGGCCTGTCATTACGAGCGCCTTGGGGCCGCTTGGTCGTTCCTTCAGGGCCATCTTCCTTATCTGTATCAATATCCGTGCCAGCTGAGAACCTGCGGCGATGACATTGATTGAGAAGGGAATCGAAAAAAGCGCGTGCGGGGCAACCAGGACAAGATATCCTCGGCCCGCTGGCCGCTATCTCTGCTTCGAGCCCGCAGTGCCACACGAGGGCCCGCGTGGTGAATTTTTTCCCGAGCGGGATGAAATCACCCCATGCCGAGCCGGACCACAGCGCTGGTCGCGGCACGTTGCCCTGCGCGGGGATAGGCGCTTGCAAGGCGTATTCCGGCACAGTAAGCGCTCTGTCATCGCTGCCGCGACGGCGGGCAGAAGCTGTGCGCTCGATCGATCCGGCGATGGGCAAGGGCGGCTACTCGCTGTACCCTTCGCGCCAGGCCACTCCCGCTGGCTAACAACGGCGGAACGAGCCGTCAAAGGTGTGTCCTCGACCGAACGGAGGCTGGCTGCGACGCCACAATATGCGGGTGCCGGATTTGCGCCGCTCGAGAAGACCATCGGTTTCCAGTAGTTCAAGCGCGGCCATTGTTACCGAGATGGCCTCCGGGGTCGTGAGCCAGCAGATCCACCACTGGTGGATGCCCTCTGCCGTGTCGCTGGCAAGGGGGCGACGTGACAAATAGTCGCGGATATGGGCCGCAACGAAAATGACGAGTTGTCGATCGATAGTCACGTGAATGTCGGGTTAGCGGACCTAATCGGCGGCTTCGAGGGCAGTCACACAGACCGATGGTCTTAGCCCGTGCTTGCGCGCGAGCTTGCCAAAAGCGCTGCGATCCTGACCGGCAATGCGCGCGGCACGCGAGATGTTGCCATTGGCGCGCTGCAATACCTCGCCCACATAGCGCCGTTCGAAATCGGCGACCGCGCGTGCCTTGGCCGACTTGAAGGAGGTGTCGTCGCCGCCGGCTGGGACGTCGAGATGTGGCAGCGTTCCTTGGAAGCGCAGCTCGCTGTGTTCCGACATCAGGAACTCGCGATGAATCACGTTCTCCAGCTCCCGCACATTGCCCGGCCAGGAATATTCTGCAATGAATGCGATCGAATCGGCATGCAAGTATTTGGGCGCCAACCGGTATTGATGATTGAAGCGTGCCAGGAAAGCCTGCGCCAGTTCGATTGCATCGTCGCCGCGCTCGCGCAGAGCGGGCATGCGCAGGGACAGCACGTTAAGGCGGTAGAGCAGGTCGCGCCGAAAGCGCCGTTGCTCGACCATCTCGTGGATGTTGGCATTGCTGGCGGCAATGACGCGCACGTCGGCCTGGCGCGTGGCGCCGCCGCCCACCCGGCGATAGCTGCGGTCCTGCAAGAAACGCAGCAGGGATGCCTGGGCCTTCATGCTGAGCGCATCGACCTCGTCGAGGAACAGGGTGCCGCAATGGGCCTCGCTCACCAAGCCGGGCGAGGCCACTTTCGCATCGGTGAAGGCGCCGCGCTCGTGACCGAACAATTCGCTTTCGATCAAGGTTTCGGGCAGGGCACCGCAATTGACGGGCACGAAGGGCCCGTCGCAGCGCAAGCCCTGGTAGTGGATTGCCCTGGCCGCCAGCTCCTTGCCGGTGCCCGTTTCCCCTTCGATATAGACGGTGGCATCGACCCGTGAAACTTTCTTGATGTGTGAACACGCCAGCAGGAATTGCGGCGACGACCCAAGCAGGTTGACAAGCGTTGCGCTGTTCATTCGTGGCCCATCTCTGAAAATTGTCACTTCACGTCGATGTTGCAGCGGGTGACGCCACACTGCCGTAAAAAATATGTACGTTTGAAAATACACCTGGCGTCGGCTGATAGGCGTGAAACCTTGCTTTTCCTCGCTGCCGCTGAGTGCTCTCGACCTGCGCGAGAGGCGAACTTCCCATTACCTTCCTTTGGTATGGCACTGTGCTCACGCCTGTCATGCCAATCCGAACCGTCGACGGCGATCATGCATGCCCTCGATCCTTGACCTGCGCTGGCGCCATCGACGCTCCGAGGAGGCACCGTCCTCAAGACTCATTTCGGTTTCCTGGTGGTGTTCTTCCTGGGCGTGGACGCGCCGACGGCGACCGGCCCGGATGCACCTGCCAGCAGCTGGCGCGCCGCATCGGTCAGCGCGCGCGCCTTCTCCTCGCCGCCGGCCAAGGCTGTGAGCTTTTCGGGCGCCGCTTCGAGGATGGCCTCGACGTCATTGACGCCACCTGTCCACAGCTGTTGATGGGTTGCGTCATCGAGTCCGAGCTTGTCGAGCGGTGTGCGCGGCACGGCAGCCGGTGTGTGCGCCAGAGGCGCCTGTGCGGCATAGATGAGCGCACCGGTCACGGCCACCGACCGGGGCACCGCCCGCACCGGCACCACCAAGGTGAGCTGCAACTGCGCTCCGGGTCCGAATTCGAGGGCGACCTGGTCGCGCAGCACTTCGCGGCCGGACTGGTCGAGCACGCGCGCATATAGCTTGCCCTCTTTTTGCAGCAGCGCGGTGTGGCGGGCATCGTAGCCGGCGCTGAAGTAGCCCGAAGCGTCGGTGCGGCCCACCGTTTCCACCGGCGTGGCGTTGGCACGCAGCAGCTCGATCGTGTGGTCGCCCAAGCCAAGGCCCCGATCGTTGACGACCCTCCCGGACAGCGTCGCTCCCTCGCGCGGCGAGTCCGGCGGGTTCACGGTCAGCACTTCGGCTATCGGCGCCAGGACCCGGCTGACCTGCGCCCCGGCCTGGGCCCGCGCGGCCAGGGCCCGCGCCAGCGGATGGCCATCGCCATACTTGGCGGCCACCCGCTTCGCTTCGACCTGATACGCACGGGCCAGCTCAAGCTGGGCCGTATTGACCGTCCGCGTCGCCAGGGCGGCGCTGTGCCGCGCCAGGCTGGCCGGATCGCTCGCGAATCCGTCGACGACCGAGCGGGGTGACGATCGATAGAAGTCGTCCAGCATTTCGTGATGCCCCGGCGTGCCGAAGGGCACGTTGCGCTGCGGATTATCGTGGCAGGTGACGCTACCGACCACGGCGCTCGTCCCGTCATGCATGACGGACCAGGCGAGGCTCCCGAGCGGCTGAGCCGATTGCATGACCACGGCGGTGGTCTGGAAGTCCTTGCGCTCGCCGACGTTTGTCATCGGGCTGTCGTTGATCACCGCGCCATACGAGCCCGCGCGCGAAAAGCGGCTGCCGCCGGAGTAGCCGCTGCTGGCGACGGCTTCGGGAAGAGAGGGGCATCCATCCTGGGTCGCCGTCGGCTCATCGGCCCACGCGCTGCCGGCGCTGTCCCAGCGCGCCCCGTAATAGGGGGCGGTGTTTCGGGACGTTGCATCGACGGCAGGCTGCTGGCCGAAGCCGCCCTGGAGCGCCGCGACGGTTTGGACGAGAGCGACCGGTCGTGCGTCCGGCACCCATCTCGCCCCGACCGACGGACTCAAGAAACCAGTGCCTGCGCGTAACACATCTATCCTGCCCGGAAAGAACACGATCTGGACCCTGAAGCACGCACCCAGGCTTCCGCTGCCCGGAACAATCGCCCATGCGAAGGCCCCGGAGGCGAGGCTGCAGCTGCCTCGAACCGGCGTCCCCCGCAGCAAGCCCGGGCGCGTCGCAGGCGCCGGATCGGCCTGGCGTTGCAGGCCCGGCACCGCTGCGCCGTGCCCGAGCGGCCGTTCGCCGCCCTGCTGGACAACATGGCTGAGCTCGTGCGCGAGCAGCCGCCGCCCGTCGTTCGTCGCGGGCTGGTACTGATCGTCCGCAAACACCACGTGGCGTCCCACCGTGAAGGCGCGCGCCTGGACGCTGGCCGCTGCCGCGTCGGCCTGCGGGCCCGTGTGGATGAGCACATCATCGAAGTTGCGACCGAAGCGGGGGTCGCAGCGGCGTCTCGTCGGCGTCTGTCGCGCCGTCACCGGGCTGTGCGTACTTATTCAGTCGGGTTCGATGGGGCGGCCCGCGGCGGCCGCGATGTCCTGCCGAAAGCGGGTCTCGATCCCGGCGAACAGGTGCAGCGCACGCTTGAGCAGTTCGTCGAGCGCCGGTAGCGGCTCGAGCGGAGATCCGGATGCGCTGGCAGGCGCCCAGCTCACGCCCGAATCGGGCCCGGGGCTGGCGGCGCGGCCATCGCGGATCGACTCGTATAGTGCGCGGGTCTGCTGCGATGGGTTCACGCCCAACTCCTGCATGAGCACGCGTTCGCAACGCTGGAACTCACGCAGCGCCTGGGTGCGATTGCCTGCCAGCACGTGCAGCTGCATCATGTGGCGGTACACTTGCTCGCGCGCGGGATCGAGCGCAAGCATGCGTTTGGCATGGGCCAGTCCGCGCTCGCTGTCGTGGCGCGACTCGCACCAGCAAACCAGCTTTTCGAGTGCGTCGAGCAATTCGTTCTGGAATCGCTCCCGTTCGACCACGCACCAGTCCTGGTACCAGCCTTCCAGCAGGTCGCCACGGTATAAGCCGACCGCATCCTCCAGGCGACGCCTGGCGATGTCGTCGAGTTGAGCGCCAGGAATGCCGTGACAGCAACGCATCGCCTCCTCGAACTGGGCCACGTCCACCTGCAGCTGGTCGCAGCTGTTCAACTGGATCCATTCAGGATCGACCTCAAGGGCCTGTACGCCACCGCAATCGGCGACGGGACGCAAAGCGGATTGAATTCGCCACAAGGCCTGACGCAGGTACTTTCTCGCCTGCTCAGGGGGCGAGTCTTCCCAGAACAAGTCGGCGAGCGTCTCGCGCCGCTGCGGATGGTTACGATGCAGAACCAGATAGCAGAGCAGTTCGCGCGCTGCCCGATTGTTCAAGGCGGGGTTCGCCTGATCTCCACAAAAAATGCCGAAGCGGCCAAACAGACGGACCGTCAAAGCAACCATGCACGTTCCTTTCGCAGTCGATTGGATTGTGGTGAAGCCGCCATATGTACCGACGCATTGCGATCGACTGTAGTTGGCGCAGCGCAGCAATTACCCATGTACAGATCGTAACACCAGTGCTAAGTTATTGCACTAGCAACGCTGCAAAAATCGCCACCCGGATCGTATGGCTCTCCCGCGCGGGCGGCAATGACAGCAAGACGGTCGGCTACCCGCCGGCGGCCCCCTTGCCGGCGGCACCGTACCAGCCGGCGCCGGCGAACACTTGGCAAGCATCGCCAGTCGTTGATGTGATCGTGTTGCGTTTTTGGTCATTGGCGGATGTGGTCATGGAAATTTGAAGCAAACCTGATCATGCCGAAAGTTGTGAACTAAAATCGTCAATTCCCGGTGGGCGCCTTGGGGTGAAGATGGAAACGATGGCATGGTTACTCAAAGCGGCAGGCAACGCGCTGCCGTTCAAAGCCATCGGTACGGCAATTCGGGCGGGCCAAAAGCCAGGCCTGCCAGCGCTGCGATGTCAACCTTGAAAGGAGCCGCCCGTGAGAGCCGCCCAGTCCGCCAAGATTCCGCCCGGCAGCCGAAATCAAGCCGGCGCGCAGGGTTCACGGCATCAGCCGCGACCTCAGGCCGGGCTATCGCATGCAGTGCCTGGCGCCGTTCCGCATACGCCGGCGTGCGCCTGCGGCGGTGCTTGCCCGCGCTGCACTTCCGCTGCTTCTTCCTTCACAGCGCGCCCGATTCAACGAAAGTCAACTGTCAGCTCTCGGGGAGACGCCTCCGAGCGCGAGGCAGACGAGGTCGCGCACAAGGTGATGCATAGTGCGGCACCGGCACGCTCAGGCCAGGAGCATGGAAAGACGATCCAGCCCAGGCAAGCGCCGTCCGCGCAGTCGGATGCCGGGCTCGATACCGGCGGTGCCGTGGACGCCGCGTCCAGCGGCGGCGCACCGCTGTCGCAGGAGGTGCGCTCCTATTTCGAACCACGCTTCGGGCACGATTTCGGCCAGGTGCGGATACACGCCGGCAGCGAGGCTGCGAGCGCGGCGCGCGGCGTACAGGCGCGCGCCTACACCTTCGGCAGTGATATCGTGTTTGGCGCGGGCGAATATGCGCCCGCGACAGGCGATGGCAAACGGCTGCTCGCGCACGAGCTGGCGCACGTCATTCAGCAGGGGGCGGGTGCCGCGCGCTCGATCGCGCGTCAGGACACGCCTTATGTCTCGCCCTACAACGAAGAGCTTGCGCGGGAACTGTTCGGCCGTTTGAACGCCCAGCGGAGCGCCGAGGAGGCGATGAGCGCCAGTGGTTTTCGCACGCGCGTCGGCGCGGTCGCGGCGGTGTTTGACCGCGAGGGCAAGCGCATCGCCACCATCGAGAGGATGAATGCGCGCGGCGTCGCCCATGCCGAACAGCTGGTCGAGGCGGAGATCCGCGCGATGATCGCCTCCGGCGCGCAGGTCAACTACACGGTGCTGATGATCGACCAGGATCCATGCCCCGGCACCTGCTCGCCGCTGCTGAAAGAATGGAAGGACTTCACCGCCGCCGGTAGCCTGAGGACGGTCACGCCCATGCGCATGAGCAAGGTCAATCCCGACCTGCCGGTCGCCGCCAAGACCGCCTACAAGGATGCGCTGCTGCAGTCCGAAGTACCGTTCGAGCCGCGCACGCCGCCGCCGGACCACATGGCGTCGCTGATGACGCGCGGCGAACACACGCGCGTGCGGCTTGCGCTGGCGCAGAACCAGGGTCCCACGCCGCCGGGCGTCAAGCCCACGCCAAACGTCGCCCCTGGCCTGGAAGCGGCTGCGGCAACAACCCTCGCGGCGCGCGAGGAGGCCAGTGCCGCCAAGGCGATGCTCGAAGGCTTGGGGGAGGGCGTGGCGACGCAACTTGTGCGCGTCGAAGGCAAGCAGGCGTGGAAGGCGGCAGCGGAGGCGTTCTCGGCGATGGCGATGAGGGCGACGGGCAGACGCCTTGCCAATGCCGCGATCCCGGTCGTCGGCGCCGCCTTCTCCGTGCCCGACGTCATCACGGGCGTCAAGGACATCGGGCACGGCGACATCGTCATGGGCGTGGGCACCGTCGGCGTTGCGCTGGTCGACATCGCGGCGCAGGGGCTGCACTTTACGGATGAGCTTACGGGCGGCGGCGGGACGGTGCTTGCGTGGACCATCCAGGGCTGGACCGCAGCGATGCAAATGGGCTGGGAATCGGCGCGCGTCGCCGCGCGCTCGGCCGAACTAAGCCGCTACATCCGGGAACACAACAACCAATTGCCGTCACACGCGAAGCTGGTGGAATATGGCTTGGACGACGAGGATATCATGCTGCTCGAAAGCGACGTGCGTCGCGCCACGACCCCGGTTCCGCTGACCACCGCCGAGCTTGCGGATCGGGTGCGCGCACTGATCGCGCAAATCGAGGCGAAAGGAGGAACGGACTCCCGGCAAGCCCCGCAGGAGATCGTCGTCGAGCGCGACAAGCTCGGCCGCCTGCTCGCCGCGCTGGAGCGGCAGGCGGCCGCGGAGAACGACCATGCGGCCGCCGAGCGGGATGCTGCCAATGCGCAGGCGCGGCAGGCGCGGCTCGACCAGGCGCTGCGCGCGCAGGCCCGGGAGCGCCCAGCGTCGCCGGTGACGGCGGCACAGACGGCTATGCAGGCACCGGCGACAGTGCCGCTGCTGCCGATGCCGGGCTTCGCAACGCACGGCGCTCAGGCGGCAGACCTTGGGCCTTTCCTTTCGCAGCCTGCTACACCATCCTTTTCAGGTATCACGTTCGAGTCGGCGGAACTGCGAAGCACGTATTTTGGCCGTGTGCGCGCTACGCTACTTAACAACGCCGCGCGCCTGGAGTCGGAACATTTTCCGTCAGACAAGGTCGCGGTCTTCCGAAAGGATGTGGGCGTCTATGTCGCAGCCCTCGACCAGGCGATCGCGGCATACACGTCCAAGGGCAGCGCCGAGTGGCAGGGGGTGCAGGAAATGAAGCGCTTGCGTGATGCAGCCGACAACACAGACCGCAGCAAGTTTTTGCGCTGAACGGTGTATAGAGCCAAGCACAGCGCTCTGAGCACCGACCTTGGCAAATGCTTGACGCCCGGAGCTTGACGGCAGGGCGTGATGCCGTACTCCGAGACGGCAATGAGCTTGACTCCGTACAGAAGTGTTCCCCGACGGAAGGCGCTTGCCCGGGTGTTAGCGCGGCTGCCTTGATTACTCCCGCCTCCAGCTATGCTGGGAGGGCAAAAGCGACGATAATGTCGACTCCGCCATTTTGCACACTCATTAGAATTCCCCATGGAAATTAAGGTCAACTTTCTCGATAAGCTTCGTCTTGAGGCCAAGTTCGATGATTTCACAGTGGTCGCCGACCAGCCTGTGCGCTACAAGGGCGACGGCTCCGCGCCTGGTCCGTTCGATTACTTCCTGGCCTCATCGGCTTTGTGCGCAGCTTACTTCGTGAAGTTGTATTGTGTAACGCGCAATATTCCTACCGATAATATTCGCCTGTCGCAGAACAATATTGTCGATCCGGAAAACCGTTACCAGCAGATCTTCAAGATCGATGTCGAGTTGCCGGCGGATATCTCTGATAAAGACCGCCAGGGTATCCTTCGCTCCATCGAGCGTTGTACGGTGAAAAAAGTGGTACAGGCCGGGCCCGAGTTTGTGATCAACGAGGTGGATAATCTGGACGCCGATGCGCAGGCGTTGCTGACCTTGAAACCGGCGTCCGAGGCGAGCACCTATATTGCGGGCAAGGACCTGCCGCTGGAGCAAACCATCGCCAATATGTCCGGCGTGTTGGCCGGTTTGGGCATGAAGATTGAAATCGCTTCATGGCGCAATATCGTTCCCAATGTGTGGTCGCTGCATATCCGCGATGCGCACTCGCCGATGTGTTTTACCAACGGCAAGGGATCGACCAAGGAAAGCGCGCTGGCGTCGGCCTTGGGCGAGTTTATCGAGCGATTGAATTTCAATCATTTCTATGGCGGTACGTTCTGGGGCGAAGACATCGCCAACGCGGCGTTCGTACATTACCCCGACGAGCGCTGGTTCAAGCCTGGCCGCAAAGATGCGCTGCCGGCCGACATCCTGGACGAGTACTGTCTGCAAATTTACAATCCCGATGGCGAGCTGCGTGGCTCGCATCTGATCGACACCAACTCCGGCAATGTGCAGCGCGGTATCTGTTCGCTGCCGTACGTGCGCAAGTCGGACGGCAAGGTGGTCTATTTTCCATCCAACCTGATCGAAAACCTCTATGTCAGCAATGGCATGAGCGCCGGTAATACGCTGGCCGAAGCGCAGGTGCAATGCCTGTCGGAGATTTTCGAACGGGCGGTCAAACGCGACATCCTGGAAGGTGAAATCGCCTTGCCCGATGTGCCGCACGAGGTGCTGGCGAAATACCCCGGCATTCTGGCCGGCATCCAGGGGTTGGAAGAGCAGGGCTTTCCGGTGCTGGTGAAGGATGCGTCGCTGGGCGGGGCGTATCCGGTGATGTGCGTCACCTTGATGAACCCGCGCACGGGCGGTGTGTTTGCCTCGTTCGGCGCGCATCCGAGCTTCGAGGTGGCGCTGGAACGCAGTCTGACGGAATTGCTGCAGGGTCGCAGTTTTGAAGGTTTGAACGATCTGCCTCGACCTACCTTCGTCAGTAACGCCGTCACTGAGCCCAATAATTTCGTTGAACACTTCATCGATTCGAGCGGTATCGTGTCGTGGCGCTTTTTCAGTGCCAAGGCCGATCATGATTTTGTTGAGTGGGATTTTTGCAGCCCGGGTCAGAACGCCAATGCCGAGGAGGCAGCGACCCTGTTCGGCATTCTCGAAGGCATGGGTAAAGAGGTGTACATGGCGGTGTACGAGAATTTAGGTGCCGCTGCCTGCCGCATTCTGGTGCCGGGTTATTCGGAAGTCTACCCCGTGGAAGATTTGATCTGGGATAACACGAACAAGGCGCTGTTGTTCCGCGCCGATATCTTGAACCTGCATCGCCTCGACGATGCCAGCCTCGAATCACTGCTCGAGCGCTTGGAGAACAGCGAGCTTGACGAATACGCCGACATCGCTACCCTGATCGGGATCGAATTCGACGAAAATACGGTCTGGGGACAGCTGACGACGCTGGAGTTGAAGCTGCTGATTCATCTCGCCTTACAGCAGTTTGAGGAGACGAAGGAGCTGGTGGAAGCCTTCCTGCAGTACAACGACAACACGGTCGAACGGGGATTGTTTTACCAGGCCTTGCATGTCGTGCTTGAGGTGCTGCTCGATGAGGACCTGGAAATGGACGATTACGCGGTCAATTTCCGCCGGATGTTTGGCGACGCCCGGATGGACGCGGTCATGGGGTCGGTGGACGGCAGTGTGCGTTTCTTCGGTTTGACGCCGACGAGTATGAAACTGGAAGGGCTCGATAAGCACGAACGTCTGATCGACAGCTACAGGAAAGCGCACACCGCACGGGCCAATGCTGCGGCCAGATCGTAAAGATTCCTGGTATCGCCGCATTTTCCGTTTTGCTTCGTGCATCCGCATCCGCAGTTGCCGGGATCGTCAAGTGCACAGGCGCCGACGGGAAGGGTGCTTTTACGGATCGGGCTTGTGCGGGTGATGTACCGCGGCGCGCCACATCGGCTCGACCCTTTCAGAAAGATCGCGCTGGCGAGATAAGCAGGTTTGCGCTGAGGTGACAGTCGCCCGCACCTTCAAGCCCCAAGCCAAGCGCTGCCGGAACGGATGCCGGTCAGCCTTGGTCTTGACACTGAAGCCGGCTATTTTTTTACTTTTGTAGCACTTGCAAACAACTCGATCTTGCGTGTGGGACCAGAAACAATGAGCAGATCCGCAGGTTCTACGGATGTTTCGGGGGTGGCGTGCTGGAAGTCTGTATTGGCACGCTTAACGCCTACCACGGTTACGCCAAACTGCTCGCGCACCCGTGACTCGGTCAACGTTTTATTGTGCGTGAGGGTGGGAGCGTGAATCTTCGCGATGGCAAAGCCATCGTCAAACTCCAGGAAGTCGATCAGACGTCCCGTCACCAGGTGGGCCACGCGTTCGCCCATGTCTGCCTCTGGCATGACGACGTGATGGGCCCCCATCTTTTTCGCCAACTGACCGTGGTCGTGGTCGAGTGCCTTGACCCATATGTCCTTGATCCCCAGTTCGGTCAGCACCATCAGGGTCAATAGACTTGACGCAATATCGGTACCGATGGCGACAATCGCATGCGAAAAGTCGGCCGCACCAAGCTGGAGCATCACGCTCTCTTTGGTGGAATCGGCCTGCACTGCGTGGGTCAGCTTGTCTGCCCAGGTCTGGACGCGCTCGCTATTGTTGTCCACGCCCATGACGTCATGGCCCAGCCGGACCAACGACTGGGCAACTGCGCTACCGAACCGGCCCAAGCCGATAACCAGGACACTGTCGCTTGCCGAAAACGCAAACTGCTCTGTGAAAATTCTACCCAACAATTGGATGCTCCTCTGGATAGCGATACGGCATACGCCGCTCACCGAGTATGAGTGATGTCGCTAAGGTGATGGTTCCTATGCGGCCTAAATACATTAATGCAACAAGTACAAACTGCCCTGCCGCCGGCAGATCGGCTGTGATTCCGGTCGATAGTCCCACCGTCCCGAAGGCAGAAATCACTTCGAAAATGACCCGATCAGTCGTGGCGTCACTCACCGATAGCAATATTGTAGTGCCCAATATGACCGTCGCGCTTCCGAGTACCAGGACCGTGACTGCCTGGCGCTGGGCGGCCCCGCCGACACGCCGACCAAACGCTTCGCTGTCGGGATGGCCCCGGATCTCTGCCAGGACCAGCAAGAACAGAATGGCGACCGTGCCTACCTTGACGCCACCGGCGGTCCCGGCGCTACCGGCCCCTACGAACATGAGCAGATAGTGCAGTGACCAGGTTTCTCTGCTGGCAACGGCAAGATCAATGGTGTTGAACCCGGCAGTTCTCGCCGAGACCGACGTGAACGCCGCCGACAGGATTTTCTCGGGAAGCGCCATTGCGCCCAGGGTCTTTGCGTTATGCCACTCGAAAATCAGGATGCCGAGAAAGCCCAGGGCCAGCAAGAAACCGGTCACGGCCAGGGTCAGCTTTGTATGCAGCGACCAGCTACGCGGCGATCGCGTTTTGTCCCGCAGGTCCATCAACACGGGAAATCCGATACCCCCAATAAAGATTGCCAGCATCAGCGGAAGGAGGACTAGCGCATCAGGAGCGTAGCGCATGACGCTGTCCGCATGGATCGAGAAGCCGGCGTTGTTAAACGCCGAAACTGAATGGAACAGTCCGCTCCAGGCAGCCTGCTGCCATTCCAGGCCATAGCCCAGGCGAAATCTCAACGTCAAGACCAAAGCAACGATGAACTCGCACACGATCGTCACAGTGAGCACAAGTTTGGCGACATTGGCGACGTCGCCAAGCCCCAGGGTATGGGTCTCGGTTTGGGTGATGAGCTTGAGCCGTAGCCGGGGCGAACGGTTGACCATCAAACCAAGTAAAGTCGCGCCGGTCATCATGCCAAAGCCCCCGATCTGGAACAGCAGCATGATGGTAGCTTGGCCTGCCGATGACCAGTACGTGCCGGTATCGACGATGGCGAGGCCGGTGACGCACACTGCCGACGTTGCAGTGAAAAGCGCCGTGAGAAATGGCACTGAACCGCCTCCTTCCCGCGCGAACGGCATCATCAAAAGAGCTGTTCCAATAAGGATTGCTACAAGAAATGCGAATGCGACAATGCGAGCGGGGTGGAGAAGTCGTTGTCTTATCATTCGTTTTTGCGGGAGTCAGGCAAGAGGCAGACTTTGCCAGTCCTGCCTGGTTATAAAGATGTAGCGCGGATGTTGGTGCGTAGATAAAGACGTTCTGAGCATCAACCTGGAGTATACCCTAACTCTCTTCAGGCAAAGTCGGGGAGGGCGGTCGGCGCGTTCTTGCGCTGCGCGGACGTGGCCGCAGCGGCGTCGCCCAAGACGATCAATGAGACGCAAACGAAGCGGGCGAGGGCGGGATGGGAGAGGGTGCCCATCCGTACTTTCAGGCTGGCCGGGCCCAGGAAAATTGTCATATGGGTCAGGCCCTGGGTGCGCAATGATACTCGGCTGGTCGACTAAGCCAAGGCAGAGCAATCCATTTCATCTGGTCAAGGATGTCGACAATCTTTACATATGTTCCAGCGAACTTGCCATGCGCCGATGCAGGTCATTGAATGCGTTCATGATTTTTTAACAGGCATGGATATTGCTGCATATCAAATATAAATTGATTAACCTTGACAAAGGATTCACATGAAACGCATATTGCTCGCAGCATTGCTGTCGGTGGCAGGATTGAACGCCAACGCCATCGTCCTGACCTTCGACGACATCGACGAGTATTACCCCGGCCTCGAACACGAGCCCATTCCGACTCCGTACCACGGCTTCCAGTTCAACGATCCTTCGCACTGGATCAACACCGTCGATTCGCCCTACAATTATGGCGCGCACAGCGGTAAATTCACCCTGTTCAACCTCTTCGGCGGCCCGATCGCCGTCATGATGCAGGACCGTTCGGATTTCACACTGGGCGGCCTGTGGGCGCAAACCTGGGACAGGCAGGCCGACCGTACAGGCTTGATTCGCGGGTATCAAGACGAGGTGCTGGTATTTTCGTCACGCGTCGACCTGACCTCGAGCTTCAGGTATTTTTCCGGCTATGCCGGCAAGCTCGATTCGCTGGTACTGGACTTTGGCGACTACTTCCTGGTTGACGACCTGGAGCTGACCGGTCCAGCCGTCGCGGCCATTCCGGAACCCGGTTCGCTGGCCCTGCTGGGCCTGGGCCTGGCCGGTGTTGCCGCCGCGCGCCGCCGCCGCGTCAGGCAGGCATGACCGTTTAGCAGCGACGGCGAGCGGCTCGTTGCATATCTCGAATGGAGGACATGATGGGACTCTTAACCTTCAGTATCAACGTCACCTTGGACGGCTGCGTCGACCACCAGGAAGGAATCGCCGACGACGAGACACACGCCTTTTTCACCCGCCTCATGGACGAGGGCGGGGCGATGCTGTGGGGCCGCGTCACCTACGAGATGATGGAGAGCTACTGGCCAGCGGTCGCCAGCGGCGCCGCGGAGGCACCGGCGGCGATGCGCGAGTGGGCGGTCAAGCTGGAGGCCAAGCCGAAATACGTCGTGTCCTCGACGCGAACGGCCTTCCCCTGGATCAACAGCCACCACATCGCCGGCAACTTGCAAGCGGGCGTACAGAAGCTCAAGGACGCAACCCCGAACGGGGTACTCCTCGGTAGCGGCAAGCTCGCGACCGAGCTGGACCGGCTGGATCTGATCGACGAGTACAAGTTCCTCGTGCACCCCAGGATTGCCGGCCACGGCCCGACCCTGTACGGCAGCGGACTGCCCAGCACGCGACGGCTCGAGTTGATCTCGGCGAAGCCACTGCGCAGCGGCGCCGTCGCCATGCATTACCGGCGCGCGCGCTGACTCGGGGTCTGCTCCAACTGGGCCAATGCGAGTCTGACCGGTTTCGAGGGCGACAAGGCAGCGTCGCCTAAGGTCAACGACCATGCCGATTTATGCATATTGCATAAGGAAATGCACACAAAGGTGCTTTAAAATAGATGATAAAATGACAATCAATGGAATTGGAATTGGCCCCTCACACCGAAAGCGACACGCCGATGATCAAGAGCACCGAGGATCTACGGCGCTGGTTCGTGCAGAGCGGGGTGGCCTCGCCATTGGACCTGTGCATTGGTCCATTGCCACGTTCGAAAGCCGCTTTGGGACGCTGGTCTAGCGGCCATGCCGAACACGTGGTCCGTTCCGTGAGTCCGCATCCTGGGAGTTATCGGCTTTCCCTCATGCTTTCTCCTCTGGAGGCACGGATCTGGGCCGGCAACAAGCCGGTCTGGGGTGGCATGATCGCTGCGAACCGTTTTCGGATTTCCCCGCCCGGCGAATGTGGTCAGTGGACCCAGATGAGCGCTTGCGACATCGTCAATATCTTCATTCCGGTCGACCTGGTCGATCATCTTGGCGGCCTGCGCAATGACGCCGCCAGCAATAAATTGGTGGCCAACGTGTTTGTGCAGGACCGGATCGTGCTCGACCTCGTGCATAAAATGCTCAATACCGCAGCGCTGGCGGGACAGCTTGCGCAAGAGGCGTGCGACGGCTTGATTACGGTCCTTGTGTGTTATTTGCTTGAGCACTATACCCAGCCAAACAGCTTGCCCGAGAGGAGCGGCCTCGGCGGCAGCCGGCTGCGCAGCGTGCTTCGGCACATTGCGCAAAGTTCGGCTGAGTCGGTATCGAATGCCGAACTTGCCGCACTGTGCGGCATGAGCGAGGCTCACTTTTCACGCGAGTTTCGGCGCGCGGTCGGACTGCCGCCACACCAATACATGATGAAGCTGCGCCTGGAACGGGCCTGCGCGGCGCTACTGTCGGAGCAAGCGCGCGTTCTGGATATCGCGCAGGAATGCGGCTTTACCAATGCCAGCCATTTCTCTCGTGCATTTTCCTCGCAGTACGGAATGTCGCCCACGATCTTCCGCCAACAACACCGAACTGCAACATAAACGGCGACATCATTTTGTTTGGCCACGCTTCGCGTTACAGCAGCAGTTTTATGCAATATGAGCAGGATTGAAGGCGCGACGTTTCCAAAATGGAAACAAACTCCTTGTTCGAAAACAATAAACTCGAACGAGGACGACAATGAAACTACTCACATCTTTATCGCTTACATTGGTGACCCTGGCAAGCCTGACAGTCGCGGCACAGGCGCAAAATATCTCCCTGCGCGTGAGCGTCAGCGAAGGACGAACCGGCGTCAATTTTGCGCCGATTCACGCCGAAGTGGGTGATTTTGCGCTGACCCCGAGCCTGCCCGGCCACGCCCAGGGCCAACAGTGGCGCGTCGTCGCACGCAATGCCGCAGGTACGGTAGTGCATGAAGTGGCGATCAAAAACACCCAGCAAAGGCACGTTGAAGTATTCGATCCGAAAACCGGCGCCATCGATATGTCGCGCCGGGTGAAGCAAGCTGACAGCGTTTTTGAGGTGTCCTTGCCGTTTAGCGCAGCAGTCGCCAGCGTCGACGTACTGGCGCCAGCGTCGACCAATGTGGGCATCAAGGCCGTTACCGCACCGCTGGCAAAATTCGACCGCGCGTCACTGGAAAAAAAGGTGGGCGCCAGCAAGCTGATGCGCACCCAGAGTATGGCCGCCGCGGCGCCAGCGGCGAGCGTCACCACGGTCGTCAACACTGGCCCGTCCAACGCGCGCATGGACTATGTGTTCATCGGCGATGGTTATACCGCGGCCGAAATGAGCAAATGGCAAGCCGATGCGAAGAAGGTGATCGACGGCTTCATGGCCGATCCTTTGTTCGCGGCCAATCGCGCCAATATGAATGTCCGCCGCGTCGATATCGCGAGCAATCAATCCGGGGTCGATGAGATCGATAAAGGCATCTATCGCGACACCGCCATGGATGGCGAATTCTACTGCTATAACATCGAGCGCCTTCTGTGCGTCAACGAGACCAAGGTGTATAACATTGTCGGCTCGGTTCTTGCTCCGGACCAGCGCGACGTCATCGTCGTCATTTCCAACTCGACCCGCTACGGTGGTTCGGGCGGGGCGATCGCCACCGCGTCGATGAACACCTCGTCGGTCGAAGTGGCTTTGCACGAAATCGGCCATACCGCATTTGCGCTGGCGGACGAGTACGAAGGCGGCACATGCGACCTGAGTTCCGAGCCGACGGAAGGCAATGTGTCGCTCAACCGCACGCGTAACGTCAAATGGGGCAGCAAGATCGCCGCCGCCACGCCGGTACCAACCACGGTCGGTAGCGTTGCGAACGGCACGGTAGGGGTGTTCCAAGGGGGGCAATACTGTTCAAGCGGTATCTACCGCCCAACCGAAAATTCACGTATGCGCACCCTCGGTTATCCTTGGCACGCAGTCAATGAAGGACTGGTGAAGACGGTGTTCGGCAAGTATACCGCCGTTACCCAAACCGGAACGCTGGGCAGTGGCGGCATCGCCTACGCGCCAAACACAAGCCCGGGTTACATTCAAGCGGGCAGTGGCACCTACAACGTGCAATTGACCGGACCGGCCGGCACCGACTTCGATTTGTCCCTCTACAAATCGCTGAGCACCGGCTGGAGCAGAGTCGCGGTCAGCCGAGGCAACACATCCAGCGAATCGATCAACTATGTGGGAACCGCAGGCTATTACTACATCGAAGTGAAATCGTATTCGGGTTCCGGAAGCTACACCGTGAAATACTCCGTCCCGCCGAAGTGACACTGGCGCTCGCACGCTTAGCCCATGCCGGGATTCGACATGGGCTACATAACAGGTTCAGCACCCAGTCCGCAGGCACAAGCGCTTCGTTCAGGAAGGTGTAGTAGCGTTTGCTGGTGTATTTGGCCGGCGCGTGTGCAGACCAGGGGCCATCGCCACACGGCAGCTTGGTATTCCATTTTGGAAACCTACCAGCACTACCTTGAATTCGCATAATCTATATTATGTTAAATAAAGGATGAAGCTGACGCTGTCGTCGGTACCTCTGTCCGATTGTCTACAGCCCACACCACGTCGACACAATCCTCCGTCCATTTTCCACCGTCGAGCACCTGCCTGTGCCGATGGTCCGAGGATATGCGACCCAACAAACTGCGTTCCGGCGCGGTCGGCAGCTGAACCGCGCCGGACGAAAGCCAGCAACGTCGCGCTCCCGGAGATCGTCCTGGACGTGTTCGTGAACTACATGAAATGCTTCACGTCGCCCAATCCCGATCAACAGGCTTCCGTTTATGCGAAGGACGGTGCGCGAGTCGGCTATGTCACGTATGCACTGTCGCCACTTTTCGACATGGTCTACATCTTTGACATCGGGATCGATGAAGCGTTCCGGCGCCAGGGATACGGGCTCGCCGTCATTCACCATCTTGTTTCGACCTATCAGCTCCCGCTCACCACAATCAAGGAAGTGTACGCGGCGCACATGTTCTGGGCCGCAGCAAGAGAATTGGCCATGCTGAACGGAAGTTCCATATCGACGATATCGGTCAGCGAAATGAAACAGGAACAAGCGCGATGGGAGCATCTTCGGCCGGCGATGATCCGCCTCGAGGATTTGATCACCCAGCGGTTCATTCAGGGCGAGTCGTTCGAAAGCGCGGTCGGCCGGGGTCTCGACTAGCCGGCGTCGTCAACGGGAATTCGCGAATGGCACATTCCACCCGCTAAAGCAAAGTCGACAATATGTTTGGTAATGTCGACTCAAAGGTGGGTATGGCAGCAATTGTGTGACGTTGAAAGATGTTGTGCCTAAGCCGATTCGCGTGGCGATGTCTTCCGATACGGGTTTTGTGTCGGCCTATGCCCGATCCCGATTTGCGATACGCACCAAGGTATCGGCCCAATTGGCCGGCTAGTCGATTGTGATCGCAAGGCTGGTCGCGCCAAAGAACGCCTGCTGGGAATCGGCGACCATGTAAGTGATGACCGCGCCTGGGGAGCCCGCCGCCGCTACGAGGAACCTCCCCCGCCAAGATATTTCCTGAAAACCAATTTCAGTGGCTTCATCAACCATCGGATTCCTCGATCTCGATAAAATCGACGTTTAAACTTTTGCCAATGTGCTCGTCGTAACTGGACAGCCAAGAACCTGGATCTTCCTTCTGACGGCTCTTTCCTCGGCCAAAGCGCAAAGCTATGCTGGCAGCCTTCGACCGCTCGTCGTGCGTTCGATTCAAGTAGCACAGTAGCCTGCCCTGCCCGCGCACGGCGACGATACGCCCTTGCTGCTCTCTTCGCGGACAAAGGTGGTGCACGTCGGCGACAAGAAGATCAAGCATGTCAACGACAGGCGCTTCTTTGGCGCCTGGCATGCGATCGCGACCCGACAGGGCTTGTACAAGATCGTCAAGGAACGCTTGGCCCTGGCGCACGTTTTCCTGACCGGCTCTGGCCAGGTGGACCTCGCTGCGGAGCTTGAGAAGGCCTCGCCGCACTGGCTGCGCCACACGTTTGCAAAGGCAGTCCTCTTAAAAGGGCAGTCGATGCGAGAAGTGGCGAGTCTCCTTGGTCTGCCAGTGCCGACACGACGATGATTTATACAGACCAGGACGCGCTTGATTTGGTACGCGCTCTTGAGCGTACGTCTCCCGAAACGATCTCCGTAGAGCAAACAGTAACTGACTAGCTCAGTCAAGGCGCCATCATTTTTCCAGCTCCCGGGATTTTCGAGCACGGGTCAGGTTGCCAAGATTGCGAATTTCAAACTCTTGGGTACAGCAGCCAGGAAACAGTGAGGTAGCCGTACCTCCGAAAACGCATGAATGGCAGGATAAAGCTAACCTCCAGCTAAGTATACAGACGTAAATTGCAACATGGCTGCAATCGATGCAGTCTTGTTAAGCACCTGCTCCTAAATTTTGATCTGCCCTTCTGCAACGAACCTAGAAAGGAATTTAGATGAAATCAGTACTTCGAATCATTACCATGGCCGCCGCGGTGACCATATATCCACTCTGAACCCCGCGCAAGCGGCCGACATGCAGAGCAAGAAACCCATCGTAATGACAACTTGCAAGGACTATTTGGCAATGAATGAGGTCCTCAAACCAAAATTTATCTATTACGTCGTCGGCCAGACCAAGCGCGGCAAGCCCGAAACCGTGTATTTCGACGTGGACTATGTCGAGAGGATCGTCCCCTCGATTGAAAAGTACTGCCGCGTACATTTGACGGCTTCGGCCTATGAGAGAGTCATTTCGGAGAGCATTGCATCGGAGCCAGATTATATCGGCGCTGCGGTAGCAAAGCCGAAATAGGTGCGTTGTTCGGGGGGGCGACCCATTGGGACAGCCCACGGCAAACCGGCTACCACAGCCCCACAGGCTGCCGACGGCTGCCTGGATTAACCCGCCGATCATGGAGAAAAAAGCAGCCTGAAAATGAGGTTTAGACTCTCAGAAATTTAACCCAGGTGTTTCAAATCGATTGACACATTCCGGTCGCCAACCGTTGCTGGGCGGCGACGGCGTTCATTTCGGCGCCCAGCAACAGAGCCGCGGTTGAGATGTGCAAGTACATCAGCAGTACGATCACCGCACCAGTGCTGCCATACATGACGCTGTAGTTAGCGAAGACCTGAATGTAGCTAGCAAGAGCGAACGATGCACTGAACCAGATCAACACAGCAAACCCGGCACCGGGGGAAAACAGCCGAAACCGGTGCTTCACGTTGGGCAACACGTGGTATGCAATCGCCACGACGAGGGTCAAGAGGGCAAACGCGCCAGGTAGGCGTAGCCAGGACCAGGGAGCTACGAAATCTGCGCCCAGCGCAAGTTCTTCAGCCAGCCAGCGCATGGCATTTGGCCCGACGGACAACAGTAGCGCGGCCGAAACCAGCATCACGGCCATTCCCAGGGTAAACAGAATCGACATCGGGTAACGCGTCCAAAACGGGCGCGATTCAGTCGCACCGAACACGAGATTGAGTGCGTTCATCAAGGAACGTACGGCGCCCGATGCGATCCAGAGGGCAGCGACTGCACCGGTTGATAGGAACCCTGCTTGCGGTGCTCGCAGTTCGCTGATGGCCTGCTCAACAAGGCCCAGCACCGATGGCGGAAGGATGATGCGGGATTGGCGCATCATCCAGTCAAAGAATTCGGGCCGCTGCAGCGATACTAGCAAGGCCAAAAAAAATAGGACGAACGGGAACATCGACAGCAAAATACG
Source organism: Massilia scottii (assembly GCF_030846495.1). Lineage (NCBI taxonomy): Bacteria > Pseudomonadati > Pseudomonadota > Betaproteobacteria > Burkholderiales > Oxalobacteraceae > Massilia > Massilia scottii. Next base: position 427,879 of record NZ_JAVCWM010000001.1, on the reverse strand, counting down.
AAACGCGAGCGCCTCCGCATGCACCATCATCCGATCCCGCCGGAAGGCGCTAGCCGCCTGTATCACAAGGCAAGCCGCCTCTCTTACAATCGATGCGACTGGCATCAGTGGGTCCCTTCCATCATTTCCTCTGGATTCGGTGAGCGCCCAGCCATTTTCCCACAAGGCATAGACCCGAGCCGGCAGATAGCGGCAACCGATTCTGTACTGCCGGGCCTAGCGGTCGCTGCCATCGTGGGCGGCCTGGCCTGGCCTAGTCCGTAGCATGTTCGGTCATTGCACAGGCGCGCCTGGATTTGGCCGCGCTCGTGATCGTGAGGTGACGGCGGAACCCTTCCGAGCGCGGCTACGTCTGACTCTCTTTGGCTACTGGAGCCGGGCGGGCCTGCTCGCTGCGGCCCTCCTCCTGCCGGGTTTCAATCATCAGGAAGTAGTTCAATCCGGTACGGATGATGGCCACTGCGGCGAGCTTGCCGATCTGTTCCCAGCTGGGAGCGATGGCCGTCGACAGAATATCGGCCGCCAGCTGGAGCTCGAGGGCCAGGCCGAGGTAGCGCGCCAGTTGCAGGCGCACGGGGTTGAAACCACCGGCTCTGCTTGCAATGAGATGGCGCGCGAAGCCAGTCAGCGCGACCAGGATGCCCACCGCGATGACGAGGGCGCCAAGCGTCTCGACGCCCAGGCGCAGCCATGCAACCGCGCTGCGTGTCAGGTTTTCGGCATCCGCGAACATCGGCTAAGCGTACTTTGCTAATGAGCCCCGGCGTGCGCCCCGCTCGTCGCGCTTGCGGGACCAGCGCCGGCCATACGCCTGCACTCTTGCGCGCAGCGCATGCAAGCCTGCGCACAGTCCTGGCAGTGCTGCGCCTGGTGTTTGCCGCACTCGTCGGCGCAAGCGTCGCACACCGTGGCGCATGCCTGGCACACGGCGCTGGCCAGATCGCTGCCGCGCGCCATGAAGACCGCCGCAACCCGGCAAATCTCCGCACAGTCGATATTACTGGCAATACAGTCGGCCATCATGTTCACGTCATCTTCCTTTAAGCATGCGCTGGCGCAGCGGTCGCAGGCAAGCGCGCAGGCATTGCAGGCCTCGATACAAGCGTCGAATTCAGCGTGATTCATCAGGTTCTCCTCGCGTTGTTGGTACCCCGATCTTGCACGTATGAGGCTTCCGGCGGCGCTAGCTTGCTGGCGCGAATTATTCGAGGACCGATCTGAAGCGGGCGACACGGGTTTCCCTATACAAGCATCATTGTTGCAAGCCGAGTATCGGTAACCGGATTGGACGACCAAACACGTGAACCCACAAATTTCGCTCGCGTATCAGCGTTTCGAGCAATTGGCAGCCGAGGCCCTGATCCTGCTGCCGGGCCTGGGCATCGCCATTGTGGTGTTCATGCTGTTCCTCGCAGCGGCGCACTGGACCCGCAAGCTGGTGCAGCACATCAACGCCAGGCGATTCCACCACAATCTGGTCCTGGTGCTCGGACGCCTTGCCCAGTGGGGCATGATTTTTTTGGGAATGCTACTAGCCATCACCATTGCCTTCCCATCGTTTACGCCGGCCAACCTGATCAGCGCGCTGGGAATTACCGGCATCGCGATCGGTTTCGCATTCAAGGACATCTTCGAAAATTTCCTGGCGGGGATTTTGATTCTGGCCACCGAGCCTTTCAAGATCGATGACCAGATTATCTTCGGCTCCTTCGAAGGCACGATCGAGCGCATCGAGACCAGGGCGACAATGATGCGCACCTACGATGGCCGGCTGGTGGTCATTCCAAATGCGGAGTTATTCAAGGGCTCCTTCATTGTCAACACCGCGTTCCCGGCAAGACGGCTGGAATACGATGTAACAATCGGCAATGGCGATGATATCGCGGCCGCGAAAGCGATCATGCTGGGCGTCTTGACCGGCCTGGCAGGGGTTGAGAAGGATCCAGCGCCCGACACGCTTGTCATCGACTACGGAGACTATGGCGTGAAGATCAGGATGCGCTGGTGGATCACACCGCCTCGGCGCGCGGACGCACTGGCGATGAAAGACGAGGTTCTGTCTAGGGTGAAAGGTGAGCTGACCCGTCACGGCATCGACCTGCCCTACCCCACGCACCAGGTGCTGTTCCACGACCAGACTGAAGGGTCGGACGGCGACCGCCAGCGGCAGCGCGAGGGCTGGCCGGGGGAGCCGGGACAGCAGGCGGACGGCGGTGCGGACGGCGGTGCGGACGATAGCACCGCCATTACGCCTGGCAAATACGGCTCGAAACTAAGCTGGCAACTAAACTCCGCCGCACCCGGCTGCAGCCTGCCTGCCGTTGGCCAGGGCGCTGCGCACTTGTCCGATACGCCGCCCGATGGCGCTGCGGTCGAGCTCGGCCTCGACAGTGCGCGCGTTCAATTCATCCAGGAAGTCGAGCTGCTCGGACATCGCGCGCGCGCGATCCGGTAGGCTCAAAAGCTTGCCGACGACATGGATCATCTCGGTCATGCGCAAGATGATCGACACGTTGCCGTTGGCGCCGCGCCTGATCTGGTCGAACGCTTCATGCACCATGGCGGCAAAATTGGGTTGAACAGTTACCAGTCGCAAGCTGCCGCCAGCCCGCCGGTACGGCGACTGAAAGGCACGCGGCGCGAGCGCGGCCAGGATTGTCCCAAGATAGTCGATGCTCATCACCGCCGTGGTCGTATCGTTGATCCCCGGCGACAACGCGCGCAATGCGACGTCGACGATCTGGCGCACGCCAAAGGCGGGATCCTGCTCCACCGTGCGATAGGCGCTGATGCGGACCGTGTCGCGCAGTGCTTGCAACGTGCGGGGGGCCAGGCACTGCGCTTGTTCAACGGTCACCAGACAGGCCCCGGCAACGACAAACTGTCCGACGCCCAGCTCCATGCGCAGCATGGTGTCGTGCTTGCACGCATACGCGACGAGCGCCGCTTCGTCGATGCTCTGGACGTAGCCGCTGATTGTGGCGGGCACGCTCTGGACGCAGGCTGCCGGCCGCGCGGCCGCCTCGGCCTCATCGCGCTCGCGTTTGGTGCTGTCGTCGTCCTGCTTCGGGAACATGTGTTCAATGGTCGCGATGGTATCGCCGGCAATGCTTGCCAAGATCGTCGAGGCCTGGATCGAAACGGCAATGTGATGAATGAAAAAAATCAGCAAGCCGACCGCCGCGACGGCGCCCACCACCCCCAGCGTGACGGCGGTCACCGGCACAACCAGTTCGTCGTCCTGTCCTTTTACCCCACGCAGAACGATCAGGCAATACGCATAGAGGCCGGCAAACACGCCGATCGACGCTTGCGTCAGGCGGCTGCGCATGAAGGTGCGCAGCACCCGCGAACTGTACTGGCTCGAAGCCAGTGCCAGGGCCACCAGGGTCATCGAAAAGACAATCCCCACCACCGAGATCATTGAGGCGGCAATGGTGGAGAGCATGTCGCGCGCGCCGGCGGCGCTGACACTGAACAGTTGAGGAAAGGCCGACAGCCAGAGATCCGAGGTGCCAGGGCGCAAGTGGGTAAGTACCACCGCGGCTCCGATATAGGCGCTGACGATCAGGTACGGCAAGAACCAGAAACTGGCGCGCAAGGTCGTCCAAATCCACTTGATGCGTTGCATGGATCGCTCCTTCGGTGCAAGGTGTGAAGCCTGGCGCGCACCGCGCGAAGGCCGCAGTTCATAGGCGGCGCGCAGCCGAGCTGATGCATCCAGTATAGGGCCCGGCTCGATTCGGCGACGTACGTTAGTAGTCGGTGCGGGACCTTGCAAGCTTGCGCTGCCTGCCTGCATCCATGCCCAACAGTGCGTCCATCGCACCCGGCGGTGCTAGGAGTCTGCGCGGCAGAACAGATGCAATCCAAATGGAGACGAGGTAAACTTGTCAAATGACGGCGAGCTTCCTTCCATACGATCAGCATCAGCAGATGCTGCTTCCCCATGCTTTGCAAGACTGGCTCCCCGAGGGCCACCTTGCCTACTTCATCAGCGACACGGTCGATTCGCTTGATCTGTCGGCCTTTCACGCGCGATATGCGGGCGGCGGCCCACGCAATCAGCCATTTAATCCGGCGATGATGGTCAAGGTACTTGTGTACGGTTATGCAACCGGTGTGTTCTCATCACGCAAGTTGGCCAGAAAGCTGCATGAGGACGTGGCGTTGCGTATGCTCGCTGCTGACAATTACCCGGCGCATCGAACGATTTGCGATTTCCGCGCGTTCCACTTGAAGGAACTGTCGGACCTGTTCGTCCAGGTAGTGAAGATGGCGAAAGAGTGCGGCTTGGTCAAACTGGGCATGATCGGCGTCGATGGCACCAAGATCAAGGCCAACGCATCGCGCCACAAGGCAATGAGCTACGAGCGCATGCAAAAGGCCGAGCGTGAACTGAAGGAGCAAATCGACGCGTTCAAGGTCCGGGGACCTGTGGTCGGCCAGATGCAGTCGGCATTCATCGACAACTGGATGCAGGCAACAGGCGAGGTCTTGCACGGCGAAATCTACCTCCCGGCGTTGACGCCCGCAGGTACCCACAGTGCCCGGGTATTCACCAGTTTTTCCGCCTCCTATTTCGTGCCCGACACCGTGGCCGTCAATTCCCTGATTGCCGCGGTTGCCCGCGGCGTCAAGGTGCGGATTATCGTGCCTGAAAAATACCAGGACTGGGAAGTGGTGCGGCGCGCGTCGCGGACTGCCTGGGGCCGTTTGCTCCAGGGCGGGGTCGAGCTCTACGAGTACCAGCCCAGTTTCGATGCCCGGTCTTTCTCCATCAACGACGAAGCAAACTTGAATATTTGCGATGCCGGCTTCGCTGAGCGCCAGGCTGCGATATTTCGAAGCGACCTGGAACGCTCGCGCCGCATTACGTTCGCCGAGTGGGAGGCGCGGCCGTGGTCCGACAAGGCGCTCGATTTCGGCGCCTCGCTTCTCGCTTCCCAGTTGCAAAGCAGCCGGTGCCGACTGCAGTTCCGGCTGGCTTCAACGATCAGTACACAATGTCGGCGCGCCGGTTTTGCGACCAGTTGGCCTCGCCGCTGCCGATCCCCCGCGGCTTGACCTCTCCCAGCGACACCGCTTCCATCTGACCTGCCGTCACGCCCAGCGCAGACAGCGACCTGCGCACGGCCTCGGCCCGCCGTTGTTCCAGCGCGAGGTTGTATTCGGTGCCGCCACGCTCGTCGGTGTGTCCTTGAATGACAATCCGGCGCCCCCTGTTTTGATTGAGGTAGCCAGCGTGATGCTCGATGACCCGCCTGCCCTGCTCGCCGACCGAGTAATCGTCATAGTCAAAGAATATGCTGCGTTTGGCCAGCACCCCGTTCACATCGGTTAATGGATCGACGGAGTCTGAAGGCGGCAGCATGGTCCCGCCAGGCGGTGGAGCCCGGACCACAGTGGCGGCCAGCGGCCGTTGCGCAGGGGCGTCCCTGACCCCCACGGGGTACTGCATGCGCTGAGAAGCGACGTCGCGGCAATAAGAGCGGCTAAATTTGTCTTCGTCATGTCTATCTCCTGGTTTTTTCGGTCGGCTTGAAACGACACGAGTGACGCAAGTACCCAGACCAATGCTCGATGCGTTTCTGAATGCAGTCTTGCCATCGTATCCCTTGTAACTTAGCAAATACTCAGTTTTCAATCTAACGCAGCCATGCCGCGCCGGCTTCGGACCATGTGTCCGAGATGCACACTAAGGTGCAGCTAATTAATGCTTGCTAATCTTGGACCTGTGTTGTCGAGATTGCATCAGCCTCCCTCCTCGACGTCTGGCGCTGCCACGCCTTTGACCGGCAAACGGCGCTGTTTGCCACGCACGGTTGGCTGCCACTGTTGGCTTGGCACGCGCATGCCGCAAATAAGACCAAGAAAGAATTGCTATGCACATGGTAAAAACCGATCGATGTAGCACTGCCCCCGTTACGTGCACTGTGGTCCTGGCCACCGATCTCGACGGTATCTTGCCTGCCGGTTCCCCCGAAACCCCGCGCCACATCTGCGACCTGTTCAGCGGCGGCCTGCCATGGGCGCGGATCGTCTTCGTGCCGCCCCGCAGGCTGAAGTCCTTCATGCCCGTGCTTATCGACTCGACCATGCCGCGGCCCCATTACATCATCGCCGACATCGGCGCCACAGTCGTGTACGGGGACTTGCGCCTGATGCAGCCACTGCAGGACGAGATCGCCAGGCGCTGGCCCGGCTTGCAAGCGCTAGTACGCGCCGTAGCGCGCTCGTCCCTGCAGCGTCAATGCGTGTTGCAGGAACGCCACTGTTCGGGGTCGCTGGCGCGTTTTGAAAGCTCGAGGGCGAAGCGTCAGCGCCGCCTGGCCGCCGGTGCAGGTAGTCGGGCGACGCCTTGTGCCCCGCGCTGCTGCGGTACTGATCCGCTCCCAGCGGGCCGCCTGCGCACTGACCGTCGGGGTTTGCGCCGCCAGCCAGATGGTCGAGCCGACCGGTGGCAGGATGCGTGCAGGATTGAGGCGCTGGCCAAGGAGATCCTATGAAAACACTGACAATCCTGGGCGGGGGCAGCGCCTACACCCCGGGTCTGGTCCAGTCGTTGATCCGCCAGGCCTCGGCTTTGCCGTTGCGCAACGTGCGCTTGTACGACGTAGACCAGGCCAGGCTAGATGTTGTCAGCCGTCTGTGCGCCGGTATGGCGCGCAGCGCTCAAGCGCCTTTCGTCGTCGAGGCGGCCTGCACCCTGGAGGATGCGCTGCAAGGGGCCGGCGTGGTGCTGAACTCAACCCGTCCCGGCGGCCTCGTCGCACGCCGGATCGACGAGACTTTGCCGCTCGAATTCGGCATTCCCGGACAAGAGACCGTGGGCCCGGGGGGATTTTTCTATGCGTTGCGCTCGGTGCCTGAGGCGCTGCGGGTGGCCGATGCCATGGCCGCGCTGGCGCCGGGAGCAATCCTTCTTAATCTCACTAATCCCAGCAATATCGTGACCCAGGCGCTGGTCGATCACGGCAAGGTGAAAGTAATAGGCATGTGCGGCCAGAGTGACGAAGACCTCGAAGCGCTGGGACAGGCGATGGGACGCCCCGGGCTGCCCGCATGCCGCTGCAACGGCCTGAACCATGCAACCTGGTATAGCGAACTGGCGTTCGATGGCGTGGCGTTATGCGATTTGCCCAACGAGCTCGAAGCGCCGCAAGAATTTGACGACGAGCATGAATTGCGCTTTGCGTACAGCTTGCAGTTGGCCAAGGCCGAAGCAAGCGGAAGCTGGCCGAATTCCTATCTACCCTACTACGTGTTCCCGCATGCCTTCGTCGAGCAAGCGCGCAAAGCCGGCCCGCGCAGCGACGTGGTGGCCGCCTCGCTGCCGCATTACTATGCCCACTTCGCCGAGCAGGCCGACTTGGCTCACCCCCAGTTGCGTCTTTTTCGTGGCGCCGGCGGCTTCTGCGACATGGCGGTAACCGTCATCGGCGCCCTCTGTGCCGACCATCCGTGCGAGTTGATCCTGAACCTGCCCAATGCGGGCGCCACCCGATGGTTCGCCGACGATACCGTCATCGAAACGCATGTCAAGGTCTCGCGCCACGGTATCGAGCACATTGCGGCCCCTTCCCTGCCCGACTCGTTTTGCGAGCTGGCTGTACGCCTGGAAAAGTACCAGCGCCTTAGCGCGTGCGCCGCGGTCGGCTGTTGCGAAGTGCTGCATGTGGCCGCGCTGGCCGCCAACCCGATGGTGGGTGACCTCGGGCTGGCCCAGCGCCTTCTTGATGTCGCGCGGACCCGCTACGGCTCGCTGATCCGGTGGCCGTAGTGCGATTTTCATGCCCGGTAGGTCTCGCAGCAAAAATGGGGCTGCTGCGCCACTATGCCTCCCAAGTGCGGTCCTGTTGGGGGCCGATGATGGCATGCGGGAGTTTATCTTGCGCTGCCAGCATGCGGCAGCTCCCTATGAAATGTACTGGCGCGCTGCTCCGCCACGCGCGGCGCCTACGCATCCTGCGGCGCCGGCTATTGAGAAGGACAGCTCATGAATCATACCTTCCTGGACAATCACCTTGTCGCGTGGGGCATCGCGCTGGCGATTGCCGTCGGCGCAATGTTGGCAATGGTGCTGGCGAAAAAGCTAGCGCTGCGCTTCTTTGGGACCCTCGCCGCCCGCACCAACGCTGAGCTCGATGACTGCTGTGGCCAAGTAATTTCGGACACCACGATAGGTTCCGGTGATGCCATTTTTCGTTCGTAGACAGCGGGCGGCAGATTGCTCAATGCTGGTCGGTGATATCGGCCTTGGCCTTGGCGTGATTGGCGTATATCGTGAGGTTCAGGAAGCCCCTGCGCCGGCTTGCGCTGTTGGATGGCCATGTCCAACGCGTCGCAGACCAGTTAACGCCCGCTTTAAAATGTTTGGGGCCAGGCAGCGTGGCTGAGCACCGCTGCACAGCAGGCAGGCCTGAGCGTTATTTTTGAGAAAAAATTATTTCGCTCCCGTGCGTTCACGTCCACCGGACAAGGCGCTGGTCGGTGGATGCGGTTCATTCGCTACCGAGGGAAATTTGGCAGCGTGGTTCAAACCAGCGCGTAGCTGGCGTAAATCGGCTTGGCCGCCTGGGCGGACGGCCAAGACGGCTTCTGCGACCAAGCGCGCCTTGTCAGCGGTGATGGCCACACCGCGATCGGCAGCGCCAATTGCAATAGCCAAGTCGATCAAAGCCGCTCTATCCAATTTCCCCCATGCTTCTGGCTCAGCGGCGTTTTGTGTGATCTTATCGAAAATATATTGCAAGTTACTCTTCATGTTGATACTCCAGATATTGCCGCTCGTGCTATCGATGCTCGCTGCGGCGATAGCGATTCTACGTTGATGTTGCAGAAATGAATAGGAATCAAGCGTTTCAGAGACCATAAGCTTCGTCACGCCAAGGTCAACGTTCTGCAAGGGAAGCCAAAGCGCGGGAGTATTGGCCTTGTGCGCACCTCGCCGCAAGCGAACGACTCGCTTTCGAAACTCATCAACGACCCACAGGGGCGCCTGTAGTAGTAGCCGACAGTGCAAGGCAATACGGCATCCTGCGGCAAGATGCTCAGTTCCAGGCCGCCGATGAGCCAGTGATTGCGCAGGATTCCGAAGCGCAGGGCTAAACGCATTGCGGACTAGCAACTGAGAACGCTGAACCGGCTCGCACAGCCGCCGCCGGCCGACGAAATTTGTTCAAATCGTACCCGACACCGCAGTTCAGAGTAAAGTTGGGGTCCGAGGTGCTGTGCAACGCTTACGTTCAGCTGCACCTCGGGCGGCGCAACGCCACGACAATCGGCCGTCCAGCGGTCTTTCCCCTTCACAGCTCGGCTGTTCGGACGCCGATGTGAGTATTTTCCAACCATGTCTAACAAGGATAAGACGATGCGTTCCTACCCGCCTAATAGCCCGCAGGCTGTTTCCCGACTGCTAGCTTTGAGCGTCATTATTGACGGTGGCGGCTCGCCGCTTGAGATTGCGGCCACTTACCGGCTTGGGATTCTTGACTATGCTGGGATTCAGGAAGATGTTTTCGACCAGGTGCTTCACGAGATGTGCGCTGATCTCCCGACAACGCCTGACGGCCTGGTACAGGTTGAGACAGAAATGATTGATCAGTTGCTGGCGGAAATTGTGCGACCTGACTTACGCCTAGGCCTATGGAAGGCTATGTGGCAATTGGTCTACGCTGACGAAAAGCTCGCCGACGCCGAAATCGCGCTGCTTCTCCGGGTGACGAGCACATGGGGAATAGAGGCGGACGCTAACGGTAGCGGCCAGATAGCCGGGCCGGTTCCTACGGCCGATCATCGGTGATTACGCCAGGCGCAAACATGCGTGTGCCTAGCAGCCCCATGTTCCACCGCAGATCTCAGGCCTCTGCCCTGCCCGCGCGTTTGGCGGAAAAGTCAATCGTCGCATGGGCAATTTTGTCCCAGCTGCCATAGTGGTTCACAATCCTCCCCCGGGGATACGCCAGGACGATCAAGGCGATGCCGAGCAATACTGAAGCGATCGCGGCGGCACTGGAATAGCCGGCAAGGAGCCAGGGGGCGGCCAGCAGCCATGCGCCAAATCCGATATTGGCGAAGCGCAGCGGCCGCGCAACCTCCCCCCATGCCATGATGGAAAACGTGACGACCAGCGAACCGATGATGTGGTCGCTGTCGGCAGCCTGGTCCGCCGTGCCGAACAGCAGGCGCGTGCACATCAAGGCCACCCCGATGGCGATACTGGCCAGCAGGTTCCAGGGAACGCTCACTCCGCTGAGCAGCATTTCGCGCAGAATGGCCCCGATCGGCGCTTCGAAGTTGTCCGAATAGTCGGCGCTGCCGCCATCCATCGTGTCGCCGCGCAGCGTGACGTACCAGAGGGGCCTCCCCTGCCGCCGGCGCGCCTTGAGGAACTGCAGCGTGGCCAGGATTTCATCGAATGAATAGGGAATCTGCAACAGCATCGCCAGCGCGCCGATCAGGCACAGGGTGCACCAGGTGCCGATCACGATCGGCTGGATGATGATGAAGAATACGCTGACCGCGCCCAGCGGCACAATCAGCACGCCGAACAGCAAGACCAGCCAGGGCATCGTGCGCCAGCGCCGCTTGTCGCCGATGACCCCGGTGACGATTTCGAGCACATAGACCGATGCGCCGAGCCCGGCATCGGACACCGGCCACGCTTCCGATACCGATGAAGTAACGATGCGCTCGGTCCCGTCGCCGAAGAACGGGTCCCATGCCGCGTCGATGTGCCCCAGCTGGAATGCCGCCAGGTAGCGCGAGATGACAAGGCCGACCAGGGCCAGCGCGATGATGGGCAGGCGGTTGGACCAGCCGGACGGGCTGTAATCCCATCCCGGCGGGGCGTCCGGGCCGCTGATGCGTGCCACCGGTGTGATCCCGGGCGGCGCCGGCAGCGCGACCGCGAAGAGGATCAGCAAGGTGCCCACCAGGGTATCGTTGGCATAGGCCGCCGGGCTGCTGGTCCAGAAAAGAATGGGCGCGAACAGCAGCCACAGGCCTACCGCCGCCGTACTCCAGCGCGCCCAGCCGAAATCGCGCGAGAGCGAGAGCAGGCCGAACAGAATCACCAGCAGCCCCGCGGCGATGTCGCTGGCGGTCATCCAGGATGCGCTGTAAGCCAGGCCGCGGCCGCTCGGAGCCACGGTGGCGCCGGCCTGCATCCATTGCTGCGCCAGGCCGAACGCGAACGGACTGGCGACGAGCCACATGCCCAATCCGATATTGGCGAAATGGCACCAGAGCGTCTGGCGGTGCTCGGCACGGGCCATCATGCTGTAGTCGGCAATCATCCGGGCGCTGGCTTCGCCGGCGTCGCGCACGTCTTCCAGCCATAGCGGCAGGGTCAGCTTGTTACGCCGGTACCAGCCGGGCGGATCGGCACGCAGGCGCGCGATGATGGTTTGCAGGCTGCGCCGCAGGGAATGCGCGGGCCGCCAATCGAGCAGGGTCTGGGCCCGCGAGATATCGAGCTCGTAGTGCTCGTCGGCCATGCGGACCATGAACGGCTTGACGAAGGGTGCCTGGCCGCGGTCGATCGCGTCCGGCACCACGATCTCGGCTTTTTGCTGGAACCAGGCGCCGGCCGCGGCCAGGGCTTTGGGAATCCGCCGGGTCTCCCATGGTTCGCCATGGAGCAGCCAGGCGATCAGGTTTTGCAGCGTTTCGTAGCTTTCCGCGCCCGCTTCGCCGATCAGCATCGTGGTTTCCGGCGCCAGCCGCGCGCGCCGGTCGACGGCGGCGCGAAATGCCGCCGCCACGTCGTCGATATGGACGCAGGCCTGCCCATGCGAGGCATCGCCCGGGAAGACGCGGCTGAGCATCTGGCGCTCGAAGATGCGCTCGATCTGGTGCGCCAGCGAGGGCAGCTCGCAATCGTCCGTGTACACCCCGGCAATGCGGAAAATCACCGACGGGGTCGTGCCGCGCTCGGCTTCGACGATGCGTTCGGCCGCCAGTTTCGATTGCGGATACGGCCACGCGGGTGCCAGCGGCGACGTTTCGGTGATGAGGCGCCCGGGTGAGCTCGGGGCATGAACCAGCATCGTGCTGGCGTAAATGAACTGGCCGACCTCGAACGATTGCAAGGCGCGCAGCAAGTTCTGCGTGCCCTTCACATTGACTTCATCGTACAGCGGATCGGGTTCGTCGGAGAAATCATAAAACGCGGCAAGGTGGATGACCGAGGCGATCCGCCCGCCGTAGCTCGACCGCAATGTATCGAAGGCCTGCGCCAGCGCCGCCTCCGAGGTGATGTCGGCGTCGATGCAGTCCGGGCCCTTGCATTGCCGCTCGAGGCCCACCACACGGTAGGCATCGGACAGACGGGCGGCAATCGCGGTGCCGATTCTGCCCTCCGATCCCGTGATCAAGACAATCGGTTTGTCCGCGCTCATCTCCGTCCCTTCAGGTTGGCTGAAACAGGTTGGCTGAAACAGAAGAACCGGCGCCGATCCGGCGCGCATCGTCCTCCAGAGCCCTATTCTAGGATCGGCACCGCATCTCTCCTTGATGTACGCGTTGGTCGGTCATGCAACTTTTAGCGCACACGCTTGCCGGATGCTCGCGTGCATCACATTTGCCGAAGGCCGCATCGGGGCCGAACCAAGTGCTCGCCGCACGGGTCTATAAGGCAGCGTGTGCATGCGAAAACGGGGCCGGTCGCATGCGTTCGCTTCAGGCCCGGCCGCAAACGGAGGAACCATGTGTGCGACAGACGCGAAACACATTGATATTGCGCTGCAGGGCGGCGGTGCGCATGGTGCGCTCGCCTGGGGAATGCTCGACCGTTTGCTGGAGGACGAACGCCTGTCGATCAGGGGGATCAGCGGCACCAGCGCCGGTGCGGTGAACGCCGTCGTGCTGGCCGACGGGTTCGCCCGCGGCGGTGGGCGCGCCGGCGCGCGCCGCGCGCTGGCCACCTTCTGGCGGGCGCTCAGCCATGCCGCCCGTCTCAGTCCGTTCCAGCGTACCCCGCTCGACCATCTGATGGGGCGCTGGACGCTTGACAGTTCGCCGGCGTACGCGTTTTTCCAGATGGCGACCAGCATGGTGTCGCCCTATGAATTCAATCCTTTCAACATCAATCCCTTGCGCAGCCTGTTGGCTGAACTGATCGATTTCGAGCGCGTCCGTGCCTGTGACGAGCTGGGACTGTTTATCTCTGCAACGAATGTGCGCACGGGACGGGCGCGGATTTTTCGCCGGCATGAACTCGATATCGACAAGGTAATGGCGTCGGCGTCGCTGCCACAGCTGTTTCAGGCAGTGGAAATCGACGGCGAGGCCTACTGGGATGGTGGCTACATGGGAAACCCGGTGCTGTTTCCACTGATTGACGAATCCTGCCCGCGCGACCTGGTGATTATTCAAATCAATCCTGTGGTACGCAACGAGCTGCCGCGTACCGCCGCCGAGATCGCCAACCGGCTCAACGAAATCACCTTCAACGCCAGCCTGGTCCGGGAAATCAGTTCCATCCTCCTGCTCAAGCGGCTCATCGACGAGGAAAATCAGGCGCACGTCCGCTTCGCCGATACGCGCCTGCATCGGATCAGCGCCGACGACGCCGTGCTGCAACTGAGCGTGTCGAGCAAGTTGAATGCCGCGTGGGACTTTTTGTCTTACCTGCACGACGTCGGGTACGCCGCCGCCGATGGCTGGATCGAGCGCAATTTCAAGCTGGTCGGCCGCCGCTCGACCATCGAGGCGGGGCCGGTATGCGGACCGGGTCCGGAACCGGAACCGGAACCGGATGCGGACGGCGGGCCGGCACGGGCTGCACCTGCCAGGCGCAACCCGGCCCGGCACCGGGATCGCTGAGTGCCCGGAAAAATCGGCTCATGTCGGCGCGCGCCCCGCAGCCGGGCCGCATCCGGGACGGCCGCGGCACATGCGGAGCCGTTGACGTCGATGCGATCGCCAGGCGGTGCACCCGGCGTTTCCCCGCACCGATGCACTCGGGCGGCGCCGCAACGCGCCCGGGATCAGCGCGCCCGAGATCAACGCGCCCGAGATCGGCGCGCCCGAGATCGGCGCGCCGATGATTCGGCACCCACCCGGCGCCAGCGGCCGTGGCGCCACCTGGCTGGGTGCCAGCGCTTATGCGGCAGTGGCCACCATGCGGCGGCATTCGTCCGCACAACGGCGGCATGCCTGCGAACAGGCCTGGCAGTGCGCAGCCTGGTGCCTGGCGCATTCTTCGCCGCAGGCGTCGCAGACGTCTGCGCACACCTGGCACAGCGCGCGGGCGAACTGGCTGCCGCGGGCCATGAATCCGGCAGCGGCCCGGCAAAGATGGGCGCAGTCGATATCGAGAGCAATGCAGCGCGCCATCATCTTCACGTCGTCTTCCTGCAGACAGGCGCTGGCGCATTCGTCGCATGCCGTTGCACAGGAGTGACATGCCTCGATGCAGGAATCAAATTGTCTCTGGTTCATTATTTGCCTCCGGTTTCCAATGATGTCAATCGCATCCCCGCGCCACGCGCATGGAGGCGCGGGGGTGCGTACTCAAAAAGCCCGGCACTAGGCCTTCGCGCAGCTCAGGCGTACCGAAGCGAACTCGTCGAAAAAACCCAATGGCTTGCTGATATCGGGTACCTTTTGCCCGGGTTTGAACTGCGCAACCTGATCGGCGAACTGCTGGTTGTCGAACACGGTCAGGGTCGCCTTGGGGCCGATTTCGACGCTGTCGACCTTGTCATCCCAATTGAGCCCGAACGGGCCACTCATGTCGGCGATGTCGAGCGGCCCTGCCAGGGTGAGCGTGTCGCCGCTGTAGTTCTTGCCCGAATATATCCGGGCCCAGCAGCCGGATTTCATGGCATTGTCCTTGCTGGCGGCAGCGACCGGGACCAGCATGAAGATGGTGGCCGGCAGCACCACCCGGCCGGCCGCCGGCGCGCCCTGCCCTTGCTGCCCCTCAGTGGCGGCGCCCGCTTTTCCGCCCTGGGAATTGCCGCCTTGCGCAGCGGCGCCGGTCTGGTTCCCCGGCGCTCGCGCCTGCCCGCTGCCGGCCGCGCCATCGGCCATGCCAATTGCCGGGGCCGCCGCCAGCGCGGCCAACATGGTAAATCGATGAATCCAGTGTGTGTGCATGATGCCCTCCCGTAGTCATCCAATGCGGGGCGCGGCAGCCGGCTGGCTGCCGACGACGCCCCAACGTTGGATGGCATTTGCGCTCCCGGGTTCCCGGACGGGCTGCAAGCGCCCGACATGGGCCAGGAATGCGGCGCGCGCTATTTCACGATCAGCGCGTTGTTTACCTCGCGCACGCCATTGACACGGCGCGCTACATCCAGGGCACGCTGGACGTTTTCAGGCGAGTCGACGAATCCGCTTAACTGGACAACGCCGCGGAAAGTCTCGACCTGCACGTCGCGGGCCTTGACGTCCGGATCGCCGGCGAGCGCCGCTTTCACCCTGGCGCTGATGGCGGTATCCTCGATGGCGACACCGATGCGCCGGTCGGTCGGTTCCGACGCACATCCCGCTGCAAGGGCAACGAGCATGGCGCTGATGACGGTCAATTTGAGTGCTCTGGCAAGCTTCATGGTTTTCTCCATAGGTCACGATACGAATCGGCCCGAAAACACGGGCGAGTATGATTCGATCGCAAAAACGCGCGCCGGTTCCTGCGCCGGTCCTTGCAATGCCAGGCAGGTTGCGGCAGGCGCCATCCCGGTAGCCGAACGCTGCCGCCGTCAGCGTTGCGCGCGCGCCAGCCAGGAGCGGACCTGGTTGGCATCGCGGGCGCGCGAGAATTTCCCTTGTGCGTCGAGGAAGATCATCACCACCGCGCGCCCTTTCACCTTCGCGTGCAGCACCATGCAGCGGCCCGCTTCCGATATATACCCGGTCTTTTGGGTGCCGATGTGCCAGCCCGGGCTGGCAATAAGGCGGTTGGAATTGCGGTACACGGTCGCCTGGCGCCCTTGTGCAATGGTATGGTCGGGATCGGTCGAATAGGCCCGGATCAGGGCTTGCTGTTGCGCTGCGATGACCAGCCTGGCCAGGTCCTCGGGCGTCGACACGTTCAGGCTCGACAAACCGGTCGGCTCGACGAAGCGCGTGCGATGCATGCCCAGGGCGCGCGCTTTGGCATTCATCGCCAGCACGAATGCGGGCGTGCCGCCGGGATAATGGCGTCCCAGGGCCGATGCCGCGCGGTTTTCCGAACTCATCAGCGCAATATGCAGCATGCCGGAGCGCGCCAGGCCGGTGCCGACCCGCAAGCGCGACGAGGAATACTTGAGCCGGTCGACATCGGCGTCGGCCACGGTCAGCACCTCATCCATGTCCTGCCCGGCTTCGATGACTACCAGCGCGGTCATCAGTTTTGTGACCGAGGCAATCGGCATGACCGCGTCCGCGTTTTTTTCGTACAAGACCTTGTGCGCTGCGGGATCGACGATCAGCACGGCGCTCGACCTGAGCGCGGCCAGCGTCGCGTGGCGCGCCGAGTCGGCCCGATAGCGCTTTGCCGGCCTGGCGCCGCTCGCCGCGCGCCGTTTTGCGGGCCTGGCCTTGTGCCTTGCCTTGGGCCTGGCCTTGTGCCTTGCCTTCGGCCTGGCCTGGGCATGGCGCACGCTTTTCGCCACCGCGCCGGCGCCAGCCTGTGCGCTGCGCGCCTGCGCCGGAATTGCCAGGAACGCCAGCAATGCCAGCGCCATTGCCGCCGCGCCGATCATGGCGGGGAGAGAAATTTTCATGAGGTCATCGGCGGCCGCGCCGCCCCTGGTTGGTCGGAAAGCCGATCAAGCGGCTTGCCTGAAGGTGACAAGGACCCGTAGTCCCGTTTCCGGGGGGCATGAATCGGATAGTGCAATCGTCGCCTGCATGCTCTCGGCCACGGTGCGCGTGATGGACAGGCCCAGGCCCGAGCCGATTTCGCCATTGCCCAGTACCCGGTAAAACGGGTCGAAGACGCGCTCGCGTTCGGCGGGGGCGATGCCCGGGCCGGTGTCGTCCACCTGCAGGGTGACCGCCCTGCCCTCGCGCCGTACCGTCAGGTCGACCCGGCCGCCTTCGGGCGTGTAGCGCACGGCATTGTCGAGCAAATTCTTGACCAGCACTTTCAGGTCGACGAAGCGGGCCTGGACTTCACCGTCGGCCTCGCCGATCACGCCCAGGTCGATCTTTTTCGCTTCGGCCAGCGGGATCATGTCTTCGAGCACCTCGCGAATCACGTGCGCAAGCGAGACCTTGCCCGCCGCGTCGCGCGGCGCTTCCTGGGTCCGCGCCAGGGTCAGCAGCTGGTCGAGCAGGATGCGCGTGCGTTGCAGTCCGGCACTCAAGGCACCGAGCCGCGAGCGCGCCTCCTGCGGCATGTTGGCCGCGCCCAGGCGTTCGGCCTGCAGGGACATGGCCGTCAGCGGCGAGCGCAGCTCATGGGCGGCATCGGCGATGAACCTGCGCTGCACGGCCAGCGACCGTCCCATCCTCACCAGCAGCGCGTTGATCGCCACCACGAACGGCCGCACTTCCGCAGGCAGCCCGGCGTGATCGAGGGGGCCGAGATCGGCTTCGGTCCGGCTTGCGAGTTCGCCGGCGAGCGTCTCGAACGGCTTGAACATTTGTTGCAGCAGCACGCCCACCAGCAACACCAGCACCGGCACCAGCAGCAGGATCGGCATCAGCGTGCGCACGGCACTGGCGCGCGCCGTGGCGTCGCGCACCGTGGTCTGCTGGCCGACCGCCACCCTCACGCCCCTGGCGTTGGTCTTGACGAAGACGCGCCATTGTTCATTGCCGACCAACACCGTTTGCAGTCCGTCGCCGAGCAGGCTCGAAAACACCGGCGGACGGGCAGGCAGGGGTGCCGGCAAGCCGTTGCCCGTGCGCAGGAAACGCACGACCACGCGCGCATCGAAGTCGACGTCGCCGGCCCGCTCGCGCGCCAGCGGCGAGGACGGTACGGCATCGAGCCGGCTGATCAGGTAGCCGGTCTGGCGCAGTTGCAGGTCCTGCAGCTTGTGCGCTTCATCGGTGGCCCAGACGAAGGAGATGACGCCGGCGGCGGCGGCGATGAGAATGATCGCCAGCGACAGCCACATCGACAGGCGCCAGCGCAGCGAGGCGCCTACCGGCCCTTCGACACCATCCATCCCACTCCCCTCACATTCTTGATGACGTCGGCGCCGAGCTTTTTACGCAGGCTATGGATCAGGAATTCGACGGCGTTGCTTTCCACCTCTTCGTTCCAGCCATACAGCCGGTTCTCGAGCTCCGCGCGCGACAGGATCGCGCCCGGACGCAGCAGCAACGATTGCAGCAGCGAGAATTCGCGCGCCGTCAGGCGCACCTCGACAGCGCCCACCCGCGCTTCGTGGGTGGCCGGATCGAGCGTGACGACGCCGTTCGACAGGTTGGGGCCGACCGCATGTTCCTTGCGCCGGGTGAGCGCGCGCATGCGCGCCAGCAGCTCGCTCATGGCAAACGGCTTGACCAGGTAGTCGTCGGCCCCGCTGTCGAGCCCGGCCACGCGGTCTTCGGTGGCGTCGCGCGCGGTCAGCACCAGCACCGGCACGTCGTTCCTGGCCAGGCGGATCGCGCGCAGCACCTCCATGCCATCTTTCCTGGGCAAGCCCAGGTCGAGCAATACCAGCGAGTAGCCCTGCGCCGCCGCGATGCTGGTGAGCGCGGCCTGGCCGTCGCACACCCAGTCGACTGCGTAACTGGCGTCCCGCAATTCCTGCTGGACCACGTTGCCGATCATCGGATCGTCTTCGACCAGCAGCACTCTCATGCCGGCGCCCCGGCCGGCGCCGCGCCGGCGGGCGCGCGTTCGAACATCTCGCTGGCCACCCGCGACAGGTCATTCATGCCGGAACCGGCGTCCAGATGGGCGGTGAGCCAGCGCGCCTGGCCGCCGTCGCGCATCAGTTCCCCGATCATGCGGCAAGCCTGGCCGAAGCCGGGATCGCGCGAACGCCGCGCCAGGCGGTCGAGGTCGTCCATGACCACCTGCCTGACCGGCAGGCCGACGCCGGTGCAAGGATTGATCCAGCTTGCCTCGACCCCGTCCTTGGCCGCGTTAAAGCGGTTCCAGGCGTACAGCTCGCGCGAATCGTCGAGCGGCCATGTGCCCGGCGCCTCGAACGCCTCGATGCACAGTTCGCGCGCGTAGCAGGCCAGCGCGGCCGCGTAGGACGGGTGCAGCGGGGTATCGAGCACGCGCAGCTCGATGGTCCCGAATTCGGGCTTGGGCCGCACGTCCCAGTAAAAATCCTTGATGCTGTTGACAATGCCATGGCCGGCCAGGCGCGCGAAGTGCAGCTCGAAATCGTGCCAGGTGCGGATGTGGGCGGGCATGGTGCCGCTCATGGGGAAGGCCCCGACGACATTGCTGCGGGCGCTGCAAAAACCGGACTCCTCGCCCTGCCAGCAGGGCGAGTTGGCCGACAGCGCGATGAACAGGGGCGCGCGCTGGGTCAGCCAGGCGCACAGGCGCACGGCTTCGTCGGCGCTGGGCACGCCGATGTGCACGTGCATGCCGAACACCGTGAACATTTTCGCGAGATAGCCGTACTTTTTGGCCGACTCGCGGTAGCGTTCCTTCGGATAGATGCGCTGCTCGTTCCATTTCTGGAACGGGTGCGCGCCGCCGCCGGAAATGGCGGCGCCGACCCGGAAGGCGGCGTGCTGGACGCTGGAACGGATTTCCTCGATCTCGGCGGCCGCTTCGGCGTAGCTGCCGAGGATCGAACTGGCCACTTCCAGCATGGACGTGGTGATTTCCGGCGTGGCGATCCATTTCTTGCTTTGCATGTCGAGCAGGCGCAGGATGTCCGGCGCGGCCGGCATCAGGTCGTAGGTGAGGCGGTCGAGCACCATCAGTTCGAGCTCGATGCCCATGCTGCCCAGCTGCGAGACCGCAAACGGCGGCAGGTAGGCCGGACCCTGCCCGGCCACGGCCAGCGCCTGGGCGGCGGCGAGGCGCTCTTGTTCCAGGGTGGCGTCAGCCATGTTCATCTCCTTCGTGTGTCTCGTCTGCAAGCTTCAATCCCCACCAGGTCAGGCCGGGCCCGACCAGCACGTTCAGGGCCAGCAGGGCCGCCATGATGCTGGCCGCGGCCTCGCTCATGTACGCGGCCCCGCTCATCGAATTGTCGACCACCAGCGAGCCGAAACTGACCAGCGAGCACAGCGACAGGGCGATGGCGTGCTTCTTGTCCCGGCTCCAGGCGCCGCTCGGCATCAGGGCCAGCCGGGTCAGGCCGACGCGCACGGCGAATACCAGCAGCGCCGCGAGCAAGGGCATCCACTGGAACAGATGCTGGAGCTGGACCAGCGCGGCCGACATCATGAACAGCAGCGCGTAGCCGATATCCTGGGCCGTCTTGACCTGCGCCTGGAATACGTTGTCGCGCGTTTCCGCGTTACGCAGCAACAATCCCATCAACAGCAGCGACAACAGGGCGCTGGCCGAACTGACCGAACACAGTCCCAGGTCCATCATCAGGGCCGCCAGCAGGATCCCCGGGCGCAATCCGGCTTGTGCTTTCGAAATACGGGTCGCGATCGTATACAAACCATAGCAGAGAAGCGCAATGGCTGCGCCCAGCGCGAGTTGGCTGCCCTGCCGCAACAGTTCGCCGGAAAAGCCGAATTCGGCGTTGATGCCGTGGCTGCGCATCCACGCCAGCGAGCCCGACAGGGCGAGCAGCGCGACCAGGTTGCTGATGCCGACCGTGTTGGCCGCGGCATACGTCGCCACCCCGCTGGCGTGCGAGTCCGACACCATCGACGTGAACACGACCGGATTGACGGCGATCAGGATGGCGGCGATGAACGCCGCTTCGCCCCAGCCCAGGCCGAAGGCGGCCAGCACCGCCCACGCGCCCATGCCGCGCAGCACGCAGCCGAGCACCAGCGAGCCGCCCTGGCGCGCACTGCGCCACAGCCACGCCAGGTCCATCTTGCGGCCCACTTCGAACAGGACCAGTGCCGAAGCGGCGTTGAACAGTTCCTGGAACTGCGACAGCAGCGCCGCATCGACCAGGCCCAGGCCGCTGACGCCAAGGATCAGTCCGGCGATGACGGCGCCATACAGCTTGGGCCAGCCGCGCGACTGCATCAGCACCCCGATCACCTGGGACAGCAGCAATCCGGCGCCGACCACGGCCAGCGGCGAAAGCAGCCACAGGGGAAGCGTGGAGACGTCCTCATTCATGCTCGACCGCCCAGCGCGCGGCCAGCGCCCGCAATTCGTTTTGCAGCACCTGCTCGGCGCGCGCGACGGCCTGCGCGTCGGCCTGGCCTGCCTGGCTCGGCGGCAGCACGGTCGTGATACGCAGCCTGACCAGGGGGCCGCTGCCCTTGGTCGGAATCCATACCTGCCCCTTGAGGGTGGTGTTTTCCATCCACACGGCATGGAATTTGGCGCCGCCGCGGGCGTGGGGCGCCGTCGGCACCAGGCTGAACGGCAGGAGCCAGGTCGCCTTCGGATAGCGCCGCGCCAGTTGCAGTTGCATGGCGGCGCGCTGCTCCAGGCGGCTGTCGTCGGCCGCGTAAGGCAGTTGCATCAGTTGCTGCCCGAGTCCCAGGGCATCGACGGTGAGGCACAAGCGCTGCGCCTGCCACTGCCAGGTCTGGCCGCCGATTTCGCCGCTCCGCTGCGCGAGGTGCGCTTCGAGGACGCTGTGCAGCATGCGCTCCTCGACCGGTCCGGAGGCCGGCTCGGGATGCGAGCGCAGCTTGGCGGCGCTGGCCGCCAGCAGTGCCCAGCGCTGCTCCTGCCAGCGCCGGGTGGCGGCGCGTTCGGACGGGTCCCAGCGCCACTCCGTCAAGCTCCATTCGCCGTCGGCCAGGCGCCGCATCGTCACGATGCGCTTCTGCGCTCCGTGCTCGTCAATGACGCTCTGGCTGGTCCACGCGCTGCGCCACACCGGCGCGGCCGTGCCGGCGCGGGCCCAGGCCCACCATTGCGCTTGCGCACTGACGCAGGCGCCGGGCTTGACGCCACCCTGCCCGCTCCAGCGCCGCATGCGCAAGCGGTTCTGCCATGCGCATTCGGCCACGCCCCCGCTCACAGCGGGTCCCGGCGCGGGCGTGGCTTGCTGGTCGGGGCAGGTCCATGGCCGTTGCTGCGCAAGCACGCGCAGCTGCGTGCCGACGTCGGCCGCCGGCGCTGTTGTCGATGATGCCGCTGCGCCGATGGCGCTGTCCGGCCATACGATGGCCATGGCCATGGCGATGACAGGCAGGACGCAAGACCAGCATGGCGGGCTGCCAGCGCGTAGCTGTTGAGACAATATGCTCTCCTCCGCGTGATGAGCGTGTTGATGCGCAGCATCGTCGTGGACGCCGGCTCAGCAATGGTAGAGGTCGACACTTAGCGAATACTTAGTGGGGGGCCGCTTTTCGCCGATTCTCCAACCAGGTCATTTTTGCACGAAATTGCCGTTCGCACCGGCATCTTGTTGATATAGAATTACCGCCCATTAATAGTTACGGACGGCAATCTCGATCGCTCCGACCCACTGCGACAATGGCGAAAAAACAGATTCCTCCCGACGTGCGCCGCCTGATATCGAGGAGCCTTCCGTCCGTTCCACACCTTGAAGCACTGATGCTGCTGCAAGCAAGCGCGCCTGCGTCGTGGTCCGCGCCGGACCTCGCACAGCGCCTGTACGTGGCGCCCGCCGAGGCGCGCGAGGTGCTCGACTACCTGCGCCGCGCGGGAATGCTGCGTGCCGGCGCCGCGGCGTCGAGCTATTTGTTCAGCCCGCGGCGCGAGGAGTTGCGCAAGCTGATCGATACCCTTGCGCTGTTGTATTCGAGCCACCTGGTGGAAATCACCCTGCTTATTCATGCGAAACTGGACCGCGTGGCGCACCATCGGGCCAGCGCCGCCGGCGGCAAGACCGACACGTAGAGGTGCCAGGGCCGCGTCATGTCGCTTGCCCGCCGCGGCGGCGGCGGCGGCGAGCGGCCGAACTTTCGCCGCGCCCGCGCGTCTATTACCCGAGTACCCAACAACGCCCTGCGGCGCGGGCCAGCCAGCCCGGTGCGCCAGATCAGCCCGGGAAGCAATATGCAACTACTGAACTTTGCGGGAAATGCCATTCCCATCAACCTGTTGCTGTTCGGGCTGGCGGCGGGCGTGGTCTGGCGTGCCGGAACGCGCCTGACGCACTACGCCGACCAGATCGCCACCAGGACCGGCATCGGACGTGCCGTCATCGGCCTGGTGCTTCTTGGGGGCATCACTTCGCTGCCTGAAATGGCTGTCGCGGTGTTCGCCGCCCTGAGCGGCGCGCCGGCGATGGCGGTCAATAACCTGGTGGGCGGCATCGCCATGCAAAAGGCGATTCTTGCCGGCGCCGATGGCTTCATCGGCAAGGAGGCATTGACGGTGATCGTGGCCTCGCCCGGCTTGCTGCTCCAGGCCGTGTTCGCCATCCTGCTCCTGGTGCTGGTGGCAATGGCCATGGTCGCCGGCGATACCACCATTGCCGGGGTGGGCCTGTGGGCCTGGCTCATACTGGCCGCCTATGGGTTCTCGGTCTGGACCATCGCCGCGGCGGAAAAGCGCCCGGCCTGGGCCGTGCTGCGCGACGGGAAGCCGGTCCTGCCGGCCCCCTCCGCGCCCGGCCCGGACCCGGCCTCGACAGCCTCACTGCCGCGCCTTGCCATGGGCACCGGGGTGGCCGCGGTGCTGATCTTCATTGCCGGCTACTTCCTGAGCACGATAGCGGACGTGCTGGCCGGGCAGACCGGACTGGGCCGCAACCTGGTCGGGGCCATCCTGCTTGCCCTGGCCACCTCGCTGCCCGAACTGAGCACGGTGACGGCGGCGCTGCGCCTGCGCCAATACGAGATGGCCATTGCCGACATCCAGGGCACCAGCATGTTCAACCTGGTGCTGATCGCGCTCATCGACGCGCTGTATGCCGGACCGGCCGTGCTCGGCATCGTCGGCAATTTCACCCTCCTTGCCACCTTGCTGTGCATTCTGATGGGGACCATTTACCTGATCGGCCTGATCGAACGCAGCAACCGCACGATCGCCCGCTTCGGCGTCGATTCGATCGTCATCCTGCTGTGCTATATCGGCGGGCTGTACCTGCTTTTCCAGCTCAGATAGGGCCCGGCCTGCCACGGGAACGGCGGGCCCGGGGACAGGCACAAGTCGCGGGTATTGCCGGGCGGGTGCTTGCAGCCGGGCGATGGCACAGCACGCCTGGCAGCGAGCGCAAGCGTGACTGGGATGTCCGGTCGGGTACCTACCGTGGCCGAAACGGTTATCCCGTTTGCACGTTACCGTCCCCCCGCGCCCGGCGCCTGCGCTTTGCACGCGGGTGCGCGTACCGGGCCAGCCAGCAAGGTGGACTGCTATTTGGCAGTCGCCGCTTTCAGGCTTTGCGCCAGCACGCCCGGCTGCGTGTCTTTCACACTCCCATTGAGGACATCGGCTGCCTTGACGGACTTGCGGTAATAGGCCCGGGTGTCGGCATCGTCGAAGTGGATGTCCACAACCCCGACCGCCGCAGTGGCGAAAGCGCCGCGGGTGTTGGTCCACACAATCACGTCGCCCTGGCCGGCGCCGGCGCGCGCCGAGGCGTTATAGTTCACCAGCGTCAGCCCGGCATCGGCATTGAGCGCGAAATTGTTTTCCTTGCGAAATTCGTTGACGGCTTTATCGTTCATGAGCAGCATCACGACAGGACCGGTTTCCGCTCCCGCCTGCAAACCGATGCTGACCCCGCCCAGGTTGTAGAACAGAGGCGAGGTCCATTCCTGCCCCTGCCTGACAAGCAGGATGCCCTCGCCGCCGCGCACGCCCACGCCCAGCCCGGCACGCACATAGGCCGGCACCACGAAGATTCCCCGCGCCACCTTCAGCAGGGGCGCCACCTTCGGGTCGGCCTTCATTTGCTCGATCGCCGCCGCCGACCTGGCAATCTGTTCCTGCACGTCGCCGCTCGTCCGGGCACTGGCTGGCTGCGCGGCGCCGGTTTGCGCATGGGCGGGCAGGGTCAGGGCCGGAGCGGCGCCCAGGACCATGACGCAGGCACTTGCCATGGCAAGTAATTTAGGTGTAGAAGTCATTTGCTTGTTCCTCTCGTGGTCATGTTGAGCTGCTGGACGGTGTGGCCTGGCGGCCGCGAACCGGCGCCGGGCGCCGTTGCCGAGACCTTGTTTTCACACCCTGGCGGAGACAATGGCCGCGCCGGGGCTTGATGAACGCCACATGCCCTTATCCGCTGCGGCCTGCCCTGCTGTCTCCGGAAATGCAGTGTCAAGTACCATCGAGCAGGAGGCGTACCGCATTAATCCATCATTCTAGGGCGGCCCTTTCGCGCTGGTGTTGATGTCGTTCTTGGTTCAAGGTGCAACTTCGACTCAATACCGATGTCGATGGCCGCAAATGCAAGCCTTTGCCCGGCAACGGCACAAGCGATATGGCCGGCCCGATGTCCGCTCCGGCGCCGCTAGCGCGGCCCCGGTTGACGCCCTCACTGCCGCATTTTCCGGCGCGATGCCGGCCAACCAGACGGACACGACGATCGGCTGGCCCGCAAGCATCCGGGCGCCTTGCGCGTGACGTTCGGGTGTGCGGGGCTGGTGGCATGCCCTCGCCGGGAAGGTGCGGCAGCGAGGGCGCCGCGGTGCGCGAGTTGACGCTGGCGGCGCCATGACACCCGGCGGGCATGCTGAACCAGGTGCGTATCGTTGATGGCCGTGCCGCGAATTTTGTGCCGGGGTGTGGCCCGCGGCTCGCTTACACCGCACCTCTGCCATTCACCGAGGCAATGATCTCGTCGTGGCGCTCGTTGTCGGTCTTGTGCAGATACGCCGCCGTGGTTGCGATGTTCGCGTGCCCGGCCGTGTCCTGCAGGGTTTTCAGCTGCACGCCGTTGTTGGCATGGTTGGTCAGCATGCTGTGGCGCAGCCAGTGCGGCGATGCCTGGCGCAAGACCGCGGCCGTTTCGGTATCGCCCTGGGCCGCGGCGGCCGATGCGGCGGCGCCGAACACGGCTTTCAGGGCTTGCGCGGCGGCTTCGTCGGTGATGCGCACGCGTTCAATGCTGCGGCTCGATAGCACCAGCGGCGTGCTATCGCCCCGATGCGTCTGCGGCAGCAAGCCGAAGGCATGGCGGTAGTCGCGAAACGCCGCCAGCATCTCCGGCGGGACCGGCAGGCGGCGTGGCTTGTTTCCCTTGCCCATGACGTCGAGCCACCAGCGAGCGTTCCCTTCGGTATAAATCGCCCCCATGCTTGCGCTGACGATTTCGTTCAGGCGCGCGCCGGTATGGGTGAACGCCACCAGCAGGAAGCGGTCCCGTTCGCGCTGCCTGAACGACGACAGGGTAGTCGCGGCGCGCGCGCTGACGGTGGCCAGCGCCAGCGCGATGGCGTGCGGCGTCAGGTAGCGCGTGATGCGGCTGGCGCCCGGCGCCTTGACGTTCTTGACCAGCCGCGCCGGATTGCGCCGCATGTAGCCGGTCTGTTCGGCGAACGCCAGTAAACCCTTGACGGCGATCATCGCCTGGCGCCGGCTGGCGTCCGACAGCGGCCCCGTAAACGGGCGGTAGCGCGGGTCGCTGCGCGGCCACTTGGTCGTCGCCACCCAGTCGGGCGGTGGATTTTTCAGGAATTCCTTGTACAGGTTCAGGTCCGCCACGCTGAGCTGGTGGAACGACCTGCCTGCTTCCTCGCGACACCAGGTGAGGAAGCGGAACAGTTCCTTTTGCGTGTTGGCGATCGACTTTTCGCTCAGTTCCCCGTGCGCGATGAACTCGCGGGCGATTTCGCTGTCGGTGCTGGCGTTGGTGATGGCGTCGTCGGCCACGTGGAAAATGCCGATGTCCGGGCGCTTGGTGTCACTGGGTACCGGGCCGTTGCGCGGCACCGGTTCCAGATTGATCGGCGTGAATTTGTGCATGCGGGAAGTGTCGAGTACTGTGTTAACGTACAGTATAGCATCTGTAGCAACTCAGCGCTGCCCCGGGCGCGCCTGGTGTAAACACGATTCCCCCGGGCGTAGCGCTGGTCCAACACTTCAACGCAAAAAAACGTCCCCGGTGCTGGTAACGTTTCCAGATTGCCATATGTGCATGTTATAAAGATGCAAACAGGAGGCGGTGCAATCACGAAACCGCACGACGGCGGAGCTGCCGACGCTGCCTGGCCATCAAGAGAAGCATGCCGGCCGGTCCAACCCGGCTGCATCATTTTAATGAAGTCCGACAATCACGAGGTCAACATGAGGTATTCAACATCGGGCGCGCCGCGCAATGGGGCAACGCCGGGACAGTTGCGCAAGCTGTCGGCCCAGGGGCTTCCCCTCGCCCTGACGCTGCTGCTGGCCGCCTGCGGCGGCAACGGCGGCGGCGAGTCTCCCCCGCCCGCCCAGGGCAGCATGAGCGGCACGTCGCGCATGCTGGCCGGCGCCGGGCCGAGCACGGAAGCGGCGCTCACGCCGCTCGGCGCCAGCGCCAGTTCGGCCGAGCGGCCCGACCTGGCGGGCACGGCCGCCATCGACCACAATGAGAACACGCGCTGGGCCAGCGGATTTTCGGACGGCGAATCGCTCACGCTCGACTTCGGCAAGTCCGAATTCATCAGCCGCGTGCGCATCGACTGGGAAAACGCCCACGCCAGCCAATACCTGCTGCAAGTGTCGGACGATAACATCAGCTGGACCACCATCCGGGCCGTGAACGACAGCCAGGGCGGCACCGAGGACATCACCGGATTGAACGGCAAAGGCCGCTATCTGCGCATGCAGGGCGTCAAGCGCTCGACCCGGTACGGCTACTCCATCTTCCAGATTCAGGCCTTTTCGGGCGCGCCGGTGGGCACGAATCCGCTACCGGTCCCTGTGCCCGCCCCAAATGAACCGGGCCAGCCGGGCGTGGCCATCAAGCCGGTCGCGGCCAGTTCCTCGCCGCTTGAAAACCAGGCCATGTCGGCCGCCATGACGATCGACGGCAAAGCGGCGACGCGCTGGGCCAGCAAGTCCGAAGACGGCGCCTGGATCGCGTTCGACTTCGGCGCCAGGACCCCGGTCGGCTACATGAAGCTGCTCTGGGAAAACGCCTACGGCAAACAGTACGAACTGCGCGTGTCGGACGATGGCCAGAACTGGACCCAGGTGCGCAATGTGAGCAACGGCCGCGGCGGCACCGAGGAATTCTTCAATCTCGGCATCAACGCCCGCTTTATCCGCCTGCAGGGCGTGGCCCGTGCCACCCAGTACGGCTACTCGCTGTTCGAGGTGGAGTTCAAGACCCCCGGCAGCGACAACACCGTGCCCGCGTCCGTCACCTCGGCCCATCCCTTCCCCGCCAACGGCAATGGCCTGCCCCCACTGCCAACCTCGGCCGAACCGCTCGAAACGCTGCAGTTCACGCTGCCCGACGGCACCCTGGTCACCCGCTTCGGCGCGCGCGGCCTGGCGCGCCACGGCCGCGAGCGCGGCGAGGATTGGAACGAGATCGGCCACGGTCCCAACGAAACGGTCGATCCGGCAACCGGCCTGGCGGTCGATAAAGGCCCGGGCAATTACCTCACGTTCGTGCCGCAGTACTTCAAGAACCGCACCTGGGGCGTCGAGATCATCGACAACAGCCGCGTGGCCGGCGTGACCAAGCCGCAGCTGATCGTGAACCAGTACACGCAGACCGACTTCCTGTCCGGCGGCGTGGCCTTCTTCCGCGCCTTCGACCGGCCCGGCGTGACCGGCTACGGCTGGATGAATCCCGGCGAACTGGTCGACCGCAGCGTGGCCCAGTGCGCGCCGATCCCCTACCCTGCCAACAGCAAGCTGACCAGCGCCAACGGCATCAACGGCGCCTGCACCCTGCTGGTCAAGGGCTACCCGGGTCATGGCGGCATCGATGCGAATGGCATGCCGAATGGAAAGAGCGTCGCGGGACGTGCGCTGGTCGCCGGCGATATCATCGAAGTGTCGCCCTCGTTCTTCTCGACCAGGGAATCGATGGCCGCGAAGGGCGACACCGGCGGCATCCGCTATTACTCGTACGAGTGGGTCTACGTGGTCGGCGCCGGCCTGAAGCCGTGGTACGGCGTGCAGCCGCGCCTGAACTCGGTGCCGCTGCCGGAAGAAACCTTGTCCGGCGGCCAGGGATCGATCTCGTACAACTACACCGACAACGGCCTGTTCATGTTCCAGCAGCCGCATAACAATGTGGGCATGCAAAACATGCAGCGCTTTGTCGAAGGCCGGCGCCTGCTGCACACGAATTTCCTGACAGGCGAGCATAACGAGCCGGGCAACGACCGTTACCTGCCCGCGGTGGGTCTGCAAGGGCAGCGCTATAACCAGTCCGCCTGCATCGCCTGCCACGTCAACAACGGCCGCAGCCCGGCGCCGAGCGCGCTCAACCAGCGTCTGGACAGCATGTCGGTGCGCGTCGCCTCGACCAGCCCGACGGGCCAGCAACTGCCGCATCCGCTGTATGGCACGGCGGTCCAGATGAACGCCGTCTCGCCCACCGGCAGCGCCCAGAACTGGGGCAGCGGGGTGCGCGTGGCGGGCTTCGAGACCCGTTCGGTCAAGCTGGCCGACGGCACCATGGTCGAACTGCGCAAGCCCACGCTCGGCTTCGAAGGGCCGGTCCCGGACGCCTTCTCGCTGCGCGCGGCCCAGCCGATGATCGGCACCGGCTTGCTCGAAGCCATTCCGGAAGCGGACATCCTGGCGCGCGCGGCCCAGCCGCAGGACGCCGACGGGGTCAAGGGCACGGCCAACTTCGTGTTCGATCCGGAAACCGGTGCGGTGCGCCTCGGCCGCTTCGGCTGGAAGGCATCGAAAGCGACGCTGCGTCACCAGAGCGCCGACGCGCTGCTGCTCGACATGTCGGTCACCTCGCCGCTCTATCCGAACCGCACTTGCGGCGCCAATCCGGCCGGTTGCGCATCAGGCGGAACGCAGAAAGGCATTCCTGACGCCGACCTCAAGTCGATCGCGCACTACCTGGCACTGGTTGGCGTGCCGGCGCAACGCAGCGTCGCCAGCGGCTTTCCGAAGGGCGTCGCGCCGCTCGACGAGCACCGCGTCGACGCCCAACAGGTCAGCGCAGGCAGCAAGCTGTTCCAGGGCATGCGCTGCGCCGCCTGCCATACCGTGCAGATGAAGACCGGCGCCGGCCATCTGTTCGCCGAGCTGCGCAACCAGACCATCCGTCCTTACACCGACATGCTGCTGCATGACATGGGTGCGGGACTGGCCGACAAGTTTGCCGAAGGCCAGGCGAAAGGCACCATGTGGCGCACCGCGCCGCTGTGGGGCATCGGTTACACCGACATGGTCATGGGCAAGAACGGCAAAGCCGGCTACCTGCACGACGGCCGCGCGCGCAACCTGACCGAGGCCATCCTGTGGCACGGCGGCGAGGCGGAGCGCTCGCGCCAGCGCTTTGAAAACCTGTCGGCGCAAGAGCGCGAAGCCTTGCTGGCATTCCTCAAGTCACTGTAATTTTTCGCACGCGTGGTAAATGAATTGGGCGCCGGACAGCATGTCTATCCGGCGCCCTTTTTGTCAGCGGGCATGCGATGCGGCGCCACCCGGTTCCCGACGGGGTACGAATCGGTTATACTGACCCTTGGGTGACCACACGTTCGTGTGGCAGGTTTTGCGATGGTCGGGCCGCCACGCTGCTTTTTGACGACCCATGACCCCATCTTCCCTCGCTTTCCAGCTTTTCTCTCCGTTTGAGCGGTGCATCCTTGCATGCCGCGTGCTTCCTCTCGCTCGTCCAGATACCCGCTTTTCCTGATCCAACCACCGTGCCAATCTTGGCGAAAGGAATCACATGGCAATTGTCGCAATCGGTCTGTCGAACAGTTTTAAGGAGTTCTTTGCCTCGAGCAAAGCCGGGGGCATTGTCCTGATCGTCTGCACCGTGGTGTCGCTGGTGCTTGCGAACTCCCCTGTCGGCGGCGACTACCTGCAGTTCTGGCACCTCAAACTGGCCGGCCTGAGCATCGAGCACTGGATCAACGATGCGCTGATGGCCATCTTCTTTCTGTTGATCGGCCTGGAACTGGAGCGCGAGCTGTATAACGGCGAGCTGTCCAACTTCAAGAACGCGCTGCTGCCCATCGTGGCGGCGGTGGGCGGCATTGGCGTGCCGGCGCTGATCCACTTCGGCTTCAATAACGGCTCGCCCACGCAGCCCGGTATCGGCATTCCGATGGCCACCGATATCGCCTTCGCGCTCGGTGTGCTGGCCTTGCTGGGCAGCCGCGTGCCGGCCTCGCTGAAGATTTTCCTGACCGCGCTGGCCGTCATGGACGACCTGGGCGCGATCATCGTGATTGCGGTCTTTTATACGGCCCAGCTGTCGGTGCCGTATCTGCTGGCGGCCGTGGCCATGTTCGTCGTGCTGGTCTGCATGAACCGCGTGCTGCGCATCATGGCGCTGGCGCCGTATCTGGTGGGCGGCGCCGTGATGTGGGTGTTGATGCTCAAGTCGGGCGTGCATGCGACGATTGCCGGCGTGCTGCTGGCCTTCGCCATTCCGTTTTCCGCGAAGCAGGATGACCAGGATTCGCCATCGCACCGGCTTGAACATATCCTGCACAAGCCGGTTGCGTTTATCATTTTACCGATCTTCGCCCTGGCCAATACCGGCATTCTGATTGCGTCCGGCTGGACCCAGGAGCTGATGTCGGCCAATAGCCTCGGCATTCTCGCCGGCCTGGTGATCGGCAAGCCGCTGGGAATCACCTTGTTCTGTTTCGCAGCGGTGGCAATGGGCATGTGCCGGCTTCCGCTCGACCTCGGCTGGCGCCATGTATTCGGCGCGGGACTGCTGGGCGGCATCGGCTTTACGATGTCGATCTTCATTACCAATCTGGCGTTCGTGGGCCAGCCCGAGGTGGTGAACGCGTCGAAGATGGCGATTCTGCTGGCCTCCCTGATTGCCGGCGTGATCGGCTTCGCGTGGCTGACGATGTTCGGCAAACCCCAGGCCGGCGACAGCGACCCGGATACGCTCGATTTCGACGACGGCATCTCCGTGCCCTCGAAACAGGAATTGGCAATATAGTGACCGGAGAGCATGGCGCTCGGTGCGGCCAACGCACCGGCGCAAACGCCGGCTAAAAAGAGCAGCCCGGGTGCGAAGGCGGCTGATCGCTCCTTCGCCCCGGTGCACTGGGATCCGGCAGTGCCGCCCACGGCCTATGCCCGCAACGATCCAAAACAGGTGTTCGCCTGGGTCAAGCGCAAGATCGATGCGGTGCCGGGCAAGTCCGATGTTATCGAGAGCAGCAAATCCGCCACGCAGAATGCTTATGGCGCGAGGAGCATGGTGACGTACACGGACTTATCGGAGCTCGCGCTGGGTGTTCCGTCAGGTGCGATGTACGAACCAGCTGGGGCAGTGGTTCGCGGCAACTATACCGCCACGGTCATGCCCTACGCTTACGAGTTCATTTACTACACCACCGCCGTTTCCATGCCGGCCGCCGAGGCGCGCGCGAAAAAAAGCCCGTTCGGGTGCATTGCCGTGGCGTCGCTGGAAGCGCCTTACCTGTTCAGCTATGAGGAAAGTGAGTCCACGACACGTATCGCGCCTTCCCTCGACAAGATCAATGGCACCGGGCTGCTTGGCCGGCTCGACCGTGTGCAAGTCTACGACAAGGCCAGCGGCAAAGTCTACGCGACGCACGAGCGCGACGGGCTGTAACTGGTTTCAACACGCCCTTGCGTAAAATGTGCAAGTGCAATATATTGAAGCCATGAACCCGCACAACGCCCCTCTCCCTCGCACCCGCCCGGCACTCGATGCCGCTGCCGGTCTGCGCCTGGACGCGGGTGCTGCACGAATTATCCGAGCGGCCACACACGTCGCTCGCTTTCGTGTTTCGGTCGTCGGATAAATTTCAAGCGAGCACTTGGCGGTAATTCGCGAAGCGTTCCGCGCAAGTCTCATCCAGCTTTGCTCCCGACTTTATCGGAGCACTTCATGCATACCTCGTTTTCCCCATCGCAGGACCACGCCACCGGCACGTCCGCCGCGCCAAGCTACGCATTGCGGCTCAATCAGCCCGCCTTCTGGAACACCCCCAACCCGGCCATGGAAGAGCGCCTGCTGGCCCACTGGCGCGCCACCGGCCAGCGCCAGCAGCTCGATAGCGCCCGCCAGGCCAAGCCGCGCTACTGGCTGCTCGACGGTCCGCCGTACGCCAACGGCGACGCCCATCTCGGCCATCTGCTCAACAAAACGCTCAAGGACGTGCACGCCCGCTATGCCAGCGTGTGCGGCCAGCGGGTCACCTGGCGTGCCGGCTGGGATTGCCACGGACTGCCGCTCGAACTGGCGGTCGAAAAGCGTCACGGCGCGCGCGCCAAGGACGACGCGCCCCTGTTCATGCGGCAGTGCCGCGATGAAGCGACGCGCTGGAAGGATCAGCAGGCGCTATCGATGTCGCGCGCCGGGCTGATGGCGGACCTGGACCAGCCCTGGTTGACCATGGACCCCGAGCGCGAGGCGGCCTCGCTGTCGCTATTGCTCGAGATGTGGCAGGCCGGCCTGCTGGTGGAGCGGCATTCGCCCGTGCACTGGTGCCCGGCGTGCCAAAGCGCGCTCGCCGCCAGCGAACTGGAAAAAACCACCCGCGAGCGCATGGAGACCTTCTTCAGCGTGCCGTTCGCGCCCGCCTCCTGCCAGGCGCTGGAGCAAGGAGCGCGCCAGAACGGGGCGGCCTGGCCGGCCGGCCCGCTGCACCTGCTGTCGTGGACCACCACGCCGTGGACACTCTGGGCCAATGCCGGTTTCGGCCACCCCCAGGCGGGCGCGCTAAGCGTCGCCACGCTCCACAATGGCCTGCGCGTCGTGCTCGCGGTGCAGGCGCGTGACCGTCTGCTGTGCGACTACCCGGCGATGTTCGGTGACGCCGGCCGCGAATTCGATGGTGCCCTCGACTTCTCCCAGCTCGGCGCGCTGCGGCTGGCGGCGGTCAGTCCGCTCACCGGCCTCGCGGCGCCCCTGCTGGCGGCGGCGTTTGCCAGCGAAAGCGAAGGCTCCGGCTTCGTGCACCTGGCGCCGGCGTTCGGACCGGACGACTTCGTGCTCCACGAAACCGATGGCGTGCGGCTCGACTGCCATGTCGGCAAGGATGGCCGCCTGATGGACGTCGGCACGGTCGCCATGCCAGACGCGCTGCGTGGCGCCTCGCTGGACGTGGGGTCGCAGGTGTCATGCGACTTGCTGGCGCAGTCCGGCCGGCTGGTGCACGTCGAGCGCAGGAGCGTTGAAACCACGATGTGCTGGCGCCACAAGAAGCCGGTGTTCTACCGCGCCAGCCAGCAGTGGGCGCTCGATTTGCACAAACCCTTCGACGGCTGCCCGGAGGGATTGGCGCAGCGCGCCATGGCCGCACTCGGGCACACTGTGTTCGTACCGGACGAAAAGGCGCGCGCGCCGCTGGCCCTGATGATGTCGACGCGCCGCTTCTGGACCTTGTCGCGCGACCGCCTGTGGGGTTTGCCGCTGCCGTTCTTCCGCCATGAGGCGAGCGGCGAACTGCATCCCGATAGCGCCGCCATGTGGCGCGAGCTGGTGCAGCGCGTGCGCAGTGGCGGCGTCGAAGCCTGGCAAGCCTTCGACACCCCGCCCGGCTACACAAAGAGTACCCAGAGCGTCGATGTCTGGTTCGACGCCGGCGCCGCCTGGCACAGCGCGGCCGAAGATGGCTGCGGCCAGGCCGACCTGGCGGTCGAGGGCCAGGACCAGACGCGCGGCTGGTTCCTGTCCTCGTTCCTGCTGCATGCCTTCAAAAGCGCCCTGCCGCCTTTCAAAAAGGTGATGACGCACCGGTTCGTGGTCGATGAAAAGGGCATGAAGTTTTCCAAGTCCGACGGCGGCACGCCGGACCACAAGGCGCTGTTCGCCAAGTGCGGCGCCGATGTGTTCCGTCTGTGGGTCTGCAGCCAGGACGTGGGCGACGAGATGAAATGGTCCGGCACCTCGCTCAAACAGGCCACACAGGATGCCAGGGACTGGCGCAGCTTCCTGCGCTTTCATCTGGCGAACATGGAGGACGATCCCGCTGCTCCTCGTCCGGACAGCCTGCGTGAGCTCGACCGCCTGGCGCTGCGCAAATTGCAGGAGGCGCGCCACCAGTGGCATGCATGCATGGAGGGTGGCCGCTTCTACCAGGCGCTCACCTGCCTTGCGCAGTTCCGCCAGTGGGCCAGTGCGGAGTGGTTCGAGCTGTCCAAGCGCACCCTGTACTGCGCAAAAAGCGGCAGCGCGGCGCTGGTGAGCGTGCAATGGGCGCTGCGCGAATCGTTCCTGCTGTGCGCGCAGATGCTGGCGACGGTGATGCCGTTCGCCTGCGAGGAGGCGTACCTGGCCTGGCCCGGCCACCCTCGGGCGTCGCTGTTCCTGCACGAACTGCCGGAAAAGGACGAGCAGCCCGGCATGGACCCGGCGCTGCGCCACACCGAGGCGATGCTGGCCTGGCGCCGCTCGCTGCAGCCGCTGGTCGAACGCGCGCGCGCCCTGGTCGACAAGGGCATGCCCGTGTGCCTGGCGTTCCAGGGCGAGCATGACCCGCAAAGCGAAGACCGGCTGCGCGCCCTGTTCCCCGGTTGTTTCGTACTGCAGGGAGACGAGGCGAACGCGCTCGACGCCTGGGAGGCCGGTCCGGCCGGCGACGCGCTGCCGGTCCGTGCCGGCAAGAGCGCCGTTCGTCCGCACCGGTGCGGCCGCTGCCGCGACTACCTGAGGGTGGCGCTCGACGAACGCGGGCTGTGCCACCAGTGCGCCGAGGAGGTGACGCACGCGAGGTGACGCACTAAACACGGCCCCAGTTGCGCGCTGCTGACTAAAGAAGCCTGTCAATACAGTGCATCGTTGAAAAGCAGCGCGCACAAGGCTACCTTTGGTGCTCCCTCACCGCTGGAGAAACACATGACCTACCCACGCACGGCGGGCATCCGCCTGCTTGCCCGTCTGATCGCCATGATGGCGGCCCTGACGCTGCCCGCTCATTCGCAGGCGGCCGACAACGACACCTGCACCGTCAATCAGCAAACCTGGCCGCTGTGCGCTAACGACAACGATGGCTGGGGCGTCGAACGCGGGAACTACTGCATCGCGCGCAGTTTTTGCACCAGCATGCCGCCGGCGGCCGCCCGCAGCGCACCGGTCGACAACAATGCGAATGCCAAAACGCGCGCGGTATTCAGCTATCTGCGCAGCGTCTGGGGCAAGCAGGTCATCGCCGGCCAGGCCGACCTGACCTGGAAAGACGCGATCGACATGGCCGAACGGGTACGCGCCGATACCGGCAAGTCCCCTGCGCTGATGGGATACGATTTCATGAACTATGGGCTGACGGCCAATTGGGTGGAGGGCCGGCGCCAGACCGAGGAAGCGATCGCCTTCGCCGGCAAGGGTGGCCTGGTCACATTCGCGTGGCACTGGCGCGACCCGGCGCTGCTGAAAACGGCCCAGGTCAACAACGCCAACTTCTATGCGCGCGAGAGCGACGCCAGCAAAAACACCAACTTCATGATTCCCATGGCCCGTGGAGCGCTCGACAAGAGCAGCCCGGCTTACCAGCAGATCAACGACGGCATCGACATGGTGGCGGTGGAGCTCAAAAAGCTGTCCGATGCGGGCGTGACCGTGCTGTGGCGGCCCTTGCATGAAGCTTCGGGCTACAAGGGCGATGGCTGGTTCTGGTGGGGCCGCACCCGTACCGATGGCGTGCCGCAGGCGTACGCGAACATCCTTTTGTGGCGCCACATGTTCGACCGCCTGGTGCACCGGCATGGCCTGCATAACCTGATCTGGGTATGGAACGGGCAGGATCCGGCGTGGTATCCGGGCGACGACGTGGTCGACATCGTCAGCCACGATATTTACGACGGCAGCGACAACAAGACCTACGGCTCGCAGCTGGCGACCTACCAGCAGGCGTTGAACACGCCGGTGGAACGCAACCGGTCGCACTGAGCGAAAACAGCTTCATCCCCGATCCGGACAAGATCGCCGCGGACAAGGCCTGGTGGCTGTGGTTCATGGTGTGGAACGACGGCGACGGCCCGGCCGGCGTCACCAGTCCGAGTAACTTCTGGACCGGCGAGTATTACAACACCAATGCGCACAAGCGCAAGGTGTACAGCCATCCGAACGTGATCACGCTGGACAAGCTGCCGCGTTTTTGATCAATGCATGTCGGTCGCGTCGAGGAAGGCCTGGACCATCGCCTCGAGGCCGACGCGGTCTTCTTCGCTGAAGCGGTTCAGCAGCGGGCTGTCGATGTCGAACACGCCGTACAGCTGGCCGTCCTTGAGCAGCGGGATGACGATTTCGGCATTCGAGGCGCTGTCGCAGGCGATGTGGCCCTCGAACGCGTGCACGTCGGCGACCACGATGGTGCGGCGCTCCTGTGCGGAGGTGCCGCACACGCCACGGCCCAGGGGAATGCGCGCGCACGCGACCTTGCCCTGGAACGGGCCGACCAGCAGTTCCTGGGCGCCCTCCTTCTTGCCCGGACGGAGCAGGTAGAAGCCGGCCCAGTTCAGGTCCGCAATGGTGGAGTACACCAGGGCGGAGAATTGCGACGCGTTGGCGGTCAGGTCGCGCTCGCCGTCGAGAATGCTGCTCACTTGGCGCGCGAGAAGAGAATAGTCACCTGTGTTGCTGGAAATGTCGGAGTGCATACGGCTGGCTGTTTGTCTGGTTGATGAAAGGAGCTGCGATCCTTCATGGTCGCGCGCCAGTATTGTACGCGCTGAGGTCTGAACTTGCCGCCAGCGAATTTTCACGCTCCAGCACGCTCAAGCTCCCGCGAATACAGCAATGCTTGCGTACCCAGTCAGGCTTCCTGAATGAACCGCCTAATAAGCCAATCTCCTTGAGCAAAATGCCTTGAACTCGAGTCAACCGACTCTATAATGTTAAGTATACTTAACATTAATTGGTGCGGGAATGAATCTTGCGCAAATTGGCGGCGAAATTCAAAAGAGGCGCGTCGA
Organism: Massilia scottii; assembly: GCF_030846495.1. NCBI lineage: Bacteria > Pseudomonadati > Pseudomonadota > Betaproteobacteria > Burkholderiales > Oxalobacteraceae > Massilia > Massilia scottii. The sequence goes on along the minus strand of NZ_JAVCWM010000001.1, from coordinate 389,895 downwards.
GGCTGGCTTGCTGCAGGAGCACGTGGCCAGGTTTGCCGGACTTTCCCGGGTGACAATTAACCAGCTGGAGAATGGGACATTGAAGGAGCTCGGCTACACCAGACTGAAGTCAGTGATGGATATTTTGGGCCTCGACATCGAAACAGTACAACCTTCCGGAATGAGAAGTGCGCTGGCGGTCGCCGCGCGCAGCGTCAGCACCAGCTACAAGGATGTACTCACGCCAGACATGCTGGCGGAGATGCTTCGTTCGGGCGAGGCGCCTGAAAAATTCCACCCACACCTGATGGCGCTGCTGGATGAGACCCCGCTATCTGTCGTAGTGAAAGCAGTTAGCGAAGCGGCTACGCCAGAGGTGCCGGCAAAGAAAATCATGAAGAATCTGAGACTGTGGGCGAAGCAGTGGTATGTATGCCGCACAGTCTGGTGACGAAGAGCGAGGCCGCCGGAAGAAATTGCCGGCTATCGGACCGATACGTTCAACGAGCGTGGTCAGGCATCTTACGCCGGCATATCGTCCGCGTCCCTCCCGTGGGAGTCCTTGATGTCTCCTTCCCCAAAGCGAATGGTGTGCAGCATTTTGCGTAGCGTCAGGCAGGCGGTATCGAAGGTCGGGTGAAATTGGAGGGCATCGATAGCTTCAAACTGCTTTTTCAAAGACTCGCTCCGGTCAGATTGGGCGTTGCTACAAAATCGATTTCGCCTTCGGGAAGATACAGCTTGACGTAGTTGGCCGCTTCCACATAGTCGCCGGTGATCGACTCGGCGACGTCACTCAGTCGGGGCGTGACAAAGCCTAGCGACTGCGGATCAGGTACGAAGATATCGATATCCTTGCTGAAGCGGTGGCCGTATCGCAGCATCAGCACGGTGCCGCCGCCGAAGGTCCAGAACGGGTTGTCACAGCCTTGCTTCGCGATTTCGCCGATGAGCACAAGCGCCCGCGAGAACAGCGTTTCCCAGGCGTGAGGGATTCCCGGAGCGCCGGCCATGACCAAAGCGTTTTTCGATGCGACCGGTGCCTGAAGACTGTCCAATGAAACTCCTTGCGGATGCAGTGGCTGTTCCAAGACTGACATCATAGCCGTATCCGGCAACCCGTTCCTGTCAGGTGCCGGCTTGCAGCTGCAGGTAGCGCCACCGGTCCGCCGGTGCTTGACCTGCCCTCACCTCACCCAGCCCGCTACGCGCGTCGCCTTCCTCTCGTTCCTTCAGTTGCTATCCCGAATCTCGTCGCATCAGTGCGTCTTGGCAGATTTCGCCGATAAAGTATCGCTTTGAAACTAATCATTCTATTCAAACGATTTACAGGATCGTGTTGAAAACAGCTTGCGGTTTCATTTTGAAACTAAGTACAATGCAAACATGTCAACTCAATCCAACCTTCCACAGGAGCCCAGCGTGAATGAGGTCATTTGCACCGTCGACACCGTCCTGCTCACCCTTGCCGACGACGGTTTGGCGGTCGCCCTGCTCAAGCGCGAGCGCGAGCCTTACAAAGGCGTGGCCGCCCTGCCCGGCGGCTACATCCACACCGACAAGGACCGCCATGGTGTCGACGCCGCCCTGCGCGTGCTCAAGTCCAAGACCGGCATCGACGTGCCCTATCTCGAACAGTTGGCCGCCTTTTCCGGCGCGGCGCGCGATCCGCGCGGCTGGTCGGTGTCGCTCGCCTATTACGCGCTGGTGCCGCACGCGGTCATCGCCGCGGCGGGCCATCCGGGCGTGAAGCTGGTCGGCGTCGACCGGCTGCCTACCCTGCCCTTCGATCACGCCACGATCGTGGCGGCGGCGGTCGAGCGGCTGCGCAGCAAGAGCCAGTATTCGTCGCTGCCGTGCTTCCTGGTCGGCGAACTGTTCACGCTGCCGCAGCTGCAGCGCGTGTATGAAGCGCTGATGGGCGAACCGCTGAACAAGGTGAGCTTTCGCCGCAAGATGGCCGAGCTGGACGTGCTGGAAGCGGCCGAAGGACACATGGATGCGTCGAGCCCCAGCCGCCCGGCGCAGTTGTACCGGTTGCGTCCGCAGTTTCGCGACCGCCTCGGGCTGCTCAAGCGCGGCCTCTGACCAATCAACCAAGGAGAACACGATCATGGCCATTATCGACAGGGTGAAGTGGGACGGCAGAGCGAGCCAGCTGGCATGGAAATACCCCTCGCAGGAGCTTTCGACGATGACGCAGCTGATCGTCAACGAGTCGCAGGTCGCCTTCGTGGTGCGCGACGGCGTGTACGAAGGCCCGTTCGGCGCCGGCCGCCACACGCTCTCCACCGGCAACATGCCCTTGCTGCGCAAGCTGGTGGGCCTGCCGTTCGGCGGCCAGTCGCCGTTTTCGGCCGAAGTCTGGTTCGTGAACCTGGCCACCACGCTCGACGTACGCTGGGGCACACCGGACCCGATCCAGCTGCAGGACCCGAAATTCGGCATCATGGTGCCGGTGCGCGCCTTCGGCCAGTACGCCATCGAGGTGGCCGATCCCAAGCTGTTCTTGATGAAACTGGTCGGCACCGCGCGCAGCATGGATGCGGCCACCCTGGCCGACTACTTCCGCGCCATGAACACGACCCGCATCAAAACCGCGATCGCCGGCGCGATCAGCGCCAGCGGCGTGTCGGTGCTGGAGATTTCGACCCGGCTCGATGCGTTGTCCGCCACGATCGGCGAGGCGCTGGCCGGCGAAACCGCGCAGTACGGCGTGGCGCTGACCCAGTTCAGCATCGAATCGATCAATGTGCCGGAGACCGACAGTGCCGTCCAGAAGCTCAAGGCGGCGCTGGCGCGGCGCGCCGAAATGAACATCATCGGCTTCGACTACCAGGAAGAACGCCGTTTCGACGTGCTGCAGGCGGCCGCCCGCAATGAAGGCAGCGCCGGAACGGTGCTCGGTGCCGGCATGGGCTTCGCGCTGGGCGGCACGCTAGGCGCGAGCGTCGGTCAGATGGCGGGGGTAATCGCGCCCGACGCGCCGGCCCAGCGCATGGCACTGCTGCGCGACCTGGCGGCCCTGCGCGAGCAGAACATCCTGACCGACGCCGAATTCGACGCCGAGAAAAAACGCATCCTGGCCTGACATCGACATGACTCCGCTCACCCTACTCTGTCCGCAGTGCGGCAGCCCGCTGCCCCGGCAGGCGCTGTGGCGCATCGTCACCTGCACGTATTGCGGGGCGGACGTGACGCGCAGCGAAGAGCTGGTGCGCGCCGCCGACTTTCACGAGGCTTACCTGCGCTCGCGGGCCGGCGAGAGCGACGCCGACATCTCCTGCGGCGGCCAGCGCTACAAGACCATCGCCCACCTCGGTGCCGGCGGCAGCGCCACACTGGCGCTGGCCGAGCGCAGCGGCGCCATGCCACGGCGCGTGGTGCTGAAAATCGCCCACGCCGGTGCGCCCGCCGGCCAGCTGGCGCGCGAAAAAGCGATTCTCGACCAGTTGCAGGACGACGGCTTGCCCGGCGCCGCCTATTTCACCCAGCGCCTTCCGCAGGCAGTCGCCGTGGGCAGCAACGCCAGCGCGGACGGCCAGCAGCGCGAGGTACTGGTGCTGCGCCACCCCACGGGATTCTGGGGCAGCCTGGCCGACGTGCGGCTTGCGTACGGACGCGCGATCGACGCGCGCCACGCCGTATGGATGTGGCGCCGCGTGCTTGAAGTGCTGGCCTACGTCCACGCCGGCGGCTGGAGCCACGGCCGCCTGGCGCCCGAACACCTGCTGGTGCATCCGGCCGACCACGGCGTGCTGATCATCGGCTGGTCCGGCGCGCGCCGCAGCCGGCACGATGGTGGCACCGCCCAGGGGCGCGACCTGATGCAGCTGGCCTGGGCGATGCGCGCCATGCTGGCGGACGCACCCGGCGAGCCAGCCATCTCGCGCACCACGCCGCCACCGCTGGCGCGGCTATTGGAGCGTGCCAGCCTCGATGCCGCATGGTGCGCGGCGCTGGGCGCGGAAGGCATGCGCCAGGCGGTCGGCGGGGCGGCGAAAGACGCTTTCGGTCCGGCCAGATTCATCGACTTCAGTCCCACCCCATCAATCTAGACAAACAAAGGAACCATCATGGGTCAAGGTAATTACTCCCACGCTGCGCACGCAGCATTGGTCGCCGACCGCGCGTCGGCATCCCGCAACGAAGTGTTCACCCAGCGCGGATGCCACCCGCTGATGAATCCCCACGGCCTGAAAATCCGCGAATCGCGCGACAGCGACGACCATCCCAATTCGCTGGGAATCGTGTTCGCACTCGACGTCACCGGGTCGATGGGCGACATCCCGCAAAGCCTGGCCACCAAGGAACTGCCCACCTTCATGGCCTTGCTCAACGCGGTCGGCGTCGCCGATCCGCAACTGCTGTTCATGGCCATCGGCGACGCCACGTCCGACCATGCGCCGCTGCAGGTCGGCCAGTTCGAGTCGACCGCGGAGCTGATGGACCAGTGGCTCACCTGGAGCTACCTGGAAGGCGGCGGCGGTGGCAGCGGCGAAGAGAGCTACGAGCTGGCCTTTTACATGGTGGCGCAGCATACCGACATGGATTGCTGGGTCAAGCGGCGCAAGAAGGGCTACCTGTTCATCACCGGCGACGAGCTGCCGTATCCGGCGGTTTCGCGTCACCAGATCGGCAGCCTGGTAGGCGACACGCTCGATGCGGATGTGCCGATCGCCGAAGCCATCGCCGCTGCGGCCGAAACGTACCACGTGTTTTTCCTGATTCCCGACCTGGGCCGGCGTGGCCGCTGCGAAAAGCGCTGGCGCGACCTGCTGGGCGACCATGTGATCTGCATGGAGGAGCCGGGCGACGCCTGCGCGGTGGCCGCCGCCATCGTCGGCCTGACCGAGCGCGCCATTCCCGACATGGCTGCGCTGGTGGCCACGCTGGGCGCCAACGCCGTCGCGCCGCAGCGCGTGTCGGCCATCGTGCGTGCCCTGCGTCCGTACGCCGACCTGCTCGATCCGAATGCCGCCGCGCGGATGCACGTGCCTGCGGCGGGCACGCCGGCAGTTCTGTCGGCGTGGTGGAAGCGCATGTTCGCATAAGGATGGCCATGTCTTCGACCCGTCTGGTGTCCCTGCTGGGGCTTGGCTTTGGCGATTGCGGCAAGGGCCTGTTCACCGATTACCTGTGCCGGCACTGGGGCGCGCATACGGTGGTGCGTTTTAACGGCGGCGCCCAGGCCGGCCACAATGTGGTTCTGCCCGACGGCCGGCATCACACCTTCGCGCAGTTCGGCGCGGGCAGCTTCGTGCCGGGCGTGGTCACCTTGCTGGCCTACCCGGTCATCGTGCATCCGACGGCGCTGCTGGTGGAAGACGCGTACCTGCGCCGCGCCGGGGTGGATGACGCCCTTGCGCGCATCCTGATCGATGGCCGCTGCCGCGTCACCACGCCGTTTCACCAGGCGGCGGGACGCATGCGCGAATTGCAGCGCGGGGTGGCGGCGCACGGCAGCTGCGGGGTCGGCGTGGGCGAGACGGCCGGCCATGGCATCGACCATCCGGACCAGATTGTGCGTTACGCGGACCTGATGCAGCCGGCAGTGGCGCTGGCGAAGCTGGAACTGATGCGCCGCACGCTGCGCGCCGCATTCGGGCAGCGCTGCGCCGAGCCGGCCAGCCAGGATGCCTACGACGCCGAACTGGCGGTGCTGGACGACGCCACGATGGCCACGCGCTGGCTCGAGCGCGTGGCGGAGCTGACACGCCAGGCGCCACCGGCCTCGCATGCGCAGGTGGCGCAGCAGCTGCACCTGCCCGGCTGCGTGCTGTTCGAGGGTGCGCAGGGCGTGCTGCTCGACGAATGGCGCGGCTTTCATCCGCATACGACGTGGAGCAGCATCCATCCGGCGTCGGTGCAGGCGGTGGCCAGGGACGCGGGCCAGCACGCGCGCATCGAACACCTGGGCATCCTGCGTTCGTACATGACGCGCCACGGCAACGGGCCGCTGCCGACCCACGATGCGCGGCTCGATCACTTGCCCGAGCCGCATAATACGTCAGACGGCTGGCAAGGGCGTTTCCGGCGCGGCCATCCCGATGCGCTGCTGCTGCGCTACGCGCTGAAGGTGGCGGGCCCGCTCGACGGCCTGCTGGTCAGTCACCTCGATGTATTCGGACGCGAACGCGCTCTGCGCTGGTGCATCAGCTACGAGGCCGATGCGGCTGACGATGCCTTGTGTACGCGCGACCCGGACTCGGGTCGGATCGGTGCGATCCTGCCCGGCGCCCGACACGATCTGGCGCATCAGGAGCGGCTGGGGCATTTGCTTGCGCGCGCCACCCCGCACTATGCGGGCGAGCGCGTGGCCGACGCCGGGTCGTTCGTGGCGCAGCTCGAAGCGCTGTCGGGTTTGCCGGTCCTGCTGGGTTCGTATGGACCAACTCACGAGACGGTCCGGCAGCACCGCTGAGCCGAACCGGCGTAGCGACAGTGCTTCGCCCCCCCATCAGCGTGGGGTGACGGCTCATCCGCTTAAACGTTGACGCCGAACGAGGATGCCAGAGGACCCAGGCCGCCATTGAAGCCCTGGCCGACCGCGCGGAATTTCCAGTCGCCGGCATGGCGGTAGACTTCGCCGAAAATCATGGCCGCTTCGGTCGAGCCGTCTTCGGACAAATCGAAACGCGCGATTTCCGTGTTGTCGGCCGCATTGATGCAGCGAATGAAAGCATTCGATACCATGCCGAAGTTCTGCTTGCGCGCGGCGGCGTCGTGGATGGTGACGCACACCGAAATTTTCTCGATGTCGGCAGGTATGCGGCTCAGTTCGACGGTGAGGCTTTCGTCATCGCCATCGCCCGCACCGGTGCGGTTGTCGCCGGAGTGCGTCACGCTGCCATCGACGGACTTGAGGTTGTTATAGAAAATCATGTCGGTGTCGGTGCGGACTTTGCCGTCGGCCTTCAACAAGAACACCGAGCCGTCGAGGTCGAATTCGACGCCGCTGGTGGACCGGGCATCCCAGCCCAGACCGATTACCATTTTCGTCAGGCCGGGCGCTTCTTTGCTCAGGTTGACGTTGCCACCCTTGGTCAGACTAATTGCCATCTTAAATTCTCCTGTTTTGATGACTACACGAGCCCTCATTATAGGTGCTCCGCGCGCGGACAGGAGGCGGCCTGAAAAAACACGGGCTGCGGCGAGCCAAACCAGCTTGTGCCGGGCAGACAATGACAGCAACCGCGCCGCCGGCCTTACTGCGCTTTCAGGTAGTCGAGCAGGTCGAGCCGATCTTCCCTGGTCAGCGGCGGCACGGTTTTATCGCCTTTCATGACGGCGACCATGCCGTATTCGTGGCCGGCGTTGCTGTTGCCTGGCAGCCGGGTGTCGAAAGTGAAGCCGTCGTAGCCTTCGCTTCGCATTCCCACTTTGACGGGATCGAATTCGCGCGAGCCGACCTGGAATTTGGCGGGCCGGCATTCGGCCTGCTTGTCGTCGGCCGGGCACTGCGCCGGCAGCAGCAGGTCGTACAGCGTCGGCACCGAACCGTTGTGCAGATACGGCGCCGTGGCCCAGATGCCGTTCAGCGCACGCCCCTTGTAGGCACGCAAGGACGCGTAGGGGGCAATGGTGGTGTCGATCGTGTAGTTGCCCTGCTTGTTTGACGCCTTGATCTCGTTGCCGAAGAAGGCTTTGGCCATGTTGCGCAGCCATTCGGCCCAGCGCTGCACGAACGACTTGTCGGGATCGCGCGTTTCCAGCACGCTGGTGGTGGCTTTGGTAAGCAAGGCGGCGATCGGCGCCTTTTTGTCGAGCAGGATGCTGCCCACGCCCGCGCCGACGTACTGGTTGCGCAAAATGCCGGAGTAGCCCAGGTACTTGACGCTGTTGTCGGCCATGGTGGGATCGGTGCCCACTTCCTCGACCTTCGACATGTAGGCGACGATGCGCCGTTCGGGCGAGCTGCGATCGATGCTGGCGTGGCAGCTGGCGCAGTGGTTATTAAACAGGCGCTCGCCGCGCAGTACCCGCGCTGCGTCAATCGAGGCGGCGCCGAACACGCTGCGTGGCCATTGGGGGGACTGCAGCGACGCCAGGCGGCTCTCGATCAGGCGCAGGTTTTCCACGTTGACGGAGGAGTCGAAGCGGATCGTGCGTTGTTTGAAACCCTGGCCGGCCAGCAGCGAGGACAGCGAATAGGTGTCCGCTTCGTGCCAGTCGAGCGTGCCGAACACGCCGATCACTTCGCCGGCGTTGCGGCCCAGCGGCCCCAGGCCGGCATTGTTGCCGATCCCATTCCACTGCACCACGTCGTGCTGGGGCACGTCCCACAAGAAGGGATAGCTGACGGGCGCGTCGGCCTTGATGAACAGTTCGCGCCTGAGCCAGGCGATGTCGCGCGGCGTCCTGGCAACCCGTGCGATGACCTGGTCGCGCTGGGCCGAGCTGAGGGTGTTCCCGATCCCGGCCAGCGCCTCGGCAACCTGCTCCGGCGTGAAAATGTTGCGCAGCACGGCTTCAAGCTGGCTTCGGTTGAGCAGGTGTTGCAGGGTGCGGTTGTAGATGCGGCCGAATGCATCCAGGCGCGCGTACCCATAGTTGGTGGCGCTGTGGTTGATGATGTTGTAGCTGACCAGGCGCTGGGTGTAGACCCCGACGTCCTTGACGATGTCGTCGGCGCTGGCATACTCGCCGCGCGCCAGCACCGCCTTGACGAAGCGCTCCCGGACCGCCGCATCGTCGCGCACCGCCTGCATTGCCGTGGTCAGGGATGTGAGGAAGCCGACCATATCGGCGCCGCCAGGTCCGCCGTCGATGCGCATGCCCAGCCCGCGGTAGTTGATCTGCGCTGTGTGGCAGGCGGCGCAGGTCAGGCCCACGTAGTTCTTGTTGAGATAGCGGTCCTTGACGAAGCCGACCGGCAGCGCGTCCGGATTGGATGCCGTCGCCCGCTGCGGCAGGTAGCGCAAGCTGTTCATGTGCTCGTTGGCCCGGAACGGGGGCGCTGCGGCCAGGGGCGTTGAGCCAGGCTGTTCGAGCGCCATGAAGAAATCGTAAGGCAGCAGGTTCGAGCCCTGCGTGGTGGTGTAGAACCACAGGCTGTCCTGCGGCCGCCAGTTTTGTTCGAGGTAAGTTACTTTGGTGAAACTGTCGCCGAACACGTCGTGGGCGACGGTGGCGGCGCCGCGTCCAGGGTCGGCGTCCGATGCCTGCTGATGGCGGAACAGCGACAGTGCCAGCGGCGGCACCACGATTACCAGGAGCAGGACGAGCACGATGGCGAGCGGCCAGTGCTTCAATGAGCGGCGAACCATGGTCAAGTACCTCCCGCAGGGTGGGCTTGCGTACCGAAACGACATGCCGTTTCATGGTACGCCCGGCAGGCGGGCGGCACAATCCTATCTGAACGACCAGCTCGAAGAAAATCGGGGCTTGTGCACGAATGCGGTTGAATCAGGCCATTGTTGCCCTGAGGCTTAGCTCCGTCATTCCCGTCAGCACGGAAACCCACTCCCGACCATCATTTCTCGCGGTCGTGCCGCTGACTTGACCTGAGCAAGGTACCGGCGGCGTTGTCCTCGAAGCGGCCGGCTTCTTCTATATAGCCTTGCACGGTGCCGTCGTGGCGCCAGCCGCCCTGGCGTTTGATGTCGCGAAAGTTGGCGCCGGCGCGGTGCGCGCTGGTGGCCATGCCACGCCGCAGGCTGTGGCTCGACAGGTCGGGAACGTAGTCCAGGCCAGCCAGGCGCGCGCATTGTTCGAGGATGGTGTTGACGCTGCCTTCGTGAAGTGCGGCCGCGGACACCTCGCCCCATTTGCTGATCGGGCGGAACAGCGGGCCGCTGGCGATGCCGGCCACGTCCAGCCAGTTGCGCAGCGCCGTGGCCGGGCAGCAGGCGCCGTCACCGTAGGGAATCGCCTTGACGATGCCCTCCCCCATCTGGTCGGTTTTGGAGCGCGGCAGGGTGATGGTCATGCCTTCCGTTTGCAGGCCGATGTGGCTCACCTCGATGGCCACGAGCTCGCTGCGGCGCAATCCTCCGAAAAATCCGATCTGCAGCAGGGCGTTGTCGCGCAAGGCTTTCAGCGTTTCCAGGTTCGCCAGCTGCACAACGATGCGTTCCAGGTCTTCCAGCGGCAGTGCCTTGGCCTTCTTTTTCGGCTTGCCGTTGGTGCGCGTGATGCCGGCCAGGGTTTTGCGGACGGTCGGCGTGGACGCGGGGTCGGCAAAGCCCTGGTGCAGGTGCCACTGCGACAGCGCGGTGAGGCGCAGCGCGAGCGTGCGCGGATTGAGCGAGGCGGCGAACGCCAGCAGGTAGCGAATCATCGTCGGCTCGTCGGCAGGCAGCACGCCGCCCCACGCCAGAAAATGCTTGATGGCGGAGCGGTAGGTGCGGCGCGTGTTTTCCGAGGTGGCCGCGGCGAGGAAAGCGCGGTGCTGCGCGCTCAGTTCGGCATCGAGGGGCGTAACGGCGTTACGCAGCGGCGCGGGAGAGCTTGCGGGCGCGACAGGAACGGAAACGAATTCATCAGACATGGCGAGACGCGGGAAAACGCGATTTGTAACGGGTATTACGCAGCATATCACGGCGGGACGGCGGATAACTCACGATAACAACTCTTATCGCGATCAACAAAAATGAACTGACGAGATGCGCTTTAACGTAATTTAAGATAATATTACGTAACACGTAATACGTTACCTTATTCAGGAGTCCCCAAATGGCACGCGCCGGCATCCTCTATTCCCATGTTGCAGCCGCCGCTGCCGGTCTCGCTGCCGATAACAAGAACCCCACTGTCGACACCGTCCGCGAAGCCCTTGGCGGTACGGGCAGCAAAAGCACCATCGCGCCCATGCTCAAGCGCTGGAAGGAAGAACACCAGCAGGCGCCCTCGCCCGCCACCCCCGGCGTGCCGCCCAGCTTGCTGCAGGCGGTAAAGGGGGTGTATGAGTCGATCAAAACGGATTTCCAGCAGAATCTGGACGTGGAAAAGCTCGCCCACGCGGCCGGGCTCGAGCAGCTCGCCGACGAGTTGCAACAGTCGCGCACGGAACAGGCCGCGTTGGAACAACGTGTGAAGGCACTCGAAAGCGACCTCGCCAGCGCAAACACCACCATTGCGCAGGCCCACCAGGCCAACCACCTGCTGACGGTCGACCTGGCTGGCGCCCGCAGCGAACAGGCTGGCCTGCAGCAGCGCCTTGCCGACCGTGCGGCGGAAGTTGCCTCGCTCAACGCCCAGCTGACGCAGGCGCGCGCCCAGTTCGACCATTACCACGCGGCCACCGCTGCCCAGCGCGCCGAGGAACGGCAAGGGTTTGAACAGCGCGCCGCCCTGGTCGACCGGGAATTGGTGACCTTGCGCCAGCAATTGCTGCACCACAAAGGCCAGGCCGCGCAGCTCGCCGGCCAGCTATCCCAGGCCGGGGCCGAAAACGCCCGCCTGCACCAGGTTGCCGAGGCTGCGCACAGCGAGGCCGCGCGCGAACGCACCGCTTCCGAACGCGCCGCGTTCCAGGTCGCCGCCCTGTCGGCCCAGCTCGACAAGCTGCAGACCCGGCACGATGCCATGCAGGGCGAACTGAGCGACAGCAGGATTGCCCTGGCGGTGCGGGCGCGCGAGGCGGAAATCGCCGCATCGCGCCTCGCCATCGCCGAAAGCGAAGCGCATGCCGGAACGCAGGAAAAACAGACGCTGATGCGTCAACTGACCGTGCTCGAAACCGAGTTGCGCCAGCAGCGCGAGCTGGCCAACCAACAAAGGCAGCAATAGCGGCATTACCCGGCATGCGGCGCGATCAACTGGTAAAAAAAGATTTCCGTGCCGATGCAGTACGATGCAACAAGCACGGCCACGACTTCTTTACGATCTGGCTCCTATGAATTCAGTCGACATACCCTGGCTGAGATCACCGGATGGTCAGCGATGCTGGACTGCACACGACATGGCTAAGCTTCGGGGGCGGCACTGGCCAGCGTGGCCGTTCCCATGATTTAAATATCAGCACTTTTTCGATTAAACGGTGAGCCACCAATCGCGACCTGGTACGACGAGCACGCCGATCCGGGAAAGACCTTCACCATATTTCAACCGCGGATCAACGTCTACCGCACGCCCCAAGCCTATGTGCATTTCAGTTCACCATATGGAGGAACACGTCTTCTTTTCCTCGACGAATATATTGAAAAGGTTCGACGCAAGGACGGAGACGATTGGGAATGGGACCGCCTGATGGAGAAAGCAAGTTGAAGCCATGCCAGTCTCACAGACACAGATGCGCCCAATGGATAATTGGCGATTTCGCATTGTTCCTATAACTTGGCAAGAACTACGAGTACTTTCAACGACGGCAAGTGATCGATGATGGCGCCGCCCCCCTTGGAAGCGGCGTCATCGAAAAGGGCTACTGGTGAACTTTAGTTTCAGGGCGAAAAATCATCTACCGTGGCGGCTGGATGATCGGCGATATGCGCCAGCACGCGACGTCAAAACCCCACACTCAGACCGAGTTCGACTGAGCGTCCGTGACCCGGCAATGGCTGCAGCGCGCCGGCGGCACGCAGCCCGGACAGATACACACCGCCCAGCGGATCGGCGTACGCCTTGTCGAGCAGGTTGCTCACGGCAGCCGTCAACTGGACGTTTTTGCGCATCTGGTAGCTGGTCCGGGCACCCAGCAGCGCATAGCCGGCGGTTTGCGGTTCCAGGCGGCGCGCATCGATCCGCTCCTTGCGCGCCACCAGCTTGCTCTCGATGCCGCTGTTCCAGGCGCCAATGCCGTGTTCCAGTGTCAGCAAGGCGTTGAACGGCATCATGTGATACAGATCGCCGCCGTCCGCGCGCTTGCCGCGCGTATAAGCGGCATTCCCGGCGAACTTCAGTGAGCCCAAGGTGCCGCTGCTCGCCACCGGCATGCTCCACGACAGATTGGCGCCGTACAGCCTGGCGTCGTGATTGGCGAAGCGCAGCAGCGCGCCACGCGCGTTCGCGACCCGGTATGGCGTAAACTGGCCAACTACATCGACGTCGATGTAATCCTGCACCCGGTTGTAATACGGATTGAGCTTGACGAACCAGCCGGACGGGCCGCTGGCGCCGTGCCAGTGCGCGGTAAAGCTCAGCGTGTTCGCCGTTTCCGGTTTCAGGTCGACCTTGCCCACATAGCCGTTGCCGTCGCCGAACCAATTGGTCATCGTCATCGCCATCGTGCCCCGGCCCCAGGAGTAGCGCTCATACAGGTTGGGCGAACGCGTCTTGCGCGCCGCCGCCAGTTCGTACGTGCTGCCCGCGCCGGCCTTGAAGCGGCTCAATGCCGTCAGATCCAGATTGCTGTCGCGCTGGCTGCGTCCGGCCGCATTGAAGGCTGCTGCTGCGGCGGCATCCGCCGCATTCATCATGTTCTTGGCATACGGTTGGACCGCGCCCGCGTCCATGCGCACCGATTCCCAGCGTGCGCCCAACAGCGTAGTCCACTGCGCATCATGGCGGGTTTCGGCTTCGACGAACAGCGCAACCCGGTCGCGCCGGCCGCCGTTGATGTTGATATAGGTGTTCGGGCCCATCATCATCGAACCCGCCACGGCCGGCCAGAAATCGTCCAGCCGGAACCTGTGGAACTCCTGGCCCAAGCGCAGCGTGCTGGCATCGCTCACGGGCAGAGTAGCTTGCAGCGCGTAGCCGGCGTTACGGCCCTCTGTCAACATCGGCATGTTGCCCGGCCGCTCAGGCGAGAAAAAACCCATCTCGTGGTCGGTGCTATGCCAGTAGGCGCTGGCGTCGAGTTCACCCCAGCCGAACCTGCCGGCATAGCCCGCGTTAGCGAACTTGCCGTCGTTGCCCGTCATGTCCATGAACTGGTTGGGAAAACCCTGGTAGGGAATCCGCTGGGTGCCGACGCGCATTGTCAGCTGCTGGTTCCGGTCGCGCACGGCCAGCACGGCCGACTGGTTGATGCTCTCGTACAGGCTGCCCGCCACGCGCCTGCCGTCGCCATCCTCGTAGCTATGACCGTGCGCATAAGCCGCGTTGTAGCCGAAGCTCATGCTGTCGCTGGCGACTGTGGCCGACACCCCCGCGTTAACCGCCTCGCCGTTGCTGCGCCCGCTCAACACCAGCTTGCCGCCGGTGTGCAACGCTTCGCCCGCCTTGGCAAACACGGGCGCCGCCGACTTCACGGTGATGGTGCCGCCGATGCTGTCGCCGCCGGCGCTCACTGGCGTCACGCCGGCCAGCACCTCGATGCGGCTGACCTGGCTGGGGGCGATGTTCGACAGCGGCGCATTCATATGGTTGGCGCAGGCCGAGGTGATTTCCATGCCGTCGATGCGAATCTTGAGGCGGTCGTCACCCAGGCCATTGACGAACGGCAGGCCGGATACGCCGCCGCCCTGCGCCACGCTGTAGCCTGGCGTGGCACTGAGCAGCAGCGCCGTGTCGCCGGCGCCGGAACTGCGCGGCTGCAAGCCCGCGCCGATTGCCGACACGATGACTTTCATATGCGGCGCGAGCTCCTGTACGGCGTCGCTCTGGGCGTGCGCGTTCAGGCCGGCGCCGCCGGCGGCGGCCAGACAGACGGACAGATAAAGCGGTTTCATGGTAATTCCCTGATAAGTGATGTGTTGTGAAGTCAAAAATGCTGATGCAACGGAAAATCGACGAAGCTGGTCACGATGCGGGCCGCAGCGCGGCCAGCATCGATGCATCCGGATTGCGACGACTGCCGCGCGAAATCAGTGCACTGGCTGGGTCAGCGCAATGAGCTGCATCGGAAAGGCCGGCAACGGCGGCAGGCAATGCGAAGCGAAATAGAAGAACGCCAGCGCGACAAAAGCGGCGGCATTAAAGCAGCGCAGCGTGCGCAGGAAGATGGCCAGGCTTGCTCGCGCGGCAAAAATCGATGGATTCATGGAATGCTCGTCAAACAGGTTTCAGATGGCCGCGACAAGGCGGCAGCGTGCACCGGCGGGCCGGGCTGTAACTGGATGTGTGGCCGCGCGGACGCACGCGTGTGCGCCGCAGCGGTCGGTCAGACGAGGTTGGGAGGCGCGCGCGGATTGGCCGTGGACCAGGCATGCAGGGATCGGGGTGCTGAGTAGAACAGCGGCGGATAAACATCGCGCACGGCATCGAACGCCAGCCTTTCGGGCAGGGTGCCGCTCAAGCCGAGCGAGCCGCCGTGCGTGAGACAGAATGCGCAATGCTCCATGCCGTGCTGTGCCGACCCCGGCGTCTTGCTGGCGTCGGTGTCACCGACCTTGACCAGCTTGTAGCCATTGGCGGTACAGATTTCCATCGTGCCGGCGGGAGCGCCGGAAGCAGACATCGCACGCGCCATTCCGGGCGCCAGCGTACTGAACAGGATGGCCAGCATGGCGATCCAGATATGCAGTGTTTGTCGCTTTGCAATGTTGATCATGGAGAATATTATAGCCGAAGGAACGCGGATCCACGGCGCCATTTTTGCCGTTCGCGCCTTGATTAATTCGCGAAATGGCAGGCAGGCCATGGGCCATTGAGCGACGCGGTACAATCATCGTCCGTACGGCGGCCGGTGGCCGGTGGCATTTATCCCGAAGGAGTTCCATGTCCGATAGCAAACCGGCATTTCTACCCAAGCGCCGCCAATTCTGCGCCGGGGGCGTCAGTCTTGCGGCACTCGGTTCGCTAAGCCTGAGCGCCTGCGGCGGCGGCGTGGACGCCGCCGGCAGCTCCATCAGCGTCACCGAATCGAAGCGTTCCGATGCGATCCGCCCTGCCGCGCCGCGCCGCTTCGTCCACCCCGGCCTGCTGCACACCGCCGCCGACTTCGAGCGCATGCGCGCCAAAGTCGGCGCCCACGCCGAACCTTGGGCCAGCGGCTGGAAAGCACTCATCGCCAATGGCCGCTCCCAGCTGAACGCCACGCCGCGCCCTCTGAAAACCGTCATCCGCGGCGGCGAGGCACAAAACTTCGCGCAGATGTACATTGACATCGCCCGCGCCTACCAGCTCGCGCTGCGCTGGAAAATCTCCGGCGACGTCGCCTATGCCGAACGCGCCATCGCCTTCCTCAACGCCTGGTCGTCCACGCTCACCACCATCAGCGGCAACGCCGACCGCTTCCTCGCGGCCGGCATCTACGGCTACCAGTTCGCCAATGCCGCCGAAATCATGCGCACCTATGCCGGCTGGGCGCCGGCCGATTTTGCGCGCTTCCAGCACATGATGCTCACCGTGTTCTATCCGCTCAACCACCAGTTCCTGATCCAGCATAACGGCGCCGAGATCACCAACTACTGGGCCGCCTGGGACCAGTGCACCCTGGCATCCATCCTCGCCATCGGCGTGCTGTGCGACCGCGAAGACCTGTACAACGAGGCGCTGAAGTACTACATGACGGGCCCCGGCAATGGCGCCAGCTCCCAGGCTGTTTATCATATCCACCCCGGCCACCTCGGCCAGTGGCAGGAAAGTGGCCGCGACCAGGGCCATGCCACGCTCGGCATCGGCCTGGCCGGCGTGTTCTGCGAAATGGCGTGGAACCAGGGCGACGACATGTACGGCTACGACAACAACCGCTTCCTGGCCGGCGCCGAATACGTCGCCAAATCCAACCTGCGCGATGCCGCCGGCGCCTTCCATCCGGTGCCCTACACGCCTTACCGGAACATCAACGCCTACCAGCCAGTCTTGTCGCCCGAGTCGCAGGGAATCCGCCGCCCCGTATGGGAAATGGTGCACCAGCACTACGTCAACCGGCGTGGCCTGGCCGCCCCCTACACCGGCGCGCAAGCGCTGCAAACGCGCCCCGAAGGCGATGGCGGCAACGGCGACCAGCTTGGTTTCGGCACCCTGACGTTTACCCGCGAACCCATGAGCGGCAGCGTCCCGAGCGGCCTGACGGCGCGTCTTGCTGCGGGAAAGGTCGTTCTCAGCTGGTGGGGCTGCGCCCACGCCGGCAGCTACACCGTCAAGCGCGCCACTGCCCTGGGCGGTCCGTACAAGGTGCTGGCGAGCGGCATCAGCGACCTGCTTAGTTACTCCGATGCGGCCATGCCGGCCGGCGCCTTTTACTACGTGGTGACAGCGCATATCGCCGGCAAGGAAAGCGCGCCCTCCGCCGCAGTGCGCGTCGTCACGGGACTGACGCCGCACACGCGCCTGCGAATGGACGAAGCGTCAGGTACGGTCGCGGCGGACGCCAGCGGCAATCGCCACGCCGGCACCCTGGCCAGGGGCGCCACGTGGACGACAGGCCGTACCGGCAACGCAGTCGCGTTCGACGGGGTGGCTGGCCATGTCAGCCTGCCCCACAACCTCGTTGCGGACCTGGCCGACTTCACCGTGGCCACCTGGGTGTACCTGAATGCGTCCACGCCGTGGTCGCGCGTGTTCGACTTCGGCAG
This sequence comes from Massilia scottii, assembly GCF_030846495.1. Classification (NCBI taxonomy): domain Bacteria; kingdom Pseudomonadati; phylum Pseudomonadota; class Betaproteobacteria; order Burkholderiales; family Oxalobacteraceae; genus Massilia; species Massilia scottii. Next base: position 372,571 of record NZ_JAVCWM010000001.1, on the reverse strand, counting down.
CGGACCGGGGCACTACATGATGCTCACGCCGCGCAACAACAAGGGCGTGGTCCGCTTCGGCATCACCACCAACTTCCCCGCCGGCGAACAAGGCATTTCCGGCAACGCGGCACTGCCCGTGGGGCAGTGGGCGCACGTGGCGGTTACCTTATCCGGCAGTATGGGGATCTTGTACGTCAACGGCGTCGAAGTGGGCCGCAACAGCGCCCTGGCGCTGGCGCCGTTCCGTCTTGGACCGACCAACCAGAACTGGCTCGGCCGCTCGCAATTTCCGACCGATCCATGGTTGAACGGTAAAATCGACGATTTCCGCCTCTTTCACGGCGCCCTCAGCGCCGCCGAACTGGCCGCGCTGGTGCGCACCTGATTTCGCCATCGTCGTTCCCGCGCCGGCGGGAACCCAAGTTTATTCGCCTACCCGATGACTCCACACCACCCGCTCACCAGCCAGCACATCGACATCTGGCTGATGTTCTACCAGACCATCACCGGCCCCGAACTGCAGGCCGCCCTGCTAGAACTGCTCAACGACACCGAGCGTCAGCAGCAAATCCGCTTCTACCGTCCGGACGACCGCCTGCGCTACCTGGCCACGCGCGCGCTGGTGCGCACCACCCTCTCGCGCTACGCCCCGGTGGCTCCGGCCGACTGGACCTTCATCCCCAACGACTACGGACGCCCCGCCATCAGCAACGCGCACGCCGAAGCCCGTTCGCTCAATTTCAATGTCTCGCACACGCGCGGCCTGATCGCGCTGGCCGTCACGCGCGACCGCGTGCTGGGCGTCGACGTCGAAAACCTCGCTACGCGCCAGGTGTCCGCGGGCATCGCCGAGCACTCTTTCGCGCCGGCCGAGGTGGCGGAACTGGCCACCGTGCCGGAACAGCGGCGCCAGGCCCGCTTCTTTGAATACTGGACCTTCAAGGAAGCCTACATCAAGGCACGCGGCATGGGATTATCGATTCCGCTCGACCGCTTCAGCTTCCGTTTTCCCGACGAGCGCAGCGTCGCCCTTGCCGTCGACCCGGAATTGGGCGATGAGGCCGCGCGCTGGCGCTTCTGGCAAATCCAGCCCACGCCCGACCACCTGCTCGCGCTGTGCGCCGAACGTCTCGACGGCGCCGTGCCGTCGTTGACCGTGCGCAGCGTCATGCCAACCGTATCCGAGACGCCTTTCGCATGGACCCTGCTGAAACGTTCGCCATGACGACTTCGCCCGACCCGATCGATGCGCTCAGAGAGCAATTCCAGTCCGAAGACGGCTTTCTGGCCGAACTGCGCTGCTTCGCCCGCTGGAACAAGCCCGCATTTGCGCGCCTCGTCGGCGCCATGCAGTGCTATCTGGAGAGCGCCGACCACGGCGAACGTCTTGAGCGCTGGATCGCCGAAGGCTTCTGGCTACACGACAATATGGTCAGGGAACTCTCGTCGTCACCGGCATTTCGCAACGAGTTAGGCCAGGACTACCTCGATGCCGCGTACCAGCGACTGAGCGAACTGGCCTACTGGTTCTTTATCGGCGAATCGATCTGTCAGGACGATTCCGGGCTGGGCTATATTCCGACGGAATAGCGGCTGGGCGCCAACGCGATCCGCGCTGCAACCATCACCCGATCCGGCGATGCCGGTTTAATTGCCGATTTGTCGTCAACCGTCGCGTCGCGCTGAGGCTCGGTGTTGGCTCTCACGTCGACTTGAGAGAATTGCCCTTCGGCCAATCAATTGCCACAAATCCACTCCGATTTCCCTCGGCACATAACGCGCAATGTATGAAATTTATATCAATCTTATCACATTTGATATATTATTGCCGCGGCTGTTAAAAGTTGCTATCGCTACTATTTAAATGCTAAATCTTCTTTAAACAAGTATTTATTAATCGGACACCCGGGAGTACGTATGACGATATATTTTCGTTCACCTAAGCAGGCAAGCAAGTTCATAGGAAAGCTCTTACTGCTTTCTATCGGGTCGATTGCAGCAATGTCGGCAGCTCAAGCCGCGACCAGTCTCAAACTGACCAATCCGAAGTTCACGACAAACCCGATAGGCGTGTCGGGCTGGATGGTTCCCAATACGCAGTTGGTCACATGGTCCGCCACCGGCGGATACGAAAATTCAGGCGCCATAAAACTGGCTGACCCGGGCGCCAATGTCGCGGCGGCATTCGAAAGTGAGCGGGTTTCTGTAACGGCGGGAACACAAATCGATCTCTCCGCCCTGATAAAACTGGAGAACACCGCCAGCCCTGGAAGCGTTATGCTGGGCATTAAGTTCTATGCCGGTACCACGCTGTTACCTGATCCAAGGTCGATGGGTGCTGTCGGCAATAACGATCAATGGTTGCCGACATCGCTTTCCGTTATTGCTCCGGCAGGTGCGACACATGCGTCGGTTCTGCTGTTTACCGCAAATGCGGCGGCTGCAACCGCATACTTCGACAATATCAGCTTCACTACTCCCGATATTCAGGACAAAGGAGATCAGATAACACGCTCTCTCGTTTCTGCTGCGGCATTTGACGGTGATTTCTTGTATGTGGGCGCAACTGGCCATCCAGCGAAATTCATTGCATACAACGTTAACGATGGAAAGAGCCGCTATGAAATTGAATTTCCGCAACCCGAAGAAGTATTGAGCGTCGCTGTTGCGGCTGACCATGAGGTGTATGTAGGAACTGCCTCCGGTCGGCTTTACCACCATATTCCCGGACTTAAAAATATCAAACTCGTCGGGAAATCTGATTCCGGAGCAATTGCGATACTGAGGCCAAGTTCGAATGGGATGATCTATGGAGGCGGATCGACGAGTACGACTGCGTTCACTTACAACACACACGATGGTAGACTTACCCCGCTCACGGGTCCGGTAGACGTGGCGACGAATGTGCATGCGCTTGCGGTTGATACAACCAACGAAAAACTATATTGGGGACTTGGAATACCTGCAGCTGTGTATCAGACTGATTTGGCCGGAAATAACCCGAAAAACTTACTTTACGGCATTACGAAAGGTGGAAACTGGGATTATGCTTACCACACTGACTATGTGGGCGGAAAATTATTCGCACGAATAACGGGCAGCGGTCTCAATCAAACACTGGTGCTGGATCCGGCCCTGCCAACTCCTACCCCGCCGATAATCAATCAAATTAATTCATATGGGATCAGCGGGCTTGCGCCCAACGGGAAATTGGTCTTTTACACCAAGCCAGATCCAGAGCATATAAACAAAGCTTCACATTTATACTCATACAATATTGCAACCAATACAGAAAATAAACTAACCCCGATGAGCCAAAGTGCGGCATTCATGTTTCCCAATGCTGACGAAGTGATAGCATGTGTGCGTGAGGGCTCTCCAGGGCATGGTGTTATCGTGAAGTACAATTATACGGCCAAGACTTCCGTAACTACCAATTTTGTAAGTCCGGTGGTTGCGACAGGCCTCAGGACATTGACTGTTGGGCCGGGTCTTAATCCTAAAGTGTACACCGGTGGCTTTCTTAATGGTGGTATCGGCACATACGATCCCGCCGCAACACCTACCGTAAAATTTACGGATGAAAAGGGCCAGCCAGAAGGTCTCGCGGTATTAAACAACAAGTTATACACCGGATTGTATCAGTATGCCAAAATAAAATCCTATGATATGTTATCAACCGGTCTCGGAAACAGGAAAGACTTATTGGATTTGAGTGGCGATCACAAGCAGGACCGGCCTTTTGCCATGTTGGCCATCCCCGCACCTGTGAATAAGCTTGTGATTGGAACCGTGCCACAAGGTGGCCATCCTAGCGGAACTCTGGCGATTCTTTCGCTTGATGCAGTGTCAGGCCTGCCCGCACCGGTTATCAAAGATAATTTTGTCAAAGGCCAGAGCATTCTGACGCTGACCAATATCAAAAATGTGATTTATGGCGGAACCTCCGCATGGGGGGCTTTTGATGACCTGCCCGGTAAAGATGAAAACGGCAATGCTGAAACCGCAAAATTGTTCATGTTCGATATTTCGGACCCTGCCAAGGCTACATTCATCAATCCGGTAGCGGACAAACAAGCCATCACAACATTGATTAATGTTCAAGGTAAAATCTGGGGATTGGCGGAAGATACGTTGTTTATTTACGATCCGGATAATGCTATTGATCCCATTTCGCGACACGAATTATTTGATTTAAGCTACGCGGCCTGGAAGATTGTGTGGAAGGCAGCCAAGATGGTCGAGGCTAAAAACGGCTATGTGTATATTTCATTTAATGACAACTTGTACCGCGTATTAATAAAAACACCTGAGAAGGCTACCAAGGTTGCGGAGTTGCTTGTCAAGGGCGGTGTCAATTCGGTGGATATTGATGAAACTGGCAACCTGTATTACATATCTGGATCCAAGTTGATCAAATTCGACATGGTAGCTAATCCGTAATAATGTAAGCGCTCCCTGAATCGCAGCCTTGTGGCTTGATTTCGATTTCCGCATGCTTGCCGTTCCAATTTGAACGGCAAGCATGGAATGGAAGGTGATACCGGAATCCGGATGTCACACGTTGGGCATGCCATCAAGACAGCGTTACGGCGAGCGCGTCTGCTCGCTCAGGCCGTACCATCCCGGTTGGGAATCTCCAGCCCTTTCGCCACCGCCGGCCGCCCCATGAAGTTCTGCAGCGCCCGCGTCACATGCGGAAAATCGGCAATGCCAACCAGATCGCCCGCCTCGTAAAATCCAATCAGGTTATTCACCCACGGGAAGATGGCGATGTCCGCGATGGTGTACGTATCTCCCACGATCCACGTGCGCTGTGCCAGCCGTTCATCGAGCACCCCGAGCAGGCGCTTCGATTCGGCCACGTAGCGGTCGCGCGGCCGCTTGTCTTCATACTCCTTGCCAGCGAATTTGTGGAAAAAGCCGAGCTGGCCGAACATCGGTCCGATGCCGCCCATCTGGAACATCAACCACTGAATCGTCTCGTAGCGCCCCGCGGCGTCGGGCGGCAGGAACTGGCCGCTCTTCTCGGCCAGGTAAATCAGGATCGCGCCCGACTCGAACAGCGCCAGCGGTTTGCCGTCGGGGCCATTCGGATCGATGATGGCCGGGATCTTGTTGTTCGGGTTGAGCGACATGAATTCCGGCGTCAGCTGGTCGTTGTGATCGAAGCGCACCAGATGCGGCTCGTAGGCCAGCCCGGTTTCTTCCAGCATGATGGATACCTTCACGCCGTTCGGCGTCGGCAGCGAATAGAGCTGGATGCGCTCGGGGTGCCGGGCAGGCCATTTTTTCGTGATCGGGAATGTCGACAGGTCGTCCATGGCAGTATCCTTTAAAGCGTGTCAAAGTGATCTGACAACATAGCAGAAATTTCAAGCTTGCTGTTTTTGCGCCCTCCCCGCGCGCCATGCAATGGCCAGCGCGGCCGCCAGCAGCACGGCGGCAAGCGCGAACGTTCGGTGCATGCCTGCCGCCGCCGCATCCGGCGCCGTCGTGGCGGCCGCCGAGCCGAACGCAAACACCGCGCCCATGAGCGACGCACCGGTGACCAACCCCAGATTACGCGCCAGATTGAGCATGCCCGATACCACGCCGCGCTGATCGGCGCCTGCATCGGCCATCAGCGCCGTATTGTTCGCCGCCTGGAACAGCGCATACCCGATGGTGATGACGATCAGCGGCCCAAGGTAGCCGGGCACGCCCACCGATGCCGGCAGCACTGCCAATGGCAGCGTCCCCGCCAGCATCAGCATCAACCCGGCGATGGTGACGCCCGGGGTCCCGGCGCGATCCACGATCCGCCCCGCCGGCATGCCGCACAGCGCCGATACCAGCGGCCCCGCCGACAAGACCATGCCGACGGCGGCCGGCGCCAGTGCGAGCGCGCGCGCCAGATAGAACGGCCCCACGATCAAGGTCGCCATCATCACCGTCGACACCAGCGTCGTGGTGCCAAGGCGCGCACCGAGGAGCCGGTCGCGCAGCAGCGCCAGCGGAATCAGCGGCGACGCGGCCCTCGATTCGGCCAGCATGAACAGGCCCGTTCCCGCCGCTGCGGCGAGCAGCAAGCCCAGATTGACTGCCCCGAACCTGCCGCCGCCCGCCGTCATGGCCAGCGCATACGCACCAAGCGTCACCGCCAGCAGGAACGTGCCCACATGGTCGAACACCGCCGGCCGCCGAACGTCCCCGGGCAGCGCGCGATACGCCAGCAGCAAGGTAAGCATCCCCAGCGGCACATTGATCAGGAACAGCGCGCGCCAGCCAACCGCCGCGATCAGCAGGCCGCCGAGCGACGGTCCGAGCGCGGTGCCGATGGCGGACATCGTTCCCAACAGTCCCATCACGCTTCCGGTGCCATCTTTTGGCGCGGCTTCGGTAACGAAGCTCATGGTCAGCGCCATCATCACCGCCGCGCCCAGTCCCTGCAACGCGCGCGCGGCGATCAGCCAGGGCAGCGCCGTCGCCATGCCGCACAAGGCCGATGCCGCCGTGAACAGGGCGATCCCGGCCAGCAGCAGCCGGCGCCGACCCGCGAGGTCGCCGAGCCGTCCGGCGCCGACAATGACCGTGGTAATCGCCAGCAGGTAGGCCAGCACGACCCACTGCACCTGTGCGAACGTGGCGCCGAACGCCTGCGCGAGCGTCGGCAAGCCCACATTGGCGATGCTGGTGCCGAGCGACGACAGCAGCATCGACAGCGACAGCGCGGCCAGCGTCCAGCGCCGCTGCGCAGCCGGCCGCGGGCTCACTGAAGCAGCCACACCGCTTCCGTCGCCGGAAAACGGCCCTTGAAGCCGCCGGCCACGTCGGTTTTGGTCAACAAGGTCAACGCATACGCGTGGCCGTAGCGCTGCGTCACTTCGTCATCGCCGATGGAAAACGGCGGCCCGTCCATCAGGGACTGGTCGTACTGGTAGCAAATCAGCAGTTGCGGCGCGCGCCCCGCCAGTTGCGTCAGATGGGTGGCGTAACGCGCGCGCATCGCTTGCGGCAGCGCCACGAAAGCCGCGCGGTCGTACACCGCGTCGACCGGGCCGAGCGTCTCGCCATCCAGGCAAAAAATATCGCCGACAAAAATATCGATATTCCGCGCGCGGTAGTGAAGCAGTTCTCCCGTCTGATGGACCTCTGGCGTCAGGCCCAGATCGGCAAACAGCTGGTCGACGGCGATCCGGCTCAACTCGGCGCCCGCCACGCGAAAGCCTTCGGACAGCAGCCAATGCAGATCGAGCGATTTGCCGCACAAAGGCACGAACACCCGGCTGCCAGGGGCCAGATTCAGCCGGCCGATATGCGCCACCATGAGCGGACTGGCCGCCCGCTCATGAAAACCGATCTCGTTGATTGCCCACTTGCGATGCCAAAAGTCCCTGTCCATAGCTGTCCTTGTCTGATCATGCCGAGCGTCGGCACCCAAACCCAGTCTAGCCGCTTGGACAACATGGCGGAAGACGCACGGCTTGCACTATATCGTTGCGCTTGACGCCACTCAACTGACATGTATATAGCCAAAAGCTATCGTATCGATATTTACAATTGCGTATACATATCGCCTCGATTTCCTTATTGTTTAAACACATTTACAAAAAAAGGAATCAAAATGATTAACACAACCCAGCTGCGCACTTCCGGAGAACGCCGCGCGGCACGCTCTGCTGTGGCATTCGCCATTGCAGCACTGTTCTCCCCGTTTACCTCGGCGGCGCCGCAGCTCACCCGCGACAACGGCGCACCGGTGGGCGACAACCAGAACTCGCAGACGGCCGGCCAGAACGGCCCGACCCTGCTGCAAGACGTTCACCTGCTGCAAAAACTGCAACGTTTCGACCGCGAGAAGATTCCTGATCGTGTCGTTCATGCGCGCGGCACCGGCGCGCACGGCGTCTTCGTCGCCAGCGGCGATGTGTCGGGGTTAACCCGGGCCAAAGTATTTGCCAAAGGCACCGAAACACCGGTATTCGTGCGCTTCTCGACGGTGATCCACGGCAGCCACTCGCCCGAAACCCTGCGCGACCCGCGGGGTTTTGCCACCAAGTTCTACACCAGCGAAGGCAACTGGGATCTGGTCGGCAATAACCTGCCGATCTTCTTCATCCGCGACGCCGTCAAGTTCCCGGACATGGTCCACTCGCTCAAGCCTGCGCCCGAGACCAATGTGCAAGACCCGAACCGTTTCTTCGACTTCTTCTCGCACCAGCCGGAATCGACCCACATGCTGACCCAGGTGTACTCCGACCTCGGCACGCCGAAAGGCTACCGCTTCATGGACGGCAACAGCGTGCACGCTTATAAATTCGTCAACGCCGCCGGCACGGTCAACTACGTCAAATTCCACTGGAAATCGCTGCAAGGCATCCAGAGCCTGACCGGCCCCGAAGCATCGGCCGTGCAGGGCAAGGATTTCAATCACGCCAGCAACGACCTGATCAACGCCATCAAGCGCAAGGAATTTCCGCGCTGGGAACTGTATGTGCAAGTGCTCAAGCCGTCGGAACTGGGCAGGTTCGACTTTGACGCGCTCGACGCCACCAAAATCTGGACTGGCGTGCCGGAAACCAAGCTCGGCACGATGACCCTGAACCGCAACCCGGCCAACATCTTCCAGGAAACCGAGCAAAGCGCCTTTGCGCCATCGAACCTGGTACCCGGCATCGAGCCGTCCGAAGACAAGCTGCTGCAAGGCCGCGTGTTTTCGTACGCCGACACCCAGATGTACCGCCTCGGCCCGAATGCCCTGCAATTGCCGATCAACCAGCCGCGCGTGGCGGCAGTGAATCACCACCAGGATGGCGCGATGAATGCCGGCAAGCGCACCGGCAATATCAACTACGAGCCGAGCCGCCAGTCGCCGCTGGCGGTCAACGCCGACTTCAAGCCGAGCCAGCTTCCCCTCTCGGGCAGCACAGTGCAGCAGCGCATCACCAAGACGCTGAACTTCCGCCAGGCGGGCGAGTTCTACCGCTCCTTGCCTGCGCAGCAGCAGCAGAACCTGGTGGCCAACCTGGCCGGCGATCTTGGACAGGTCAAGGATGAGGAAGTGCGCTACACGATGCTGTCGCACTTCTACAAGGCCGATGCCGCCTACGGAACGGCGCTCGCCGCCGCGCTGAACGACAAGGTCGCGCAAGTTGCCTCGCGCGCCGCAGCCCTGGCCGACTGATGAGAAAACGGCCGCCTGCGGGCGGCCGTTTGGGAGACTGCCATGAAATACCTGATCACAATTGCCGCGCTCGCCATGGCGCAACTGGCGCACGCGGCCCCGCCTGATCCGGCGCGCCTGGCCGACCAGCTCAAAGGCTATTACTTCGACGCGGCCCGGCGTGGCGATGTTGCGATGCTCAAGGAATTCACCAGCGCGGCCTACGACCTGAACACGCGCGACGAGAAAGGCTACACCGGGCTGATCCTGGCCGCCTACCATGGCCAGGGCGCCGCGGTGGACCTGCTCGTTGGCGCCGGCGCCGACCCGTGCGCGGGCGACAAGCGCGGCAACACGGCGCTGATGGGAGCGATTTTCAAAGGCGAGCTGCGCATTGCGCGCCGCCTGGCCGATACCGCCTGCCAGCCGAACCAGCGCAATCATGCCGGGCAGACGGCGGCAATGTACGCGGCCTTGTTCCAGCGTAGCGAGATCCTGCAAGCCCTGGTCGAGCGCGGCGCGGACATGAAAGCGGCCGATGGCGCAGGCAACACCCCCGCCAGCCTCGCCCGCGGCGAATTCCGGCAGGCGCAGCGCCAACCCTGACAACGGGCGGAGCCGGCGGCGAACGTCGGGGCGCGCCAGCGGCAGAAACCCCATCTGGCCGCCGTATTCACATGGCGCGCTACGCACCCGGTGACGCCATAATCGTGCGTCTGACGCCACGCCAGGCGCAAATTGCGTTATCGTAAGCGCATGTCCCTGCCCGACCTGAACCTGCTCATTACCCTTGACGTATTGCTCGCCGAAGGCAGCGTCGCCCGTGCGGCGCGCCGTTTGCATCTCAGCCCCTCGGCCATGAGCCGCGCGCTGGCCCGCCTGCGCGACGCCACCGGCGACCCGCTGCTGGTGCGGGCCGGGCGCGGCCTGGTGCCCACGCCGCGCGCGATCGCACTGCGCGAACAGGTCAGCCAGCTGGTGCACGATAGCGTCGCTGTACTGCGCCCCGTCGACAAGCTCGACCTGCCCCAGCTCGCACGCACCTTCACGATCCGCACGCGCGAAGGCTTCGTCGAAAATTTCGGTGCGGAACTCATCACGCGCCTGCGCGCCGAGGCGCCCGGCGTGCGCCTGCATTTTCTGCCCAAGCCGGACAAGGACAGCACGGGTTTGCGCGACGGCAGTATCGACCTCGAAACGGGCGTCATCGGCAAGTCCACCGGCCCCGAAGTGCGTACCCAGGCCCTGTTCCGTGACCGCTTCGTCGGCGTGGTGCGGGCCGGCCATGCCTTGGCCGAAGGCGATCTCACGCCGGCGCGCTATGCGGCGGGCGAGCACATCGGCATAGCGCGCGAGGGGATGGAAAAAGGCCCGGTCGATGACGCCTTGCTGCCGCTGGCCCTGGAACGCACCATCGTCACCACGGCTGCCGGCTTTTCCCAGGCGCTGGCGCTGGCATGGGGAAGCGACCTGGTCGCCACCGTCCCGGAACGCCACACCGGCCGCCTGCGCAGCGGCATGCACAGCTTCGCCCTGCCCTTCCCCGTGCCCGAATTCACCGTGTCAATGCTCTGGCATCCCCGGCTCGACGCCGATCCCGCCCACCGCTGGCTGCGCACCCATGTACGGGCGGTCTGCTGCCAATCCGCTACGGTCGGACATGCATGACCTTGATGGGCGACGCACTTACGCAAGCGCCGTCATTCCTGCCATTGGCAGAAATGACTTCCCGCGCAGGCGGGAATCCAATTCCGTAGCGCAGTTGCAGGCGACTCATTGAACTTGGATTCCCGCCTGCGCCGGGCCTTTGCCAGCCGGGCCTGATTCCTGGTCTTGGGCGCTGCGGCCGGCGAGCGAAAAAAAACCGCCGGCGCATCACGCGGGCGGGTTGCTATCTACTCAACGGCGGCAGCTTAACGCAGGTTCAGCGCCTCGGCCAGCGACCATTTGAGCGGTGTTCCGCTGGCATCGGTGATGGTGGTCAGGTCGCCGATGATGCGGCCTTGCATGCTGTCCGGCAGGCGCACGAAGTTGGCATTGCCGACAATCGCGTCACCATTCGCGAAACCCCAGGCAAAGAACTTCAGGGCGGCAATCGTCTTTTCAGGATTGTTGGTCGCCTGGGCCGCCACAATAAAGGTGCCCGACGTGATCGGCCAGGTGGCCGGACCGACGCGGTCGGTCAGCATTTCTTCATACTTGGCCTGGGCAACCCACGGGCTGTTCAGCAGCGCGGCCGTAAAGCCCTCCGCGCCCGGCGCAACCACCTTGCCGTCACGGTTTTTCAGGCGCGTGTAGGTCAGCTTGTCCTGCATTACGTATTGATAATCCACGTACGCAATCGCGCCCGGGGTCTGCTTGAGCGCGTTGACCGCACCGTTGCTGCCGTTCACCTGAGTGACGCCATTCGCCCAGGCAACCGTGAAGTTGCGGCCGTAAGCCTGTTTCCACGCGGGGCTGACCTTGCTCAGATAATCGCTGAAGTTGTACGTGGTGCCCGAACCATCCTGGCGCGCGATCACGGCGATAGGCAGATCCGGCAAGGCCACGCCCGGGTTGGCGGCGGTCAGCTTGGGATCGTTCCATTTAGTAATCTTGCGCGAGAAAATGTCGGCCAGCAGTTCGCCGGTCAGTTGCACTTCGCCGCGCTTGAGGCCGGGAAGATTAACTACCGGTACCACGCCCGAGACCGCGCTCGGGAAGCAGATCAACTTGCCGGCCTTGAGATCGGCCTGGGACGGAGCGATGTCGGTGGCGCCGAATTCAACGGTTTTGGCCTTGGCTTGCTTGAGACCTTCGCTCGAACCGCTCGGCTGATAAGTGAGCTTGACGTTCTGCGATTTGCCGTAGACGTCGGCAAGTTTGACGTACAGCGGCTGCGCTGCGGACGAACCGGCACCGCTGATATCGATGGCGTGGGCCGCGAATGCGGAGAGAAGCAGTGTCAGGGTGACAGTAGTTTTAACAGCAGAGAACATAAATCCCAGGGGTCTTAAAGTAATCGGAACCGCGCCGGCTGCGGGGCAGCCAGGAAACGAACAACCGACGATGGTAGCAGGACTACAACATTGCGGCAATGCGTGTAAATACGTATTTTGGACCTAAATTCATGGTCTTTTGCTATTTGCAGCGAACTTATGGTCGTTGCATATGATTCATTCTTTATGCATGGACATCGATCCCGCTTCAGCGCATGTGGCCTGCTGCTGTTACAATCCGGCGATGCGACGCCTGCTGATTATTCTCTTGCTGTTTGTCTTTCCGCTCCAGGTGAGCTGGGCGGCGGCGAGCGCCTATTGTGGGCATGAACCTGCCGCAACCGTCGCCCATCCGGGCCACCATCAGCATGCGCCGGACAACCACGCCGCCCCGGACGACTCTCCCTTCGGTTTCGACATCGACTGCGGCGACTGCCATTTCACCAGTGTTGGCATCACCAGCACCCTCGGCGATAGCAATATGCCGCCACCCACGTCGTACGCCGATGCAGCCGACGCGGTTTGCCTGACGACGCTGCGGCCGGCCCGCCCCGAACGTCCCAAATGGCAACGCGCCGCCTGATCCGGCTGCCGCTGCCGCTTTCCTGATATCCGCTTACCGCGGTTCATCACTGCCGTAAACAACACGCACAGCGCTAGCGCGCCTCGCCGGATTCCCTTGTCATTTTAATCAGGAGAATTCGATGTACAAACTCGTCTTGCCACTGGCTATTGCCGTGGCGTGGCCCTGCCATACGCAGGCCCAGAACCTGACTGCGCCCGCATTGACCGGGGCGTCAGCAGTTACCCAACAAAACCCAGGCTCGTCATTGAGCTCGGGCGTGCAGAATCCGGCGCGTGACCCCGCCGAGCGCCGTCCTGGCGCGGGTACCACGGAGCAACCGTTGCCGGATCTGCCGAACGACGCCAGCATTCCACCGGCACCAGCGAACGCCGGGCGGGCGTTTGCCGATGCCGCAAACATTGCCGCTCCTCTGTCCCTGGCTGGCGCGCTGTCGCGCGTCCTGCAAGCGAACACCGACCTGCGCGCGGGCATTCTGGAAATCGACGCCCAGTCCGGCGCCGTCATGCAGGCCGGCGTCGCGCCTAATCCGGAACTGTCCACCCTGGTCGAAGATGCGCGCGAATCGACCCGCACCACGACGGTCCAGCTGAACGTGCCGATTGAACTCGGCGGCAAGCGCACGGCGCGCGTCAACGCCGCCCAACTCGGCCACGACGCCGCCGGCGCCGACCTGGCCGTCAAACGCAATGCCGTGCTCGCCGCAACCCGCGCCGCCTTCTACGACCTGCTCGCCGCCCAGCAACGGCAGCACATCGCCGGCGAATCGCTCACCCTCGCCATCGGCGCGCTCGCTGTTGCGGCCAAGCGCGTCCTGGCCGGCAAGAACTCGCCGGTCGATGAAACGCGCGCCCGCATCGCCGCCTCCAGCGTCAAGGTCGACCTGGCCCAGGCAGCCGGCGAACTGGCCGGTACAAAAAGCCGCCTTGCCGCGCTCTGGGGCGGGACCGGGCGCGACATCGGCCGCGCCGATGGCCACCTCGACCGGCTGCCCGCGCAAGCTTCCCTGCCCCATCTCATGGAGCAACTCAAGGCCGCACCGGCGTTGCGGCTTGCGCGGACCGAACTGGCGCGCCGCCAGGCCCTGTCGCAGGTCGAACGTGCCGGCCGCGTGCCCGACCTTACCCTCAGCATCGGCGCCAAGCGCGACCAGCAAGCGGGCCGCAACCAGGCTGTTTTTGGCCTGGCCATTCCCCTGCCCCTGTTCGACCGCAACCAGGGCAAGCTGCACGAAGCGCTGCGACGCAGCGAAAAAGCCCGCGCCGAACTCGATGGCGCCCGCGCGCGCCTGACCAACGAGCTGGCGCAGGCCCACGAAGCGCTGACCGTCGCCCGTGAACAGGCCCAGCTGCTGAACGACGATATCGTGCCCGGTGCGCAAAGCGCCTACGAGGCTGCCCGTACCGGTTTCGAGTACGGCAAGTTCAATTTCATCGATGTGATCGACGCCCAGCGAACCTTGCTGCAAGCCCGCACCCAGCACCTGCGCGCCCTGGCGGACGCCCATCGCGCCGCTGCCGACATCGACAGCATCCTCGGCGCCCCCGGTGCCACCCAGACAGTGGAGTAATGCATGAAATATCCTTTCGACAAAAAACAGACCATTGTGATGATCGTCGCCCTGCTCATCGGCGTTGTGCTGGCGGTCCTGATCGTGGCGCGCAAGCCCGGCCAGGCGCAGCACGACGACCACGACGAACACGGCGCTCATGCGGACAGCGCCCAGGTCGACCACGGCGGCAAGCCCCACCATGAAGACGCCGTTCCCGCGCGCGGCCCCCACGGCGGCAAACTGTTCGTCAGCCAGGACTACGGCCTGGAGGTCACTATCTTGGACCACAGCACCGGTCCGCAGTTCCGGCTTTATACCTATCAGGATGGCAAACCGCTCGATCCCTCGGCCACCAAGGCCCAGCTGACCCTGGAACGCCTGGGACGCTCGCCGCAAACCATCCGCTTCGCGCGCGAGGAAGATTATCTGCGCGGCGACGCCATCGTCGGCGAGCCGCATTCCTTCAAGGTGGCCGTTGCGGCCCAGTCCGGCGGCAAGACCTACCGTTTCGCCTACGATCAGGTCGAGGCGCGGGTGACGATGTCGGAAACGCAAACGGCGCAGAACGGCATCGACGTCCACACCGCCGGCCCGGCACGCATCAAGAGCGTGCTGAAACTCAATGGCGAGATCCACCTCAACGCCGACCGCACGGTCCACGTGGCCCCGCGCCTGGCCGGGATGGTGGAGTCGGTCAGCGCGAACGCGGGCCAGACGGTGCGCAAGGGCCAGGTGCTGGCCGTGCTGTCGAGCCAGGCCCTGGCGGGCGAACGCAGCGCCTTGCTGGCGGCGCAGCAGCGCCTGGCACTGGCGCGCAGCGTGTTCGAGCGCGAACGCACGCTGTGGCAACAGAAAATCACGGCGGAACAGGATTACCAGCAAGCCCGCGCCGCCCTGCAGGAAGCCGAGATCGCCACGCAGAGCGCGCGCCAGAAGCTCGACGCGCTCGGCGTCGGCGCCGGCAGTCTGAAACAACTGGCGCGCTATGAAGTGCGCGCCCCGATCGATGGCGTGATCACCCAGAAAACCGTGGCCGCCGGCGAATCGGTGAAGGAAGAAGCCAGCCTGTTCGTGGTGGCCGACATGTCGACCGTCTGGGCCGAGCTCTCCGTGAGCGCGCGCGACCTCGAAACCATCCGCCAGGGCCAGAGCGCCACCGTACGCGCGGGCGCCGCCGATACCGTGGCCAGCGGCACCATTTCCTACGTCAGCGCCCTGGTCGGCGAGCAGACGCGCGCCGCCAAGGCCCGCGTGGTCTTGCCCAATTCCAAGGGCGTGTGGCGGCCCGGCCTGCCGGTCACGGTGGATGTAGTTGCCGCCGAGGTCACCGTGCCGGTCGCGGTGCTGGTCGAAGCGGTCCAGAACGTGAACGAATTGCCCTCCGTGTTCGGCCGCTATGGCGACCATTTCGAAGCACGCCCGCTGGTGCTCGGGCGCAGCGATGGCGAGTCGGTCGAGGTCGTCAGCGGCTTGCTGCCCGGCGAAAAATATGCGGCAAAGAACAGCTTCCTGATCAAGGCCGACCTCGGCAAAGCCGGCGCCAGCCACGACCATTAAGGAGCCGCCATGTTCGATACCCTCATTCGCTTTTCCATCGAACGGCGGTCGCTGGTGCTGATGCTGGCCGCTTTCGTGGCCGTGTTCGGCGTCTACAGCTACCGCCAGTTGCCGATCGACGCCGTGCCCGACATCACCAACGTCCAGGTGCAGGTCAACACCGCCCTGCCCGGCTATTCGCCGCTGGAAGCCGAACAGCGCATTACGTTTCCTATCGAAACGGCAATGGCCGGTTTGCCCCATCTGGAACAGACCCGTTCGCTCTCGCGCTACGGCCTGTCGCAGGTGACGGTGATCTTCAAGGATGGCACCGACATCTATTTCGCGCGCCAGCTCGTCAACGAACGCTTGCAGCAAGTGCGTGCCAGCCTGCCCGACGGCGCCTCGCCCGCCATGGGGCCGATGTCGACCGGCCTGGGCGAGATCTATATGTGGACCGTGGAAGCGAAGCCCGGTGCGCTGAAAACCGACGGCACGCCCTACGATTCCACCGACTTGCGCCAGATCCAGGACTGGATCGTCAAGCCGCAGCTGCGCAACGTGCCCGGCGTGACGGAGATCAATACCATCGGCGGTTACGCCAGGGAACTGCACGTGGCGCCGAATCCCGGCCAGATGGTGGCGCACGGCCTGGCGCTGGCCGACATCGTCGAGGCGCTCGAACGCAACAACAGCAATGTCGGCGCCGGCTACATCGAGCGTGGCGGCGAGCAATACCTGGTGCGCGTGCCGGGCCAAGTTGGCTCGGCCGAGGATATCGGCGGCATCATCCTGCGCTCCAGCCAGGGGGTGCCGCTGCACATCCGCGATGTGGCCGAGGTCGGCGTGGGCAAGGAATTGCGCACCGGCGCCGCCTCCGAGAATGGCCAGGAAGTCGTGCTCGGCACCGTATTCATGCTGATCGGCGAAAATAGCCGGGCGGTGTCGGCCGCGGTCGATAAGAAACTGGGCGAGATCAACCGTACCCTGCCGCCGGGCGTCCTGGCCCGTACCGTCTACGACCGCACCGACCTGGTCGACAAGGCGATTGCCACCGTGCGCCAGAACCTGCTCGAAGGCGCGGCGCTGGTCATCATCGTGCTGTTCGTCTTCCTCGGCAATATTCGCGCGGCGCTGATCACGGCGCTGGTGATTCCCCTGGCCATGCTGGCCACCTTCAGCGGCATGGTCGCCAACGGCGTCAGCGCCAACCTGATGAGCCTGGGTGCGCTCGACTTCGGCATCATCATCGATGGCGCCGTGGTCATCGTGGAAAACTGCGTGCGGCGCCTCGCTCACGCCCAGGCCGCCGCCGGCCGCCCGCTCACGCGCGAGGAGCGCCTGCGCGAAGTGTTCGCCGCCGCCGGCGAAGCGCGCCGCCCCCTGCTGTTCGGCCAGCTCATCATCATGGTGGTGTACCTGCCGATCTTTGCCCTCACCGGGGTCGAGGGCAAGATGTTCCATCCGATGGCGTTCACGGTCGTGGCCGCGCTGGTGGCGGCGATGGTGCTGTCGGTCACGTTCATCCCGGCCGCCGTGGCGCTGATGATCGGCAACAAGGTCAACGAGCACGATAGCCGGATCATGGGCTGGGCCCGCCGTGCTTACCTTCCGCTGCTGCGCTTGTCGAACGCCAACAAAGGGCCGGTGATCGTGATCGCCGGCGTGGCGATCGCCCTGTCGGCGCTGCTGGCCACGCGCCTGGGCAGCGAATTCGTGCCCAGCCTCAATGAAGGCGACATCACCATGCACGCGCTGCGCATTCCGGGCACGAGTTTGTCGCAGGCGGTCCAGATGCAGCTCGCGCTCGAACGCACCATCAAGCAGTTTCCCGAGGTCGATACGGTGTTTTCCAAGATGGGCACGGCGGAAATCGCCAGCGACCCGATGCCGCCGAGCGTGGCCGATACCTTCATCATGCTCAAACCCCATTCCGAGTGGCCCAAGCCGGCGCGCAGCAGGGAACAGTTCCTCGCCGCACTGGAACAGGCGGTCGCGAAGGTGCCGGGCAATAACTACGAGTTCACCCAGCCGATCCAGATGCGCTTTAACGAGTTGCTGTCGGGCGTACGCAGCGATGTGGCGATCAAGGTGTTCGGGGACGACACCGAGGTCATGGGCCGTAGCGCCGACCAGATTGCCGCCGTGCTGGAAACCATCCCCGGTGCGGCCGACGTCAAGGTCGAGCAGACCACGGGCTTGCCGATGTTGACGATCCGCATCGACCGTGCGCGCACAGCGCGCGTTGGCGTCAATGTTGGCGACGTGCAGCAGACCATCGCCACCGCCATTGGCGGGGCCACTGCCGGTTCGCTGTTCGAGGGCGACCGCCGGGTCGATATCGTGGTGCGGCTGCCGGAAGCGTTGCGCGCCGACCTGGACGCCATCCGGCGCCTGCCGATCCGCGTGGCTGTGCGCGAAGGCAATCAGCCGGCCGCCTACGTGCCGCTGGGCGACGTGGCGCAGCTGGACATGAGCCCCGGGCCGAACCAGGTCAGCCGCGAAAACGGCAAGCGGCTGGTGATCGTCACGGCCAATGTGCGCGGACGCGATATCGGCTCGTTCGTGGCCGACGCCGGGGCGGCCATCGGCCAGCAGGTCAAGATTCCGCCCGGATACTGGATTACCTGGGGCGGGACGTTCGAACAGCTGCAATCGGCCACCAGCCGGCTGCAACTGGTGGTGCCGGCCACGCTGGCGCTGGTGTTCATGCTGCTGTTCGTCATGTTCGGGAATGTGCGCGACGGGCTGCTGGTGTTTACCGGCGTGCCGTTCGCGCTGACGGGGGGCATCGTGGCGCTGTGGATGCGCGGCATTCCGCTGTCGATTTCGGCGGCGGTCGGGTTCATTGCCTTGTCGGGCGTGGCGGTGCTCAACGGGCTGGTGATGATTTCCTTCATCCGAGGCTTGCGCGCGCAAGGCATGCCGCTGGCGCAAGCGGTGGAAAGCGGCGCCATGACGCGCTTGCGGCCGGTCTTGATGACAGCGCTGGTGGCCTCGCTCGGCTTCGTGCCGATGGCGCTGGCGACCGGTACGGGGGCTGAAGTGCAGCGTCCGCTGGCGACCGTGGTGATCGGCGGGGTGTTGTCGTCCACCCTGCTGACCTTGCTGGTGCTGCCGCTGCTGTATCAATGGGCGCACCGGCGCGATCCGTCTCCACCAGCAATGCCGGCGCATATAATAGGTGTTTAATAACGTGGATGCTTAGCCATGATTACCCGGGACCAGATCGAAGAATTGAACGAGCGCCTCGTCCGAGTTGACGAGGATGAGGATGATGAGGACGACGATGACGACTGGTTTGCGCTCAATTTCTCCGAGCCCGATTCGGCGGAAGATATTGCGGCGTTGGAGGGCATTCTTGGATTCGGCATTCCCGACGCATTGAAGGCGCTGTACCAGCAGTGTGGCGCCTTCGGGCACGCGTCATACGGATCGTCCTGGCAGACGATCGAGGTGCGCTCGGCGAGCAGGCTGCTGGAACGGCTGCGTGCGGGCGGCGATGCGGCGCCGGCTATGGGGCTTCTTAATTATATTCATGACTCCTGGGGCGGGCGCACGGAGCTTGAGGTGATCGATCCCGAGCTGGCGAAGATCGTCAATGAGAACTACGTGGTGTTCGGCGAGCGCATCATCAGCGACGACGTTTACGATTACTGGTATTTCGACCGCAACGGCCTGTTCGGATGCCTGCATTTCGACCAGGATGAAGGCGGCCATAACGTATGGAAGCTCGAAACGCTGGGCAATATCGTACCGCCGGAGGATCCGCCACTGTCGCGCCAAGAACGGCGCGCCCAAACGCTTCTCGAGGTCGCCAATTTTTCGGGCGACGAGGATATTTTCCCCGGGAAGGAACTGGACGAGCTCATTACACAGCAGTTCGAGGCATGCGCACAGAGCCTGGCGGACGGCTAACCAGTCGGGCGGGATTTATTAACAGTCCTAACAGTGCCGGGGGCAAATAAGGGCCATAATTGACCAATCAGATACGCCGAAGGCGGAAGGTTCATCATGGATACCCCCCAGATCACGCCGCTTTCGGCACGCAGCACAGGCCTGATTGCTCCCCTCGCGCCAACACACACGCTGGCCATCGAACAGGTCCAGAGCCTGCCGTTGGCGGCGGTCGCCCCCACCACGGTGGACCTGTCGACTTCGGGGCGCTTCCTGTCGCTGGCCTCGTTGTTCCAGAAAAAGATGCTGGACTTGCAAAACGCTGTTGCTGCCGACACGGATGCATCCAAGCAGCTTGCCGACGTGACGGTTGCAGCGGCAGCCGTGGCCAGCATATTCAACGAATTGCAGACCAGCGCGGTCGACAATACCGGCGCGGCGATGGACACGCTGGGCGACCAATCGCTGCAATCGCAATTTTTCCAGCAGTTTGGCGGCACGCCGCAGGATGCCGACGCCAGCCTGGCTGCCATCGGCCTGAGCTTTACGCCAGCGACCAGCACCACCCCCGGCACGCTCAGTATGGACGAGACGGCGCTGCGGGACGCGTTTCGCCAAGACCCGGTCGCCACGTCGGCATTGCTGGAGCGCGCCGCTAACGCTTTCTTCGGCGTGGTCAGCACGCAAGTCCAGGCACAGGCGGCCGGCGTCTCTTTCCTTTCCGACGATAGCGTGATCGGCGCCGCGCCCCCGGTTTTTGTCGCCGCGCAATGAAACCGTGCAGCTTGACGAACGCGCAACCGGGTTCCCGCAGTCGATTGCCCAAGGCGACCTGGGCGAGGGTCGCGACTTTCCGGTGCAGATCGACCTGGTCCCCTCGCCGGAAGCAGAGGCACAGGCCCAAGGCGCGCGCCTGGCCTCGCTGCCGGCAGAACCAGACGCACAAGCGCTCGCCGCCAATGCCACCCTGGTCGAAGCGCTCGCTACGCCAATAGTGGCGCCAGCGCCAACTGCACCTGCAATGCCAACTGCAACGGCAGCGCCAGCCGCAACCGCAGCGCCACCAGTTGCGGCAACGCTGAGTACGGAAGACCGGTTCCAGCCGGTCTCGACCGCTACCACGCCGGCGACGACCACGATCTCCGAACCCGACACCACGGCAAGCAACGCCGTCAGCGTGGCGGAACAGGCTCGCGTTCTGGCGCAACAGTTGCAGGCGGAACGCGAGGCGGCACGCGAGCTCGACGAGAAAATCGCCGGCGCCAGCGACGCAGTACGTGCCGCATTGGCCGAGGACATCGCCAAGCGCGACGCCCTCAGAGTCGACCAGCTCAACGTGGAAAGAAGCATGGAACAGCGTCGCGCGGACCAGCTGGCGCAAGCCGCAGCCGCGCCCGTCGCGCCAGATCAGTTTTCGCGGCCGGCCGCTGCCGTGCGGACGGCCACGACGGCCCGGTCAGCAATCCAGGACCAGAACGCGGACCCGAACATCACACCGCAGCCACCGGCGATCCCGGCGCCTGACCAGGCGCAGCTGGCCGCGCGCGACCCGGCGATTGCCGCCGCCATCGCGGCCTATAACGTCAACACCGGTCCGTTTGCGGCACAAAACGGCAGGCCCGACATTCAGCCGCCCAAGGTCAAGGCGGTAGCGCCGGTTGCCGCTGTCACGAAAGTGGACGCCGCCGGGGCGCTTGGCACGCCTGGCGACGGATCGTCGGCATTACGATAAGGCGCTCCGAATCGCCAGCATGTCGCTCACGCCCGCTTGCGCGCAACCCCCGTCGGAAACATGCTGGCGCCCTCCACCGCCACCGCCGGCGACGTCTTAGCGAGATACCGGGTGGTGGTCGTTCCAAATCCTTCATACAAAACAATTTGCGCGATTGGTATTTAATAGGTATGCTTGAAAGCATAATTGGTACCTATTTGGCATGCATATAGGCGTGCTTCCTCCCCCATACTGATCGGAACAAGCTTGTCACATTTATACCGGCTCGCACCCATTGCCGCCCTGCTGCTTACCGTTGCGGCCGGACCGGCATACGCTCAAGCGCCCACTTCCCCTGCAAAAACGCCGCTGCCTGCGCTGCAATGGCCGATCGCCGACGTCGATCCCGATAACGACGACTTCAGTGATTTGAAGCCTTTTGCCGACGCCATCGGAAATGCGCGCATTGTCGCGCTGGGCGAGCAAACTCACGGCGCGCGCGAAGAGTATCTGTTGAAAACACGCCTGCTCAAATTCCTGCATCAGCGCATGGGCTTTGACGTGTTACTGCTTGAAAGCGGCTTTTACGATATCGGACGGCTGGCAGAGCGCGCGGAACGCGGTGAGAAGCTCGATGCAAGCGCGCCCGGCAATGTTTTCTTCATGTATGCGAAGAGCGCCGAGGGCCGCGGCATGCTGCAGTACCTGGACCGCCAGCGCTCGCTCGGGAAACCCATGCAACTGGGCGGCATCGACAGTCAGCATACCGGTGAGCTTAGCCAGAGAGAACTGATCGGGGACTTGCAATCCTATCTGCGCAAGCAGCAACCCGGCTTGGCCGAGGGGGCCGGCTGGACCGCTTATGCGAAGATCGCCAACGCGCTGTTCGCGATGAAGCGCGAGGCGCCACAGACGTCGGAGCGAGAGACATTTCTGCGCCACGCCAATCTGCTCGAATCGAACTTATGCCAGCAGGACGACGCCGCGTTTAAGGGCCGTACCTGGTGGTGCAAGGTCGTTCGCAGCATCCATGCCCAAGCCACCAGCTACTGGAGTGGCGACCGCGACTACCAGCGTGACAACCAGATGGGCGCGAACGCGATCTGGCTTGCCGATCATCTTTTCGCCGGCAAGAAAGTGGTGATTTGGGGGCACACCGTGCACGTGGCACGGGGGTTTCAGCGCTCGCCAACGAACCTGCAAGCTGGCGAAGTCATGCACCGGCACTGGGGACGCGACTATAAAGTGGCGCAGTTCAGCACCGCTGGCGGTACGATTTTCGAATATGTCTCCGGAAAACCGGCGGCGGTGCCGACACCTGCCGCCCAGAGCCTGGAGCAACGCCTGGCGCAGGAGAGCAAAACCCTCATCGGTTTAACGCCGCTCGCGCCGGTCGACCTGACCCAGTTCAGTTACGAATATCTCACCGGCGCCGCGGGACGGCTCGGCACGCATTGGGATGTACTTTTCTTTATTCCGGCGGTGACGCCGGTCACGATGACGCGCTGACGATGGACAAGAAACTCAGCTTGAGCTACACCACGATTGCATTGCACTGGCTTTGCGCGCTGGCGATGCTGGCCATGCTCGGGGTCGGCCTCTACATGGTGCGCTTTGAAGCGTGGAGCTTCTACCCCTGGCACAAATCAGCCGGCGTCATCCTGTTAGGACTGATGCTCGCGCGCGCCGCCTGGCGCATCCGTCAAGGCTGGCTGCCAGCGCTCGGAGCCGCTTCGCGCATCGAGCAAGGCGTTGCCAAGGCGGTGCACTGGATGCTGATCATCGGCACGCTCGCCATGCCACTGACGGGTATGCTCTTTAGCGGAGCGAGCGGACATGGCTTCGGCATCTTCGGTATCCCGGTCGTGCACGAACAGCACGACCCCGTGCATCCCGGCCAAGTGATTCCGTACAGCGCCGCCTGGGCCGAGGCAGCCCAACTGATGCATGCCTGGCTTGGCTACTTTCTCATCGCAGTCATCACGCTGCACGTCGCCGGGGCGCTGAAACACCATGTTCTCGCCCGCGATGGCACGTTACGCCGGATGGTCGGCGCACATATTCAGTGACGCTGAAGAAGGCATCGCCCGCTGGCCGGTTTGTTATGATGAGCGTTTCTTATTCGAAGGCGCTCTCTGAATGAACTTGCATGGATAGTAAAACGACCGAATCCAACTGTATAAATATCGAGGGCAGTTTTTCCTCGGCCGATCTGCGTCGTTATGCAAAACGTGGTCCTGTCGGGAAGCTGTCGCTGACCACGATTCCTTTGGTGACGGAGCGCATCGCACAAGGATTTCGCTCGTTCGAGTCAGTGGAGCAATTATGGCTATGGGGTGATATCACCCGAACCGCGATGCGCCATGTCGTGTCGATTCCCGGCTTACGCGTCCTCGATGTGCTCGGGATTGTAAAACCCGGCAGGCTGGAAGGGTTTTCGGCGGCGTCCACGCTGGAGGAGTTCAGAGGAAATCACTCTCTGTCCGCAAATGACGTCGTTGAAATTTGCAGGTGTCAGTCCCTGCGCGAACTCGGCGCACAGGGAGCGGAGCTTTCTTCAGAGGCGATAAACGCAATTCTTCAATTGCCGGCCCTCGCATCGCTGGACCTGGAGGCTTCCTGCTTCGACGATACGATGGCCGAGCAACTGAGCGCGTCCACGTCGATTACCTGCCTGAGCGTCGGTGCAACCAACATCTCGCGCGCAGGCCTCGCATCACTGTGCGGCATGAAGCAGCTTCGCCAACTTGATATGTGGGCAACATCCATCCCGGAAGCCGATCTCGTTCTGCTCGCTGAACTGCCCGAGCTCGAATACCTGTCCGTCGGCGGGTACGACCACTTGCCTTCCATGCGTGCCGAAACCTTGTTGCCGCTCCTGTTTGCGATCACGTCGTTGAAACGGCTATGGCTCGATGGCGTGGACCTGACGCCGTCGCAGCGAGACGAGCTGGCCGCCCGGTACACGTACCTGCGCATTACCTGAAATGGCGATGCGCAGGCCGAGGCACTTCCCGGAATTTACCATAAGCAATCGCAACCCCTGCCACGTTTCCCGAAACCTGCTGGGCAGGAACGCGTTTAATCTGCGAGAGTGTTGCGCGCACGATGAAGGCGCATGACGCCAAATTACCACAGCGGTGATATTTATTTCGTTCGCGGTTTGAATGCCAGCACGCATGCCGTTAATGAGAAATAACATTCCTTGCTCTTGATATCATTCTTTGTGCTGGATGAAATAAAACGTGCCGTGGCAAGCAATAAGTTATTACACATTCGCAATTCCATGGATTTTCCAGAAAAATTCCTGTCCTTTCGGCAGGATATGGATCGCGTCTGTATTGACAGATAGGATTCGATTAGCTTTATCAATTTATTAATTACGTCATTTCTCCGCATACTTGTATCGCCATTTGGCACACTTTCCTGGAGATAGTCATGACGTCGTACATGAACAAGCTATTGACCGCATTCACCGTTGCAGCACTGAGTTTGCCTCTATCGGCGGCGGCGGGTACGTACACGCTGACCTCGCCCGGAACGGACCAATATGCGTGGGTCAACGCCGGAAAATTCGAAATCGGCCGTTTTTCCCTGCAATCGGATGTCGGTGACATCATCGGCCTCAACACGTCAGTGACACTGAGGGACCAGGGATGGGGAAACCAGGATCTGACCAATGGCGTCTATGTAGGGCTGTTTGCCGGAGATACGGCCCTGTACACGCTGCATGTGGCCGGCGCCAACCACGATTGGAAGACGGATAATTACTCCCTGATCTCGAACGCCGGGCACTTCGCCGGCATCAATGCCGCTCTCGACAGCGCCCAGTGGAACGCTGGCGTCACCGTGCGCATGTACACCGACGCCTGGGACTACCCGGGATGGGCGCTCCACACCCGCAATGTCAGCCTTGATATGACCTCGGGCGTATTGCCCGCAGTTCCGGAGCCGTCGAGCTATGGAATGATGTTGGGCGGCCTGACCTTGCTGGGAGTAGTCGCCTGGCGCCGCCAGGGACGAACGATGTCCCGATGCTGAAACGCTATTGCATTCGGCGTATCGTGGCGTAGTTCGCCTGCCCTGGTACTCCAGCATTGCCAGGTTGATTCGACCTGGCGTAAGCAATTCGGCGCTCTGAATGAAGCGACTGCCGAGAATGCTTGTCAGTTGCTTCCTGTCACCGTGCTCGAACCGGTGGCAGCAACAGTGTCTGGCGCCCGCGTTCCAGGAAGGCTTGCCTCGCTATGCGGGATTGATACCGGCCAACAATTCCACTAATAGCTTGGGATTGGCGGGCTTGACGAAGTAGTAATCGAAGCCGGCCGCGATGGCGCTCTCCTTGTCATACTCCTGGCCATATCCTGTGACGGCGATGAGCGTCGCATGGGCCGATTGGGAACTCGCGCGCAGGCGCCGCGCCAGTTCGTTGCCGTCCATGTCGGGCAGCCCGATGTCGAGCAGGAACACGTCGTATTTCTCGGCCGCGGCCTTCTCCAAGGCGTCCGTCGAGCTGTATTGGACGACCACCTCGTGGCCCGAGGTCTCCAGGAACATGGCCAGCAGGTCGGCCGCGTCGACGTTGTCGTCGACCACCAGCATTTTTAGCGGCTTCGGCGACACCAACAGGCTGCCCATGTCCGACAAGGGATCCTGCGGCAGTGCGCGGAGCATCGGCAGCGACACCGTGAACGTCGAGCCACGCCCCAACCCGGCGCTCAGCGCCTCCACCTCGCCGCCGTGCAGGGCGACCAGGCTTTTGACGAGGGCCAGGCCCAGACCGAGGCCACCTTGAGCCCGATCCGACGAGCGCCGCTCCTGCGTGAACAGGTCGAAGACGAACGGCAGCAGCTCCGCATCCATACCCGTGCCGTCATCGTGCACGGACACCTCGATCCGCGCGCCGTCCACCTTGATAGCGACCGAAATCTCGCCCCCGTCGGGCGTGTATTTTGCGGCATTTTGCAGCAGGTTCGTGACGACCTGCACGAGGCGCTTCCGATCGCCCATGACCAGGGCCGATCGCGCGGAGGACGAGAGCGTCAGCTTGTGGCGTTTCGCCTCCACGAACGGCATGACCTGCTCGACCGACTCGTCGACGACTTGCCGCATGTCTACCCGTTCGCTGTCGAGCTTGACCAAGCCGCTGGTCACGCGCGAGACGTCGAGCAGGTCGCTCACCAGGCTCGTCATGTGGTTGGCCTGGCGCGCGATGATTTGGCCCAGGTGCCGGACCTGCGCGCCGTTGTCGGCGACCACGGCGAGCATCTGCGCGGCCGAGACGATCGGGGCGAGCGGATTACGCAGCTCATGGGCCAGCATGGCGAGGAACTCGTCCTTGCGGCGATCTGCGTCCTGCAACCCTTGAAGAACTTTCTTACGGTCGCCAATGTCCCGGTAGAGGACCGCCATGCCGCCGTCGGGCATCGGCAGCAGCCGCAGTTCCAGCCAAACATTTTCCCCGTTCGAAAACGCCACGAGCTCTTCGAATGTTTCAGCGCTGCGCGACCCCATGACCCGCCGATAGCGCGTCTCCACCTCGGTGCCGATGATCTCTGGCCAAACGTCCCAAAGGGAGCGGCCGACGACGACTTGCGCCTCCCTTTGGCCTACCTTCAAGCCGAGGGCGTTTATCTGCTTCATTTGCCAATCGGAGCCGATGATCGCGAAGCCCTCGGTCATGTTCAGAAAGATGTGGCGGCTCTCGTCGCGTTCGGCCTGCAAGGCCGACTGGGCACGGCAGGTGTCCAGGGAGCTCCACACGCGCTCGGCCATCGCCCTGACGAGGTCGACATCCTCCTTTTCCCACGGCGCGGCTGCGAGCCGCGCGAGTGCGAGAAACCGCGCAAGGCATCCGTCGTTTGCAAAGGGAACCGCCATCACTAAGGCTGACTCGTCGGCGCTCAGAAGACCATGGATCGAGCTACCCTGGGATTGAACAAACGGGCCCGCGGCGACAACGAAGGGATGACCTTTGGCCAGCAAGCCCGTCGCGGACGCGCCGAACTCGTCGAGCAATCCGCGTCGAATCTCCCCTGTCGCGGGCGCTTTACCGCCGAAAACGCGTGCCTCGAAAACGCCCAAGCCTTCATCGACTTCGACCAGGGCCACGCTTTGCGCTCCGAACTCGCGCCCGAGCAGACGCGCGGCGACGGCACCGATATCCTCGTCGGATGAAAGTGGACGCAACGCGTCCGCCAGCTCAAGGTGCAGCGCCTGGCGCTTTTCCAACCGCTCCAAAGTGAGAACCTTACCGGCCAACGCCTCCTGCGCCTCGAAGAGCTCGGATACGTCGCTTCCCACGGCGAAAATCCCGTAGACAGCGCCCTGCTCGTCAACGATGGGCTGATAGACGAAATTCAGGTAGCGCGCCTCGACCGAACCGTTCGGCTCGCGTTGCAGTTCGATGCGAAGGCCCCGGCCGACGAAGGGCTTCCCCGTCGCATAGACGTTGTCGAGCAACTCGAAGAAGCCTTGCCCGTCCACTTCGGGAAGCGCCTCGCGCACGGGCTTTCCGAGAGGGTCACGGTGCCCGATCAGCTGGAGGTAGGCGCCATTGGCCATCTCGAACACATGATGCGGACCAAGGAGAACCGCCATGAAACTGGGCGCTTGTTCGAAAAGCTGAAGCAGGTGCTCGGCGGCGAGTCTTGCGACAGGAGCGGCCCGGGAAGCGGACGGAAGATGAAGCATCGGATTTCCAAGATGACTATTGAAAGAATGTAACCCATTTCGGGTTGCAAAGCGTGAAATTACCGGCGAGGGCTTGTAATGGGCATAGGCCAATCGGACGGACGGCTCAATCCAATCAATACTTTTCGCGCTTATCGCCCGATTCTTCCCATTCCCCTGTTCACCCCATTCGCATCGCATTGCCGTCATCAGCCATCCGTGACGCCCCATGCGGATGGCGCCCCAGTTGCTCAATCAGGGCCGCAAGCAGGTCTTTTTTGTTTACCTTTGTTCCACTTCCACCTACGTTCCCACGCCGCCAAAGTGTTGCGCCGCAAGATGAATTTGAGCATGATCGATTGCTCAAATGCCAACGATCTTCCGGTTTTCGGATATCATTGCTGTACTGAAAGGTTTAGCCGCACGGCGACGCCTCACCGTCACTCAATGGGATTTAGCATGATCGTAGGAATCGACCTCGGCACCACCAACAGCCTGATCTCCGTCTGGGAGAACGGCGCCGCCCGCCTCATCCCCAACCAGCTGGGCGATGTCCTCACCCCGTCCTGCATCAGCGTTGACGAAGACGGCACGATCCTGGTTGGCCGCGCCGCGCGCGACCGCCTGCAAACCCATCCGGCCCAAAGTGCCGCCGCCTTCAAGCGCCACATGGGCAGCGACAAGAAAATCACCCTCGGCAAGCGCGCCTTTCGCGCCGAAGAACTGTCGGCCCTGATCCTGCGCGCGCTCAAGGAAGACGCCGAGGCCGCCCTCGGCCAGCCGGTCACGGAAGCCATCATCACCGTCCCGGCCTATTTCTCCGACGCCCAGCGCAAGGCCACCCGCGCCGCCGGCCAGCTTGCCGGGCTCAAGGTCGACCGCCTGCTCAACGAGCCGACCGCGGCCGCCCTCGCCTACGGCATCCACCTGCGCGACAGCGAAAGCAGGTTCCTCGTATTCGACCTCGGCGGCGGCACCTTCGATGTCTCGGTGCTCGACCTGTTCGAAAACGTGATGGAAGTGCGCGCCTCGGCGGGCGATAATTTCCTGGGCGGCGAAGATTTCGTCACCGCGCTGGTCGACCGTTTCTTCGAGCACAACAAACTCAACAAGAACTACCGCGAGAACGCCCACTTCATGCAGCGCCTCGGCGCCCAGGTGGAACTGGCCAAGCGCGAGCTGAGCACGTCCGCGCGCGCGCTGATCCGCGTCACCGAAGGCAGCGACAATTTTTCGATGGAACTCGACGAGCCCACCTTCGAGACGCTGTGCGCGCCCTTGCTGGCGCGCCTGCGCCACCCGGTCGAACGGGCCCTGCGCGACGCCAACCTGGTCGGCGCCCAGCTCGACAATATCGTGCTGGCCGGCGGCGCCACCCGCATGCCGGTGGTGCGGCGCATGGTGGCGCGCATGTTCGGGCGCTTTCCGGCCTGCGACATCAATCCGGACGAAGTCGTCGCGCTCGGCGCGGCGGTCCAGGCCGGCCTGAAAAGCAAGGATGCCGCCCTCGACGAAGTCGTCATGACCGATGTCTCGCCCTACTCCCTGGGCGTGGAAATCGCCATGCACTACGAATCGGGCGGCCACTCCAGCGGCCACTTCGACCCCGTAATCGAACGCAATACCGTGGTGCCGGTCAGCCGCGTCAAGACCTACTCGCCGATTCACGATCAGCAAAGTGTTATCGAAATCAATGTCTACCAGGGCGAAGCGCGCATGGTGGCCGACAACATCAAACTGGGCACCCTGAGCGTTCCGGTCCCACCCGGCACGCGCGACGACAGGTCGGTCGAGGTGCGTTTTACCTACGACGTCAACGGCCTGCTGCAGGTCGAGGCGACCGCCCGCAAGGGTGCCGAGAGCGCCGTCCTGATTATCGAAGGCAATCCGGGCATGATGTCGCCGCAGGAAATCAAGGAGCGTCTGGCGTCGCTGTCGCAGCTTAAAATCCACCCGCGCGACCGCATCGAAATGCGCACCCTGCTGGCCCGCGGCGAGCGCCTGTATCAGCAATTGCGCGGCAGCGTGCGCGATCAGCTGTCGGTGGAAATGACGCGCTTCGAGGGCAACCTGGAAACCCAAGACAAGCGCATCATCGACGCCGCAGCCAAGCGTTTCGTGCAGGTGCTCGATTACGTCGAACACCAGCACGCCGGCAACCCTTTTGGCGACGCCGACCTGTGATGCCTCCGGCGCCGCCGTCAAGCGGCGCCCCGGCCTCACCCTTTGCCTGCTCCGGCGCACCCTCCTTTCCTCATCATGCTCCTCGTACCCACCTTTCTCGCCCGTTTGGGCCTCGACCGAAGCGCGGATGAACGTGCCATCCGGCGCGCCTACGCCCGCCAGCTGAAACAAATCGACCAGGAAACCGAAGCGGACCGCTTCCAGATCCTGCGCACGGATTACGAATCGGCCCTGGCATGGCTGTCCTGGGCCAGCCACGAGGACGAGGGTGACGATGACGACGATGACGATGACGGCATCGACGACCGCATCGGCGACGGCGGCGATAACAGCAGCGCCAGCGCCGACCCCAGCCACGCCAACGACGGCGGCCCCGAACCACAACAGCCGTCGTACGCGCCGTCCCAGGCCCCGGTGGCATACAACGTTCCTACCTACCGGGCAGATGCGGACGTGGCGCCGTCCTCCCGCGACGCCGGCATCGAAACCGATCCCGAGCAGTTGGCCGGCGCCGTCTTCCGGGAGTTCCTGGACGCGCTGACCACGCTGCGCGCAGGCCGCATGCTCTATGACGACGGCCTTTGGGCCGACGAACTGCAGCGCTGCCTGAACGACGACCGCCTGCTCAATATCGCCGCCCGCATGGGATTCGAGGCGCGCATTACCTATTTCCTGGCAGGCGCGCGCCAGCTTGGTCACGAAACCCTGTTCTTCGCCTCACTCAGTGTGTTTGGATGGATGTCAGACCGCCATCGCCTCGAAAGGTTCGGACATCCCGGCGCCATCGTCAACCGCGCCATTGACGAGCGCAATATGTTCCACGTCCAGGACCAGGCCGACCGTGCCGGGCAGCAAGAAGTGCTATCCGCCTTGCGCAGGGCGGCGCTGCCCCGGCTTGGCGAAGTGCGCCGCATGATGCCGCATTTGCAGACGATGATGGCGCGTTTCCCGGTGTTGATGAGGATCATGGCCGACGAGGAGGCTATCGGCCGCTGGCACGAGGCATATGCCGGCCTGACTGCCAAGAGCGGCGCGCCGCTCACCGTCAAGGAGAGCGAATGGGCAAAAGCGGGCGAACCGGAAAAGTCCGGCTCGTCGTACGGCTGGATCATTGGCGTGATGATATTGATTTCCACCCTGTTCAGCACGATGAGATCGAAATCCCCCACTATCCCGATCGCGCCGCCGCCCACGTTGGAGTCGCTCAGCGAGGCTCCGTGGAGGCCGTCTCCTCCGAAGCTCGGCCAGGAACAGGATTACGCCCCCCTGCTCACCGCGATGAACAAGAACCCCGCAACCGCGCCCGGGACGGCGCGCCCCCAGGGCGAGCCGCTGACGCGTGCCCAGCTCGACGAGATCGGCGCGCGCATCGACTACAAGGTCGACAAGGATGCCGCGCCCGGCCTTCGATCGGTCGAGTTTGAAGTTCTTCTCGATGCCCGGGGCAAGGTGAAGTCGCTGAAAAAATTGAGCGGATCGGGCGATCAGCGCTACGAGGACGCGGTCGCCAAGGCGGTGAGAGAAACGAAACCGTTTCCAGCGTCGACCACGCGCTTCTTCAGCGTGACGCATTCGGTCCGGATCACACGCGTGCTTCGCCCGCACCAGTTCGTTTCCCCGCCAGCGCCGGTGTTTCCGCCGCCCTCACGGGAATTCGGGCAGGCACCGCCGGCTCCCGAGCCGGCGGACACCAGGCCGCGCCCTGCGCAGCCCCCGCCCGACGAGGCCAATGAAGACCCGCTGATCACGCAGTAAGCACGGTCGCACACGGAGGGACGGCAATGCACGTTCTACGAATTGACATGCGCTTCGCCGGCCCGCCGCCTGCGGACGAGCCGGCTGAGCATCTGAATCTGTTTCTGGGTGCGCTGAGGCAGAACGGCCAGGTCTGCGGCAGGGAATGGCCGATGGTCATGGACGACGGCTGCTGTTTCACGACCGTATTGACGCCCGCGGCGGATTCGCTCGACGAGCGGTATCACGGCACCTACGTCAGGCAACGTATCGCCGACGCTCAGCAGGCAGGCATCACCTTTGCCTGGTCGGTGATCGGGGAAGAATGCGACTCCGCCAAGGCATGCGACTGTGCTGACCCGAGCGCTTATCTTTTATTCACCACCTATCTGACACTGGAGTCGCCGGTGCGGTGCATGGACTGCTTTGGGCCGGTGCCACTGTACCGGTACACAGCGCCGCCCGATACCGAGTTTTACGACGTGATCTCGTGGCAGTCCGATTATCAGTCATGCGACCGATTGCAAATGAATTGCACGGTACTGGAAAGATCGGCTACGCGCCAGATGTCGGCAATCGATAGCGCGCTGTCGGCGGCAGGCCGCGCATGCTGCGCGACCTTGTCGGGCCGGGCCGGGAAGCCATTCTATTATTATCTGTACCGGGGCAAGGGCCGCAGCGCTGCGCTGGAAGCACAACGGCGTTGTCCGCTGTGCGATGGACCGTGGCATCTGGCGACGACGCTGCGCAAACCCTTCGATTTTCGCTGCGACAACTGCCGGCTATTATCGAACTTCGCTTTCAATCTGCGCGCTGGTTAGCTATATGATGACAATCCCTGATCTTTTCCCCGCCCTGATTGCCCCATGCCCACCCTGATCCTCACCCCGCGCCATACCGACGATTCGCACATACTGTGGAAGGCGGCGGCACGCCTTGGCTGGCAGGTGGAGCGGCTGGCCGCCTGGCGCGTGCCGCCGGCGCTGCAATCGCTGGCCGATCCGGTGCTGTACGGTGAAGCGCTGTTCGGCCCGACCCTTGCGGAGCAGCTCGGCCTGGCCTTGCTCAATCCGGACGAAGACTGGCTGGTGCAGCTTCCCTTCGACTACCGCAAACGCGACATTTCCCTCTCCACGCTGGGCGCCGCGCGTCAGCTTGCGGCGCCGGCATTCATCAAGCCGCCCAATGACAAGAGCTTTCCGGCGGCCGTCTATCGCGGATCGGAACTGCCTGCCGAATATGACGACGCCATGCCGGTCCTGGTTTCTGGCGTGGTCACATGGGAAATGGAGTTTCGCTGCTTTATTCTCGACCGGACCCTGTGCACCTATTCGGTCTATTCGCGCTGGGGCGAACTGCAGCGCGATGCCGGCTTTCACAGCACTCCTGAAGAAGATGCGCAACTGGAGGCATTCATTGCCCGGCTGCTGGCCGACCCGGCCGTCGATCTGCCCGCCGCCACCGTGGTCGATGTCGGCATCATCGAGGAGCGCGGCTGGGCCTGCGTTGAGCAGAACGCGGCGTGGGGCGCAGGCATCTACGGCTGCGACGCCGAACGCGTTCTCGCGGTACTGGAGCGTGCCTCGGTCAAGCGTTGACAATGGTTATGCCGAAAACGCCGCCCGCTGGGTGTCGCAAATCAAGGACGTTCCGCGTCCGCCTTTGATGCCGCGCAAAGTCGGTGCACTTGACGCCGGATGCACGGTGGGTGATGCCTATACTTTAATCCGCAGCCAGCCTCAGCATTAATGATGAAGACAGTGCTGCCGGGAACACGTACCGCATTTCCCGAGGGCACAAGTTACCGCCGGCATCACGAGGAGCGTCACGCAATGGATACCAATACGATCTGCGATCCACCCTGGCTGCACAATCCGTCAACCGCACTGTCAACGCCTCCCTGCCGGCCCAGGTGTATTTCAACCTGGGCTGGTGCCAACGCGTCCGGAAAGACCTGCCGGGGCAACCAGGCTGCCAGGCCTGCATGTCCGGATGCGATATCCGTGACGATTTCCAGCGCCGCCTCAGCGTCAATGCCCATCTCGCGGTCCGGGCACTCGATCCGCCGCAAGTGCAACTGAGCCCTGAATATGCGGGAATTACCGGAATCTGGCGTTGGCATGGTCTGTCTTCCCGGCCTGGAAGCGTTCATCGATGCCAATAAGGACCTGATCGACGTCATCGAAATCGAGCCCCAGCCGGTGTGGTTCAAATCCGCGGCCGCCGGGGTGCCGTACGCAATCAATACCGACGTATTGGCGCAATTGCGCGCCGATCCTCATCCCAGACTGGTGCATGGCGTCGGTTTTCCGATTGGCGGCAGCGTGCCGCCGGAGCCCGAGCAAGTGGCGCTGTTTGTCGATGTGGTCAAGGCGCTCGACGCGGCATGGGCCAGCGAGCATCTGAGTTTTTCGCGCGCCAGCGGACCGGATGGCGTCTTCAATACCGGCTTCTTGCTGCCGCCGCTGCAAACCGCGCAAACGGTGGCGCTGGCTGCGGCCAATATCCGGACGCTGAGCTCCCGGTTACCGGTGCCGTTGGCGTTCGAGACCGGCGTCAATTATCTGCAGCCGGTGCCTGGCGAAATGTCGGACGGCGCGTTTTTCGGCGCCATTGCCGAGGAAGCCGACTGCGCCATCCTGCTCGACCTGCATAACCTCTGGTGCAACGAGCGCAATGGCCGCCAGAGCGTGCTGGCGGCGCTCGACGATATGCCGCTCGAACGCGTGTGCGAAGTTCATCTGGCGGGCGGCGATTATCTCGACGGGTATTATCTCGATGCGCATTCGGGGCTGGTGCCGGCCGACCTGATGCAACTGGCCCACGCGGTGCTGCCACGGCTGCCCAATCTCAAGGCGCTGATGTTTGAAATTGTGCCGGCCTACCTGCCCGCGCGCGAGATCGCGCATCGCCACCTGACAGCGCAACTGCACGAGTTGCACCGTCTGTGGGACCAGCGCAAGACAACCCTGCGGGTGGCGGCCGCCGCGCCGCGCGGCGTTATCCACCACGCGGCGGCAGTCGATGGCGCCTTGCCGTCACCGCCGCAATGGGAACGCGCGCTGGCTGGCAAAGTGCTGGGAATCACCGCGGACGAGCCTTGCACGCTGCCGCTCGATGGCGATGAAGGCATTCGTGTGCTGCGCCAGCTGGTGGCGGCGGTACGCAGCGGAACCATCGTCGATTCGATGACGCTCAGTTACCGCCTCATTTCGCTCACGCTCGGCGAAACGGCGTTTCTCGCGCTGTTGCAGGCATTCTGGAAAACCCGGCCGCCGGAGCCGTTTGCCACCGAAGAAGCGCTCAATTTCGCCGAATTCCTGCGCACCCAGGCGCTCCACATTCCGCATCTGGACGAGGTGCTGGCGTTCGAACTGGCCACGCACCAGGTGCGCATGTACGGGCAGCCGAAAACCGTGCGCTTTACCTGTTCGCCCTTGCCGCTGCTGATGGCGCTGCGCACCGCGCGCATGCCCGACTTTACCGACCGCGGCGAATTTGCGTTGACCATCGGCCCCTGAGCGCCGTGTCCTGACGCTCAGCGCCCCTGGCGCCGCACCAGTTCGATTTCGTACAGCTTGGGCCACAGCTTGCCGGTGACGAACAGACGCCGCTTCTTGCTGTCGTAAGCGATGCCGTTGAGGACATCGACCGTTCCGGCGGCCCGGCTTTTCTCGTCGAGCAGTCCGGCCAGGTCGATCCAGCCGACTACCTTGCCGCTGGCAGGGTCGATGCGCGCAATCACGTCGGAACCCCACACATTGGCAAACAGCTCGCCGTCGACCCATTCCATTTCGTTGAGGCGGTCGACCGGCTTGCCTTCGGCCGTGACCTGGATGCGCCGCACTTCCGCCAGCGTTTTTGGATTGAGCACGCGGATGGCAGAGGTGCCGTCGCTCATGAAAATGTCGCTGCCGTTGTTCGCCAATCCCCAGCCTTCGCCGGGGTAGGAAAAGGTCTGCTTCATTTTCAGGGTCGTTTTATCGAACACGAAACCGACATGCGAGGTCCAGGTCAGGCTCACGATGTTGTTGCCGATGTCGGTAATGCCCTCGCCGAAGTAATCCGACGCGATGTCCGTTTTCATCAGCACCTTGCCGGTTTTCAGGTCGGTTTTACGGACCGACGACTTTCCGTTCAGGCCGGTGCTCTCGTACAAAATGCCATCGGAATAGAACAGCCCCTGGGTAAAGGCGTCCGGATCGTGCGGATACGTGTTCTTGACCACAAAGCCGTACACGGGGATGGCAGCCTGCGCCGCGCCGGCACAGGCCAGCAGCAAACTCAGTGCCGCAATTGGAAATCTCTTCAAATAACACCTCAGGTCGAATCGCTGAAACGGAAGTCATGCCCTGCATCAAGACATGAATACTAATACAATTGTAGCGGGACGGCGCCGCCAGCGCGGAGCTGCCATAAAAATGAACAGCCAACAGGGGGAGTCTGTATTGAATATTCGTGATGCCGGGGCTGCCGACGCCGCTGCAATCGTCGCCATCTATAACCACTATATCCTGACCACCAGCATCTCGTTCGAGGAAGAGAGCGTCAGCGAGGAGGCAATGGCCGGCCGCATCAGCGATATCCAGCAAGCCGGCTTGCCCTTTCTTGCCATGACCGAAGGCGACACCGTCATCGGCTACGCCTACGCCACCAAGTGGCGGGTGCGCCATGCCTACCGCTTCGCGGTCGAAAGTTCGATCTACCTGGCGCCGGAGCTGGGCGGCAAGGGCCATGGCGCCACGCTGTACAAGGCATTGCTGGCGCGCCTGGCGCAGTGTGACGTGCACATGGTGATCGGCGGGGTTGCGCAGCCGAACGAGGCCAGCGTCGCGCTGCACGAAAAACTCGGCTTCAAGAAGGTCGCGCATTTCAGCGAAGTCGGCTTCAAGTTCGGACGCTGGATCGACGTCGCGTACTGGGAACTGAAACTGCAAGGCGCGTAAAAGGCGACTAATCATCGAATGGTAGCAATTTCCGCTTGGAATGCTAACATGCAAAATTGCATAGTTCGCAACCCAAGGAAAATTGATGGACGTAATTCTGTTTTTGCTGCCGTTCGCGTTCTATTACCACTTCCTGCGCTTTCGCAAGGCGGCGGCGCGGCGGGCCGACGAGCTCGAGAAAACCGTCGCGGCACTGACCGCCGAGGTGATCGCGCTCAAGGAAGACAGGACGCGTGGTCCATCCGCGACGCCGGCTACCGCGCCGGCTGCCGCGCCACCGCTTGCGCCCCGTCCCGCGGCGCCGCCCGTGCCGGCGCAGGCCTCTTCCGACGAAGCCAGGGTACCGTATATGCCGGTGGCGATGCGACCGGTCAGCGCGCCCGCGCCGCATCCTGTTCCACCAGTGCCGTTCAGGCCTGCCGATCCCCTGCCGGCGCCGGAGCCCGCCGCGCCCGCGCAAGCGATGCGCCGTCCGGAGCGTGTCGATCCGCCACTGGCGCCGACCCCGGCGTGGATGCTGGCAGCGAAGAAATGGCTGTTTACCGGCAACCTGGTTGCCAAGCTCGGCCTGCTCATTTTGTTTATCGGCGTCAGTTTCCTCCTCAAGTATGCGGCCGAGCGCACCACCGTGCCGATCGAACTGCGCCTGGTGGGCATCGTGATTGCCGATATTGCCCTGCTGGTCTGGGGCTGGCGTATCCGCGATACGCGCCGTGGCATCAGCCTGCCGGTGCAGGGGGCCGCGCTGGGTATCCTGATGCTGGTGACCTTCGGCGCGTTCCGCCTGTACCAGTTGATTCCAAGCGGCATGGCGTTCGCCCTGCTGTTCGCGCTGACCTTCTTCACCTGCCTGCTGGCAGTGCTGCAAAATGCCTTCTGGCTGGCCGTGTTCGGCATTTCCGGGGGCTTCCTGGCGCCGATCATGACCTCCACCGGCCAGGGCAGCCATATCGCGCTGTTCTCGTATTACGCACTGCTCAATGCCGGCATCCTGGGCATTGCGCTCAAGCGCTCGTGGCGCACGCTGAACCTGATCGGCTTCGCCTTCACCTTCGTGATCGGCACGGCGTGGGGCGTGCTGCGCTACGGGCCGGAAAACTACCTGTCGACCCAGCTGTTCCTGATCGTTTTCGTGATCTTCTATGTGGCCATCGCCATCGCTTTCGCCGCGCGCCAGGCGCCGGCGCTGAAGAATTATGTCGACGCCACGCTGGTGTTCGGCGTGCCGCTGGTCGCCTTCGGCCTGCAGTACGGGCTGGTCAAGGATACCCGTTTCGGCGTGGCGTTCTCGGCGCTCGGCCTGGGCCTGTTCTACACCACGGCGGCGCTGGCCATGTGGCGGCGCGGCGCGCAAAACTTCAGGCTGCTGGTCGAATCGTTCCTGGCCCTCGGCCTGGTGTTCGGCACGCTGGCCCTGCCGTTCGCGCTCGATGGCCGCTGGACCTCGGCCGCATGGGCGCTGGAAGGCGCCGGCGTGGTCTGGGTCGGCCTGCGCCAGCGCCAGGCGCTCACCTGCGCCTTCGGCCTGCTGGTGCAAGCCGGTGCGTGGATCTCGTTTATTGCCGCCATCAGCGGTATCGATGGCCAGGCCGAGGCCGCGAATGCTAATCTGTGGCTCGGCTTCCTGCTGCTGACCGGCACCGCTTTCCTGATGGCCACCAATTTCCGCTCGCGCGACGGCGACCTGCCTGCACCGCTGCCAGCCTGGCTGGCCGGCGCGTTCCTGACGGTCGCGGCGCTGTGGCTGGTGGGCGGCGCGTGGACCGAAGTCATGCTGCGCACCAGCGGCAGCACGCAGGCCGCGCTGATGGCCGCGAGCGGGCTGGCGGCATCGGTCATCCTGGCGCTCATCGCCAAACGCATGCAATGGCCGCTGGCGCGCAGCCTGGCGCTGGGCGTGCAGGTGGCTGGCGGCGCCGTCCTGGTGCTGCTCACGCTGGCCCTCTTGCTTACCTCGTACTCGCCGCGGGCCGACCTGTGGCGCACGCCGTTCCTGGCCGCGCTGATCATCTTCGCCGGTGCGATCTTCAGCAGCTGGGCCATGCAGCGCGTGCCGGAGCAGCAGTATCCCAAGCTGTCCAGGGCCATGCTGCTATGGTCGGCGCTCTGGTGGTTCGCGCCCGTGCTGGTGTTTTTCTGCACCTGGCTCAACAGCCGCTACCAGCTGATCGGCGGCGGTGAGTCGGCCAGCGTGTCCCTGCTGTCGGTATATGGCGTGGCCGTGGCGCTGTCGGCGCTGGCGTTTGCCGCCGCCGCACGCCGGCTGGCGTGGCACACGCTGCGCTGGCTCAGCGTTGCCGGCTGGGCCGGGCTGCTGGTGGCGACCGTGTCCATTCTGGTGGAACTGTACGAAGGCTACGCCATCGCGCTCGAAGCCGGGATTGCCCTGGCCAGCCTGTGGCTGACGTCGGAATACCTGCTCAAGCGCTGGCCGCTCAATGGCTGGGCCATCCCCGCGCCATGGCTCAAGGCCCTGCACACCCTGCGTACCGCCGGTCCGTGGCTGATGATCTGGCCGGCCGCCGCGATCGCGGTATCGCGCTGGCTGTACGGCGTCGACGACGCCGATGCGGTCCTGCTGAGCCAGGCCGGCTGGCAAACCAGCGGCAGCTGGGCGAATTTCATCCCGGCCTGGCTGATGATGCTGGCCATCGTCTGGGTCAGCGGCCGCGCGCGCGCCGGCAAGTGGCCGGCAGCGCCCGCGGCCAGCTGGCACCGGGGCGTGCTGATCCCGCTGGCGACCGGCTGGTCGCTGCTGCTGGCCGCCGTGTGGAACCTGACCCAGGACGGCGCCATGGCTCCCCTGCCCTATCTGCCGGTGCTCAATCCGCTCGACCTGACCAGCGGCTTCGCCATGCTGCTGGCGGTGGTGTGCTACCGCATGCGCCTGGCGGACCAGCCCGGCGAGAACGAACAGATATTCCTTGCGCGCGTACCCACGGCGCTGGCCTGGGCCGGCTACGCCTGGTTCAACCTGATGCTGCTGCGCACGGCGGCGCATTATCTGGGCATCCCGTACAACGTCGACACCTTGTTCGCGTCGCAGTTCATCCAGGCCATGCTGTCGCTGGTGTGGAGCGTGTCTGCGCTGCTGCTGATGTGGCGCGCGGCAAAGCAGGAATCGCGCAGGCAGTGGATTGTCGGCGCGGTGCTGCTCGGCCTGGTGGTCGGCAAGCTGTTCCTGGTCGACCTGTCGAACGTGGGCGGCGTGGCGCGCATCATCAGTTTTGTCGGCGTCGGCTTGCTGATGGTCGTGATCGGCTATATTGCACCGTTCCCAACGCAACACGACACGCCGCCGGAAGCGACGGCAACATGAACCAAGGATCCGACTCCATGCTGAACAAACCACTGGCCTTCCTCTGCGTGGCCGCACTGGCTGCCTCGGCCGCCCCGCTGGCTGCGGCCGAGGCGCCGGCCAGCGACAGGCCGGACGACTACCGCCACGCGCTGCCGCTGAGCGTGAGCGGCAAGGAATCGGTGGTGCGGCTGCGCCTGCCGAAAGACGTGTACCTGCATGCCCGCACGGCGGACCTGCGCGACCTG
The DNA here is from genome assembly GCF_030846495.1 of Massilia scottii. Classification (NCBI taxonomy): domain Bacteria; kingdom Pseudomonadati; phylum Pseudomonadota; class Betaproteobacteria; order Burkholderiales; family Oxalobacteraceae; genus Massilia; species Massilia scottii. Next base: position 332,105 of record NZ_JAVCWM010000001.1, on the reverse strand, counting down.
CGCCTGTTCGATGCGCAGGGCAACAAGCTGGCGTTCAGCCTGCAGGAGCCGGCCGCGCGCGCCGAACGTTCGCGGCGCGACCTGCCGGTGCGCCTGTTCGGGCTGCAGACGGCGCGTCCGGCCGGCTCCACGGCGGACATCGACATCGACGTGCAGCGCTCCGGCGACGGCTCGGTGCTGTCGGTCAGTACGCGTTCGCGCCCTGCGGCGGCCGCTTCCGGCATCGATACGCTGGTGCTCGACCTTGGCCCGCCGGCAACATCGGTCACCATCGATGCCCTGCGTTTCACCCTGCCAGCCGGGGTGAGCAGCTACAGCGCGCGCGTGGTACTGGAAGTGAGCGACGATCTCAAGCGCTGGGATACGGTCGGCGAAACCGATCTTTCGTGGCTGGTCAACGAGCGCGCCGAAACCCTGGCCAGCGACCGCATGGACTTCGAGGCACGCTCATTCCGCTATGCGCGCCTGAGCTGGCGCCAGGGCAAGCCGCTGCAGTTTGCCGCCATCAGCGCCGAATCGCCCTTGAATACGGCGCTGGCGCCGGCCGTGGAGCGCCTCGTGATCCAGCCCAGGCCGGGCCGTTTTCCCAACGACCATGTCTATCCTTCCTCGCTGGCCATTCCCGTGCAGCGCATCGGGCTCGACCTGGGCGAGCAGAACGTGGTACTGCCGGCCCAGCTGGGACGCTATGTGGAATTGCCCGACCGCCAGGGCGGCCGGGCGACGACCTGGCATTTCGAGCCGCTGGCGGCCGCCACCTTCTATCAGCTGACGCAGGGCGGCAAGCGGCGCGCTTCGGGCGACATCAGCATTACCCCAGCGCATCAGGCCGAGTGGGTTTTGCGCACCGGGACGGCGGGTGCGGCGGCACCGGCGCTGCGCCTGGCATGGTCGCCGGCCACCGTGGTGTTCCTGGCCAACGGCAAGCCGCCGTACCGGCTCGCTTTCGGGCGGGCCGACGCCAAGCCCGGCGCCACTGCGCTGGCCCAGGTGGCGCCCGGTTTCACGCCGGCGGAAATTGCCGCGCTCGAAAGCGCGGTGGCCGGGCCGCTGGCATCGGCCAAGGCGGGGGCCGCCGACGCTCCCGGCGCTGCGGAAAAGGCAGCCGCTGCCGCCCGGACCCGCATGTTCGCCCTGTGGGCCGCCCTGCTGGCCGGCGTAGGCGTGCTTTCCTTCATGGCGTGGCGCCTGATCAAGCAAATGAAATAAGGAATGTGGAAGGACCACGCGCGGCGCGCTTGCGCTTCGACAGTGCCGGGCCCGGCTTTGCCGCCTACGCTGACTGACAGGGAGTTCAACGACTGGCAGTTATTCGGAGGAAATCGTCATGGAGATCCGGCCTGGTTCATTCAATTTTGCACGCACAAGCGACGAGGGACCGCAGACGGCGGAAACGGCCGTGGTGTTTCCGCGGCGGGTGCTGCGCGCCACCGCCGGCATGGCCGGCTACTCGGCCACGTTCGACGACGGCGACCACCACTTCGGGCGCCTGACCGTCGAACTGAGCGCCACCATCGATCCGGCCGACGACACGCGCGTGCTGGTCGGCGCCACCTTCGGCCTGCGCGACTGGTCCAACGAGTGGGATGACGATTACAGCGGCAACCTGCAGTTCGTCGTGCTGGCCGAGCTGGAGCGGGTCACGCCGCCGACGCCGGGCAATCCGCGCGGCGACCTGATCATCGTCGACGCCGAGATCAGCCAGGTCATCCAGCACTTTCGCAGCAGCGCGCATCTGAACAGCGCGAACGTGTTTCCGGACAACTCGATCCGGCTGGTGGCCGACAAGCCGACCGCCGTGCGCCTGTACGTCGACTACGACGCCAGTTCCGGCCTGGCGCCCATCCCCAGCCTGACCGGCACGCTCGACGTGACGGGCCCCGGCGGCACGGTCACGCTCACCCCGCTGGCCCCGGTCGTGCCGCGGCGCGACGCGCAGATTGCGCGCGGCCAGGCCGGCCATACCTTGACGTTCATCATTGCGCAGGAACGCTCGGTGGGCACGGTGACCCTGCGCGCCCGGGTATTTTCCGCGTTCGACCCGACCCAGTTCTCGGCCACGTTCGAGCGCACCCTGGCCTTCGAGGCCATTCCGGCGCTGCCGGTGATGGCGGTCGGCATCAATTACACCGGGCCGGACGTGAACGATGGCGCCACCCCGGCCTCCCTGGCCGCGCCGGTCCTGGTCGACTTCGTCAATACGGTGATGACGACCGAAAAGCTGTTCCCGATTCCGCAAGTGAGCATCACCAGCTTCGTGACCATGAACTACGATGAAGAAATCGAGTCCGACATCAACGAGGGCTGCGACAAGTTCGACGACCTGCTCGACGCCGTGGCCGAGCTGCGCGGCGATTCGGAAGACATCGTGCTCGGCCTGTACAACACGGGCGTGCGCACCGGCTCGGTGGGCGGCTGCGGCGGTGGCGGCGCCGCGGTGGCGCGCAGCGGACGCGGCGCCACCGTGGCCCACGAGCTCGGCCATGCACTGGGCCGCGACCACGCACCCTGCGACAACGTGACGCGCTGCGCCACGCCGCGCAATACCGACGACGATTATCCACGCTACAGCGGATACGACTCCGACAGCATCGGCGAGTTCGGCGTCGATACCGCCGACGGCAGCATCAAGGATCCCGCCAGCGCACACGACATCATGGGTTACTCCGGCAACAAGTGGATCAGTCCATACACCTACAAGGCCCTGCTGAGCCGCATACCGGCCGTCGCCGGCCCATCGCCGGCCGCCGCCGGCCGCATCGACGAGGACCGCGGCGACTGGATCAAGATCAAGACGCCGCAGCTGTTCCTGGTCATGAGCATCACGCGCAAGCGCGCGGTCCGGCTGGGCCCGGCCTTTCATTTTCCCGCCTATCCGCAGCCGCTGGGGACGATGCCGACCAGCTTCGAGGTCGAATTGCAGGACGACAAAGGCAATATGCTCAAGCATGCCTGCCTGTTTGCCTCCGCGCATGAAGATGCCTGCGCCTGCGCGCACGACGCATTTCCGCTGCGCATACGGCAAGCGATCGGCTTCGATCCGGCCGCCACCCGGCTGGTGATCTACGAATGCGGCGAACCGGTGTTCGAGCGCGAGATCGGCGAAGCGCCGCCGCTCGAACTGGTCGTGGACGGCGCCGCCGATGCGCTGGCGCCATCGCTGAGCCTGCGCTGGAGCGCCGCCGCCGATCAACCGCTCTGGTATCTGGTGCAGTGGCGCGACGCCGCGGGCACCTGGCGCGGGCTGGCACCGCGCACCACCGCGAACTCGCTGACAGTGCCGAAATGGGTGTTCGGGCGCCAGCAGGCGGTCGGCATCCGGGTGCTGGCCAGCAGCGGCATTGCCACTGGCGAAGTGCGCTGGGAAGGCCAGTTGGCGCCCTCGCCCATCCTGCGCGCCGCGCGCGTGACGATCGGACTGGCCGGCATGTCCTCGGCGGCCAGTGGCACCGTCGCGATTCCGGCCTTGCTGCGCGCGAGCGTCCGCACCGGGCGTGGGGCGGCCCTGCCCGCCTCCCGGGTGTTCTGGTACGACCATCGCGGCACCGAAATCGGACGCGGCGGCACGCTCGACCTGCGTGCGCTCAGTCCGGGGTTTCACACGATCAGTACGGTAATGCTCGACGCCGGCCACGGACCGGGCAGCCAGAACTGGGACATCGAAGTACGGCGCGGCGGGCAATTCCTGCTGCATCTGAAGCAGCCTTCCTCTCACGACGCAAAGGAGTAAGCCATGCAAATCCTCAACGGCAATATCGCGTTCAACCGCAGGCGCAACGAAGGCCCACGGCGCGAAAGTACGGAAGTTGTGTTTCCGACGGCGGTGACGCAGGCCACAGCCTTGCTGATCGGCTTCGATGCGGCGTTTTCGCCGCGCGACGACCACCATTTCGGCAATCTGGAAATACGCCTGGAAACGGAGATCGATCCTTTGGCGCCGCGCCGGGTTAACGTGCACGCCGTTTTCGGCCTGCGCGACTGGTCGGGCGACTGGGATGATCATTACGAGGGGGAAGTGTTCTTCAGCGTGGTGGCGGAGTAAGCGGCGCGCGGCCAGGCGCCGCGCGCCAGTACTAAAACAGCAGCGACACGCTATGCAGCGCCAGGCCCACCAGCCCGCCGACGATGGTGCCGTTGATGCGGATGTACTGCAGATCGCGCCCGACATGCAGCTCGAACTTGCGCGCGATCGTTTCCGCATCCCAGCTGCGGATCACGCGCCGCACCAGGGCGATGATCAGCTCGCGCTTGGCCACGATGGTCTCGGCGGCGAAGGTGCGCAGCCAGTCGTTGATGCGCTGCTGGATCGCCGGATTGCGCTCCAGCGCGCGGCTGAAGGCTTGCAGCGCCGATTGCAGGTGCGCGGACAACTGCGAATCTTCCGATTCGGCATCGGCCAGCAAACGGTCGCGCACGTCTTCCCACACCTGTCCGACGTAGGTGCGGAACAGCGGATGGCTCAGGCTGCTTTCCAGCAGGCCGCGCAGCTTGGCTTCGTACTCGGGTGAATGGGCCAGGTTGTCGATCAGCTCTTCGGTGGCAGCCTGGAAACGCACGCGCCATTCGCTGTCTTCGCCCTGGATTTCTTCCAGGGTATTTTGCACCCCTTCCATCAGGCGTTCGTAGAATTTCTCGTCGATCGCCCGGGGCAGCCAGCGCGGGCTGTGCTCGTGCACCTTCTGGCGGATATACGGACGGTGCGATTCGAGCGCGCCGGAGACGATCCCGAGCAAACGCTCCAGCAACACATGGTGCTGGCGCCCGGCCACCAGCACCGACAAGACCTGTGACAGGATGGGGGCTAGCTTGACGTCTTCCAGCGCGCCGGCGAGGGCTTCGCGCAGGAAGCCGGCGGCGTCCTTGTCGTCGATCATGCGCAGCAGCACCGGCACCGCGCTGACGGCCTGGTCGGCCACGGCGCGGCTGTTGGCGGGCTGCGCCAGCCAGTGCGCGGCCGAGCCGGCAAAGTCGATGCGCACCAGTTCGGCATGCACGACGTCGTAGCTCATGAAATTCGTTTCGAGGAAATTGCCCAGATTTTCGCCGATCTTTTCCTTATTCATGGGAATGATGGCGGTATGCGGGATGGGCAAGCCCAGCGGATGGCGGAACAAGGCGGTGACGGCGAACCAGTCGGCAATCGCGCCGACCATCGCCGCTTCCGCGAACGCGCCCACGAAGGCGAAGGCCGCGTGGCGCGGCTCCAGCAGGCGCGCGACGACAAACAGCACGGCCATCGCCACCAGCAGGCCGGTGGCGATCAGACGCATGCGCGTCAGCCGGGCCTGCTGCTCGCTTTCGTGCACGGAGTGGAACTGGCTCAGAGCTTGATCTTGCCGTGTTCGCCCGGATCGGCGTCGGGAGTCGTGCCGGTCAGCACGGCCTTGGCCATCTCGAACAGGCTGACCACCTTGCCGGCGCTGGAATCCCAGTACTCGGCGCTGCTCGAGACAACGCGCACCAGCACGACATGCGGATCATCCGGACCGTGCGGGTACCAGGCCTGGACCGCCGGGTTCCACATGGCCTTGATCCTGGCGCGGTCGACGATGCGCTCGGCGCGGCCGCTTACCGAGACATACACATGGTCTTCCGGCTCGGCGAAGCTGACGTTCACTTCCGGGCGCGACACGATGTCTTCCCACAGCTCGGTATCGGTCGACGTATAAAACCACAGGTTGCCGTCGTTGTCGGTTTCCTGGTTGGTCATCGGGCGGCTGATGAGGCGCCCCTGCTCGTTGACGGTGGTGAACATGGCGAAGCGAATCGACTTGACCTTGGACCTGAGTTCAGCCACTTGATCGGAATGGGTAAATGCTGACATGGGCTTTTCCTTCACGCTGTTCTAGGTTATTAAGAAACTATATCGTAATCGCAATGGTCGAGCACTTCTGTGCGCAAGCGAACTTACCTCGCACGATGGCCGGATCAACGGGTCAGATGCGGTTCAACACATCAGCTCGAAAAACTCTCCATAGGTTCACTGACGCACATTGATGTGTATCAGTCTGCGCGTTGAGCGCGCGCTGATACTAAAAAAAGACCAACAAGGAGCCAACGTGAGTATTTCCGGCGACGACCCAGTGACGACCGCGCAGGACCCGCATGCCTCATTCATCGAGAGCCTGGGCCTCTTCACGCGCCAGCACCGGGCTGGCCACTGGTCGGGCACGTTCGCCCAGTTCATGGAACAGGTGCTGCCGCGCGCGCCGCATCAGGTTGCGCGCAGCTCGCACCAATACATCTGGGACATGATCCGCGCCACCTGTGCCGAAGAGGGCGACGGCCACTTCCGCTGCCGCCTGTTCGGCGAAGACCTGTTCGGCATCGACGACGCCATCGACCGGGTGGTCGACTACTTCAAGGCGGCCGCCGCCGGTTCCGAGGTCGGACGCCGCCTGCTCTTGCTGCTCGGACCGCCCTCGGGCGGCAAGTCGACCCTGGTGATTTTGCTCAAGCGCGCTCTGGAAGAGTACAGCCACACCGACGAGGGCGCGCTGTACGGCATCGCCGGCTGCCCGGTGCACGAGTCGCCCCTGCACCTGGTGCCGCACACCATGCGCGCCAGTTGCCGCAACACGTACGGCATCGAGATCAGCGGCGAAGTCTGCCCGCATTGCCGCGCGCGGCTGGAAGACCAGTACGCCGGCGACTTCATGCAGATGCCGGTCGAACGCTTCTTCGTGTCCGAATCCGGGCGCAGCGGCATCGGCACCTACGCCCCGCACGACCCCACCACGGCCGACCTGGCCGATCTGGTCGGCTCGGTCGACCTGTCCAAGGTGGCGCAGTACGGCGACGAGGGCGATCCGCGCGCCTGGTCGTGGTCGGGCGCCGTGTACGCGGCCAGCCGCGGCGTGCTGGAAATGATCGAAATCCTCAAGGTCAAGCGCGAATTCCTGTACCTGCTGCTCACCCTGACCCAGGAAAAGAATGTCAAGGTGTCGCGCTTTCCGCTCATTTACCTCGACGAAACCATTTTGGCGCACACCAACCTGGCCGAGTTCCGCAAATTCCTGCAAGAGAGCGAAAACGAAGCGCTGCTCGACCGCATGGTCATCATCCAGGTGCCCTACACGCTCAACTACAAGGAGGAAGCGCGCATCTACAAAAAACTCATTTCGTCGGCGGCGCCGGCGTTTCGCGACGTGCACCTCGACCCGCATGTGCTGCATGCGGCGGCCGTGTTCGCCATCCTGAGCCGCATCCAGGATGGCGACGAGAAAGACGTGGAGCTGGTCAAGAAAGTGCGCATTCACGCCAACGAAGAAGTCGAAGGCGTGAACCGCGGCGATGTCCGGCGTGTCAAAGAAAAGGACAAGGCGCCGGACGAGGGGCTGGCCGGCGTCTCGCCTCGCTTCGTGATCAATGCGCTGTCGAACGCCATCATCCAGTCCAACCGCAAGAGCCTGTCGACCATGGACGTGCTGCTGGCATTGAAAGATGGCATCGAGAGCGATGCCCGCATCGACCCCAGGAAAAAGCGCAAATGGGTCGATTACCTGGTGCTGACGCGCAAGGATTTTTATAACCGCTGGGTCAAGGAAGACGTGCACAAGGCGCTGTTCGTCTCGTTCGAGCAGGAAGCCCAGGATTTGCTCAACAAGTATCTCGATGAGGTTGAAGCCATGCTCGACAACCGCCAGATCAAGGACCCGATCACCAATGAAGAGCGGCGGCCAGACGAACGCTTTTTGCGCGCGGTCGAGGAAAAGATCCATATTTCGGAATCCGGCAAGCAATCGTTCCGGCAGGAAGTCGTGCGCAAGGCGATGGGCGCCTACAAGCGCGGCACCAGGTTCAGCCTGGAAAGCCATCTTCAACTGAACGACGCGGTACAGCAATATCTGTTTGAACAGCGGCGCGATGTGCTGCGGCTGGTCAGCTCGGCCAAGCGTCCCGACGACGACATCCGCACCAAGATTTCCGCCGTCGAGAAGCGGCTGGTCGATGAATACGGCTACGACAGCCACAGCGCGCGCGAAGCGCTGAACTATGTAACGACCCTGCTGGCGCAAGAATAGCCGGGTCCTGGAGAGATGGAGAGATGGCGTGACGGCGACAATCAACACGGCATGGTACGACCTGTTCTCGCGCGGAGCGCGCGACTGGCTGCGCCACAACGACAAGGTGCGCGACGCCGTGCAGAGCCACTTGCCCGAGCTCATTGCCGGTCCCGACCTGATCACCGGTCCGCGGGAACGCACTGTCCAGGTGCCGGTGCGCCTGCTCGAACACGCCCGCTTCCGCCTCGCCGACAGCCGCAGCCAGACCGGGGCCGGCCAGGGCGTGGGCAAGCCGGGCGATGTGCTGCAGCCCGGTTCGCCGGAGCAAGGGGACGATGGCGGCACGCCGGGCGAAGGCGGCAACCGGGAGGGCGAAGTGCGGCTGCTGCTCGAATTGCCGATCGACGACGTCATGGACTGGGTGTGGGAAGAGCTGAAACTGCCCGAGCTCAAGCCAAGGAACAGCGCGCGCATCGACGAGGTGGAACTGGTGCGCGAAGGCTGGGACAAGCGCGGCGCCCGCTCGCGCCTGGACCGGCGCCGTACCGTCAAGGAAGCGATCAAGCGGCGCGCCGTGCAGGCCGATCCGGTGCCCTTCACCAACGAAGACCTGCGCTTCCGGCAACTGGTGTCCCGGCTGCGCCCGAGTACCAGCGCGACCATCCTGTTCGTCATCGATGTCTCGGCCAGCATGAGCGAACATGAACGCAAGCTCGCCAAGTCCTTCTTTTTCTTCGCGCTGCAAGGCATCCGGCGCCAGTATGCCCGCGTCGAAACGCGCTTCATCGCCCATACCACCCACGCCTGGGAATTTACCGAGAGCGAGTTCTTCCAGGTCTCCGGCACCGGCGGCACGATGGCGTCGAGTGCCTTTCGCCTGGTGCTGGACCTGATACGCACCGAGCTCGACCCTTCGCAAAACAATCTCTATATGTTCTACGCATCCGATGGCGAAAATTTTACCGAAGACCGCACCGCGACCAGCGCCGCCCTGACCGAACTGGGCAAGCTGTTGAACTACACCGGTTACATCGAAACCTTGCCTGGCGCGCCGCGCACGCTGGAAACCGAGATGCGGCGCCTGTGCAATGAGTTGCAACGGCGCGGCGTCGCCATCGGCAGCACCGTCCTCAGCAATCCGGACGATGTCTGGAGCGCCTTGCGCAAGTTCTTTGTCAGCGAAGGCGAGCACGCGGCCAAGGAGGCAGCGCCATGAGCGATGCCAGCGCCATGCTTGCCGACTACTCCGCGCGCCTGGAAGCGCTGGCGATCGAACTCGGCATGGATTTCTATCCGGTCAACTTCGATCTGGTGCCCGGCAATTTTATGGTCGAGATTGCTGTTTATGGTTTGCCTGTCCGGATGCGGCACTGGTCCTTTGGCGTACGCTACATTCACCAGCTGGTGCGCCAGCACATGGGCCACTCGAAAATATTTGAAGTCATGTTCCCTGGCGACCCCTGCCACGCGTTCATGCTTGAGCAAAACTCCCTGGCCGAAAATACGCTGGTCACCGCGCATGTGCTGGGCCACGCGGATTTCGCCAAGAACAACCAGTTGTTTTCGCGTTTCATGGCGATGGCGGGCGGCCAGATTCTCGAACAAAGCGCGGCCCGGGCGCATCGCCTCGAACGCGCGCTTGGCGCGCATGGACAGGATCGGGTCGAAGCGGTGCTCGATGCCGCGCTTGCGCTCGAAACGCATATCGACATCAATCAAGCGCTGCACCGGCCGCGCTATCCCGAATTCGTCACTCCGCGCACCGGTCCGGAAGTCAATCACTTCCACGACCGCTTCGCGCGGCTGCCCGGCGAGCATGTCGAACCGGCGCGCAACGATCCGCCACAACGAACGCCCCTGCCACCCCAGCCCGAATACGACCTGCTGTGGTTCATCGCCCAGTATGCGCCCGAGATGGAAGACTGGGAACGCGACATTTTCCTGGCAGTGCGAGAGGAAGCCTATTACTTCCACCCGATCCATGCCTGCCAGATCATGAATGAAGGCTGGGCCTCGTACTGGCACGCCCGGCTGCTGCGCGAGGCCACCTTCCTGCCGCACGATCTGTACGTATCGGCAATCAAATCGCATTCGGATGTGGTGCGCCCGTTCGCCAGCGGCCAGCAGCTTGCGCTGTCGCTCAACCCGTACCACCTCGGTTTCTCGTTGTGGGAACACATCATCGACAAGCACGGCCTGGAGCAGGCGCGCCGGATTTGCCGCGAGGAAGACGATTTTGGCTTCGTGCGCAATTACCTGGACAAGGAGCTGGCCGACAAGCTCGACCTTTTCGTCTATGAAACGCGCCAGGATGGCGACCCCAGGATTGCCAGCCGCGACATTCACCAGATCCGCGAGGCGATTCTGGCGCCGAAATTCAACTATGGCGCGCCGTGCATCGCGGTCAGCCAGGTCGGGCCCGACGGCGCGCTGGCCCTGCACCACGATTACCTGCGCGACGGGCGTGGCCTCGAACTGCCGCAGGCGGAGACCGTGATGGACTACGTGAAAAGGGTATGGCGCCGCCCGGTGACGCTGCACACCGTCGACTTCCGCGGGGTGGTGCGTGTGCTGCCGGCGCGAAAACTCTGACGATGATGTGATCCGGCCACGCGCGTCAACAGCGAGTGCGCCGGGGCGACATTCCATTCATGTTACTGGCGCACCCGTATGGGCGACATACCATTCCAGCGCCTCATGCAAGCCGTCTTCCAGACGGTGCGTCGGGTGGTAGCCGAGCAGGCGCGCAGCTTTTGAGATATCGGCCTGCGAGTGGCGCACGTCGCCCGCCCTGAACGCGCCGTATTCCGGCTGGTAGCCTTCCATGTGCGGAAATCGCCCGGCCAGCAGCGCACGCATCAGGGCGAACAGTTCATTCAGGCTGGTGCGCGCGTTAACCGCCACGTTGTACACCTGGTTCACGGCCGCCGGATCGTCCACCAGGCCGGCGAGCAGGTTCGCCTGGACCGCATTGTCGACAAAGCAAAAATCCCGGCTGCTGTCGCCATCGCCGTTGATGCGCAGCGGGCGGTTATGGATCATCGCATCGAACCACTGGGGAATGACGGCGGCGTACTCGCCCCGCGGGTCCTGGCGCGGGCCGAACACATTGAAGTAGCGCAGGCCGATCGCATCGGTACCGTAGCAGCGGGCAAACATCTCCGCATACACTTCATTGACGTGCTTGGTCAGCGCATACGGCGACAGTGGGCGACCGATATGGTCTTCCACCTTGGGCAAGCCGGGATGGTCGCCATAGGTCGCGCTCGAGGCCGCGTACACGATGCGCCGCACGCCGGCGTCGCGCGCGGCCACCAGCATGTTCAGGAAACCGATCAGGTTGACGTCGCTGGTGAGGATCGGATCGGCGATCGAGCGGCCAACCGAACCCAGCGCCGCCTGATGCAGCACGATATCGACGCCCCGGCAGGCGCGCCGGCAACTGTCCAGGCAGCGGATGTCGCCCTCGATGAAGTCGAAACGTGCCCACGCGTGCGCCGGCACAAGGGCGCGCACCTGGGCGAGGTTGGCGCGGTAGCCGGTCATCAGGTTGTCGAGCCCGGTGACGCGCTGGCCAAGCCGGAGCAGCGTTTCCAGCAGATTCGACCCGACGAAGCCGGCCACGCCGGTGATGAGCCAGTGATGCTGCGTCTCGCGCAGACCGGCGAGGGCATGCTCATAGCGGCTATTTACAGGGGTGCTCGGCATCAACGTCTCCAGACTGAGCAGACCGCGCCGTGGCGGCGCGGTCTGCAGCGTATTGCGGCGTCGCTCCGGCCCGGGGCCGGCACGAGGCCAATAATCGGGAAACCGGCTAACCGCGCCGGCAACAGCGGAACGCACGTTTGCACACTCGGACTCTGCAAAGCAGTGCACGGCCGCAACACGACGGCGTCCAAAGAAATTCTACGGAGCACCGCCTGTCAACTTTTGATTTACAGCAACTTCATGCGGATGAGGCCGTCATTCGCACAAACGAAAAACGTTGATGCGACGCAAGGACTTGCCGTACCGACACCCTACCCTGTGAGGGATGCCAGTGCCCTGGCCCGTCAGGAGAATGTCATGTCCCGCTACTTATCCAGGTGGCCGCGCCCCTTGGCCGCCACTGCCGTCGCCCTTGCCTTGCTGTTCGCCACCCTCCTCGGCGGCTGCAAAGAGACCGAGCCTGCCGCCATGCTGAAGCAGGCCAGGGAGCTGCGCGCCAGGGGCGATGCGCGGGCGGCGGTCATTGTGCTCAAGAATGCAATACAGAAAAATAGTGCCGACCGCGACGCGCGCCTGCTGCTGGGCGAGGTCTACCTGGAGCAAGGCGACGCCCCCTCGGCCGAAAAAGAGTTGCGGCGCGCGCGCGACCTCGGTGCGGCCCTGCCTGAACTCCCCTTGCTCATCGGCCAGGCGCTGTTGATGCAGGGCCAGTATGAGCGCCTGCTGGCCGACGTCGATCCGGCGGCGCCGCCGGCCCAGCGTCCCGCGATCCTGGCCTTGCGTGCCCATGCCCTGCTGGGGACCGACGATCCCGCCCAAGCCACGGCGCTGTTTGCACAAGCGCTGTCGCTGCATCCCGACTTGCCGGATGCCCTGCTTGGCATGGCCCGCGTGGCCGTGGCCGCCAACCAGCATGACGAAGCGGTGCGGCTGATGCAACGCGCGCTTGCCGCCAATCCCGACAATATCGATTGCCTGCGCTTTCACGCCGACTTGCTGCGCGCCGCCGGCAAGCCCGATCAGGCCCTGGCGGCGCACGAGCGCATTCTGGTCAAGCGGCCGCACAATGTACAAGCCCGGCTGGACGTGGCCAATCTGCACCTCGATGCCGGCCGCTTCAGTGCCGCGCGCGACGCCATTGCCGCGGCGCGCAAGGTGGCCGGCGCGTCCCTGGCGGTCGTCTACGCGCAAGCCATGGTCGACTTCCGCGAGCAGAAACTGGCGGCGTCGCTGCAATCGGTGCAGCAAGTCTTGCGGGTTGCGCCCGACCACTACCCGGCGATTCTGCTGGCCGGTGCGGTGCAGTCGGCCTTGGGCGCGACCGGCCAGGCTGAACAGCATCTGCAGAAGTTTCTTGCGGCGTATCCGCGCCATGTGTATGCCACTAAGCTGATGAGTTCGCTGCAGGTGCGCGCGAATGCGCCCCAGGCCGCCCTCGACCTGCTCACGCCGCTGCTCGCCGACCATCCGAACGATGTCGAACTGCTGACCCTGGCCGGCGAAGCGCGGCTGCGCGCGCGCCAGTTCGGCGCCGCCACCGTCCTTTTCGAGCAGGCCAGCGCCCTGCAGCCCCAGGCCGCCGGCTTGCGGACCTCGCTCGCGCTCAGCCGTCTGGGCAGCGGCGACACCGGCCGCGCCGTTGCCGAACTGGAGCGCGCCGCCGCGCTCGACGCCAACGCGCCCCGCGTCGGCATCCTGCTGGTCATGGCGCATCTGCGGGCGAAGAACACGGACAAGGCGCTTGCCACCGTGCAGGAAATGGAGCGGCGCGACGACAATCCGCTGGTCCAGAACTTGAAAGGCGGCGTTTATCTGGCCCGCCGCGAAGCCAGCCTGGCACGGGCCAGCTTCAACCGCGCGCTGGCGCTCGAGCCGCTGTATCTGCCCGCGCTGGCCAACCTGGCGCAGCTCGACCTGGCCGAGCGCAAACCGGCCGACGCCCGCAAGCGCTACGAAGCCGCACTCGCCAACGCGCCACGCAACCGCGCGCTGCTTGAAGCGCTGGCCGGACTGGCACAGCGCGAGGGAAAAACCGCCGATGCCGTGGCCTGGCTCGTGCGCGCCCGCGAGATCGAACCCGACGCCCTGCCGCTCGGATTGCGCCTTGCCGATCTGTATGCGCGGGCGGGCAACAAGGCCAAAGCGCTGCAGCTGGCGCGCACGCTGGAAACAGCCAATCCCGCCAGCCCCGAAGCGACCGCCATGCTGGCCCAGATTTACGTGCTCAACCAGGATCTGGGCGCGGCCCTCGACGCTTACTCGCGCCTCGCCGCACTGGTACCGGCTTCGCCCATGCCGCTGGTCCGTATGGCAAGCCTGCAGCTGGAACGGGGCGACCATGACGCCGCCCTCACCTCCCTGCGCCAGTCGCTCACCATCGACCCGAACCTGTTCGATGCACAGATGACCATGCTCAATATCCTGCTCAGGCAACAAAAATTTGCCGAAGCGCGCGCGCTGGCCCGTGGTGTCCAGCAGCGCAAACCGGAATCGGCCAACGGATACAAGCTCGAAGGCGACGCGCTCGCCGCCCAGGGCCAGCACGCCGCCGCGCTCGCTGCGTGGGAGCGCGCGTTCGAACGCCAGTCCGATGGCGCTCTGCTGATCCAGATACACGGCGCACTGAACAAACTCGGCCGCGCCGCCGACGCCGATGTCCGCATGGCCAACTGGTTCCGCGACCGGCCCGCCGATGTCCCGGCGCGGCTGTACTATGCCAGCAGCAAGCTCGTCGCGGGCGACTACAAGGCTGCCATCGGCCATCTGGAAGCCGTGCTCAAGGTCGAGCCGGACAATGTCATCGCGCTCAACGACCTCGCCTGGGCTTGCCAGCAGAACGGCGACAGCCGCGCGCAAGCCTTCGCCGAACGGGCTCACGCGCTGGCGCCGGGAAACCCTGCCGTGCTCGACACCCTGGGCTGGATCTACACCGAACGCGGCGATCTGGCGCGCGCCTTGCCCCTGTTGCGGAAGGCCAGCGCGCTGGCGCCCGCAGCCGGGAATATCCACTTCCACTTCAGCACGGCACTGGCGCGCTCGGGCGACAAACGGGCAGCGCGGCGCGAACTGGAGCGCTTGCTGGCGCAACCGCAGCGTTCAGCGCATCACGAACAGGCAGCCGCGCTGTTGCGCACGCTGTAGTCACGGGCCGTGCGCAGCCGGGCATGCCGGTGGAGCGGCCTCACAAGGACGGCAAGCTATCCGTTCAGCCCGCGCCACCCGCCACCAGCCCTTTCGCGCGGCCCGGCTCGTAGCGTCCGGGGGCGATCAGCCCTTCCGGGTCAAGCGCTGCCTTGATCCGGGCCACCGTGTTCCAGTACACATCGCCGCCCGGATCGAGCGCAGCCATCGACTGGTTGCCGACGCGATAAGGGATGTAGCCTGCCTCCATCACGCTGTCGAACACTGCCTGGTAACACTCCCTCGCGCGCGCCACCTCGGCCGCATCCTCCTTGTCGTAGGCAATCGTTAATACCGCGCCCAGCGCGCGTTCGTTAATCATGCTGAACGTGACGAACAAATCAAACCCGTGCGCGGCGAACAGCGGCTCGACCAGCGCGTGCAAGTCCAGCACATCCTTCCCGCGCATCGGCAGCACCGGCGAAATCCAGAGCATGCCGCAGTTATCGCGTGCCGGATCGGCCTTGTGCGGAAAGCCGGCCGGCAGCGCCTCGCGCCGGCGCCAGTAAGCGCCGGCGAGGAAGCGCCCATTCGGTTTGCCGCGATTCATGGCAAACAGCGCCTCGCCCAGGCCGACCTGCGCGCGCAAGCGCAAGCCCGCCCGCGTCGATCCGAGTACCCTCGCCATGGCAGCGCCCCAGCGCAGTTTGCGCTCGCTCAAGAATGCCGTGCGCGCGCGCGTGCCGCGCAAGGCCGCCTTGATTGCCGCGCGGGCAGCAGCCACCTGCGCGGCACTTCCGTACAGCGCCCCCGACACCGTCCATGCGCCCACCGCCGCCGCCTCGCGCAAGTTGCCACGCACCGCCGGCGGCAGGCAGGACCGGTCCGGCGCCAGCGATCGGGGAAACACGCGCCCGCCCGAAATCACGCGCAAGTCATTGCCAATATGAACAATGCTGCGCAGGGTGCCGTTCATGCGCAGGGGGCGCAGTGCATCGACCACAGGACCGATATCTTCATGGTCGGACATCGTGCACAGAAAATGGTTCACGCAGGCGGCGGCGGGCTGCAGCCAGATGCCGATGCGCGTGACGATGCCGAAATTGGACTGCGTGAACATCCCGTCCAGAAACGGCCCTACACCGTAAGGAAACAGATGGGTCGCGCGCGCCTGCCGATAGTGGCCGAAGCCGGTCGCCAGTACCTCGCCGCTGGCCAGCACGATCTGCATGCCGGACACGTGCTGCAGCCGGTTGCCGTACGGCGAGTGACCGAAGCCGCGTTCCAGGATATTGCCCATGAAGCTGGTGTCGGGGCCGGCACCGGTGCAATCGATCCACCAGTTCAGCTTTTCGCCGTGCAAATAATCCGACAACTGTTGCTGGGTCACGCCCGGTTCGATCACCGCGTAGCCGAGTTCGGCGTCAACGTCGACGATGCGGTTCATCCTGCCCAGGTCGACGATGAGCTGGGCGTCGCCCACCGCGCAGGCGTCGCCGTAGCCCCAGTTGCGCCCGGTGCTGAGCGGATACAGCGGCAGGGCGCGCTCCCCGGCCAGGCGCACCAGCGCCACCACCTCGGCCTGCGAACCCGGGCGCACCACCGCCAGCGGCAGGGTGCTGCGCGCGGCCGTGCTGCAGGTGTAGCGCCGCAGCGCGGCCGGGTCGTCGACGGCGTGCTCGGCGCCGACGATGAGGCGCAGCGCCGTCAGCACGCCGCGCTTCCAGCCGGCATCGGGATGCTCTTGTCGGAATTTTTGTTCCTCAATAATACGCATCGCGGCCTCCGTTGGCCTGATACCCGCCGTTCAGGCGCGCGGTAATGCCCGGCTCGTCATGCTGGGGAAAGAAGTACGGATAGAAGGAGCGCTCCTCGCCATGCTGCTCCATCAGGCCGCCCCATTTGCGGATCTGCTCGCCCATCTCCGCCAGCGGCAGGCGCAGCAGCACGGCGGGCGCGCCGACCCGGTGGCACGGGCGCTCGCTGCCGAAGTCGCTAAAGCCCAGCATGCGTTTGTAGAACATCACGTGGCGCGGATTGACCTCGATCACGTAATCGGTGAATCCGTGCAGCTTGTGCGAGTACAGATAAGAGATATGGATCAGCGAAGCGAACACGCGCTTGGTCACGCCCTTGTCGATCGCCAGGCGCGACGGTTCGCACAGGCGCCGTCCCTGGCTGCGCAGCAGGTCGAGCTTGTCGCGAAAATTGTCATCGGCCGGCAGCCGGAATTCGCTGTCCAGGCACAGGCTCATTGTGCCGACCAGCACCCCGCCCGTCTCGGCGTACAGGGTGACCTTGTGCGGGTCGTGATGCAGGCTGGGCTCGAAGGCATAGCCGCGCCAGCCGTACATCTTGCGGATCAGCAGGCTGGCGGCTTCGCGCCGTCCCGCCGAGTTGGCCAGGCGGATGTGAAATTCCTGCATCGCCTGGCCCGGATCGGGCTCGGTCGCCGTGGCGACGCCCCCGTCCGGCTCGCGTAAGCCCGCCGGCATCTCGAACGTTGCAATCGGTAGCTCGTCTTGAAACATGGCTCTCTTTCCTTCCACGTGATCGTGCGTGCCGCCTGCCGGCCCGCGCGCAAAGTTGTGTAAGTCAGACAGGGCCATCCGTACGGAAGTTCACGCAGTCCCGCGCGCCATTGTTCTGCGACAAACGCGCGCCGTCGGGAATTTTGGCATGCCCGCCCGGAACCGGCGCAACTGCAGAGTCGGAATTCGCAAGTCGTTGATTTGATGCGAAAAAGCGAGCTGGCACGCTTGCTGCATACAGGGTAGGCACGGCGGCGCCGCAAGCTGTCGACGCTTCCCCACTTCATCCCCACCGGAGAGTTCACTATGAAACTAGTCCCGACATCACTGTTGAAAAACGCGGCGATTGCCGGCCTTTGCCTGGCCGCCATGAACGGTGCGCGCGCCGACGCATTTGCCCAGGCCGTCCTCGTTGTCGACAATTTCCGCCTGCTCCATTCCAGCGGTGCTGCCTTCAAGTCGACGGATTTCACCATGCTCGACGGCACCAATTCGGCCCATGCCACCGCCTCCCTCAACGGCATGATCTCGGCCGCGCAACCGCAAAACCGCGGCATCCTCAGCGGCACCGCGCCCGACGTCGCCCATCAGTTCGTCGGACTGCCCAATCCGCCCCGCGCCGAAAACAACTTCACGGCCTTTTCCGGCCCGCCGCCAGTGCCGGGCACCTTCGGCTACGCCGACCAGAACATGACCGGCAGCGCCATGACCATCGGTACGACAGAAGCCGGGGTGCGCGCCGAAACGCGCGCCGACGCCTCGCTTGCCACCGATGGCGAGGCCGCCGGCGACTCCGACGTGGGCACCTCGACCTCGTTCAACTTCACCCTCGGCGTGGGCGAGACCATGACCATCGCCTTCGACGGCACGCCTTTCACCCAGGCCTATGCCAGCACCGGCGCCGGCATGCAGACCAATGCCATCGCGCGCCTGTCGTGGAGCATGAACATCATGAACATGAGTACCGGGCAGGTCGTGTTCGCCTATCAGCCGGGCGAACTGAACAGCTTCGGCAATGTCAGCCGCACCGACAGCTTCCCCGGCATGTCGACCTATAACCCGGGCAAGATGAGCTTCTCGGCGGTCACGCCCTGGCTCAACCAGTTCGATACGTACCAGCTGACGATCAACCAGACCACCCTGGCCAATGCGCTGCAGGATACGGTGGCGGTGCCCGAACCGGGCAGCCTGGCGATTTTCGGCCTCGGCCTGCTGGGCATGTCGCTGCTGGCACGGCGCCGCAAGTAAGCCGCCGCAATTAAGCCGCCGCAATTAAGCCGAACGCGATGCAAACAAGAAGAAGATGGCTTGGTCGTCCGAAGCCATCGCAGGGTCTGCAACCGCTGCTGCGCCGTCTGCGCCGGCCGGGGATGCGGGCGCCGGATGCCCGGCGGGGACCCTGATGCACGGCTCTTTGGCAGCCTGCATTTTTCCGGTCAGGAGCGCTCCTGGCCGGGCTGTTTTTTTTGCACGAGGGCGGCGCGGACATCCGCTTTTGCTGCCCTTGACGCGAATCAACGCGGCCGTGATCAGCAGAATCTTACTGTTTCCTCAGACATATAATCGAACGCGTAGTGAAGCTGGCAGGTGCCCTTCCGATCGCTGCCCGACTTACGGAGACCCACACGATATGGAGGACTTCATCAGCCAGATGCTGCTGCATGCAAGGGGCATCTGGAAATATCGCTGGCTCGCCGTCGGCGTCATGTGGGTGGTGGCGGGCGCGGGCTGGATCGTCGTACTGCGCCTGCCGAACGACTACCAGAGTTCGGCGCGGGTGTTCGTCGACACCCAGAGCATCCTCAAGCCGCTGATGGCGGGCATGACCAGTATCCCGAACGTGCAACAGCAGGTCTCGATCATGAGCCGTACCCTGCTCAGCCGTCCGAACCTCGAGCGCGTGCTGCGCATGGTCGACCTCGATGTCGACGCAACGACCCCGCGCCAGCGCGAAAGCCAGGTCGAGGAGTTGGCCGCGCGCCTGAAAATCACCGGCACCAGCACCAACGATATCTATTCGATCACTTACGGCGGCGATCATCCCAAGCAGGTGCACGACGTGGTGCAATCGCTGCTGACCATTTTCCTCGAAGGCAGCTTCAAGGGCAAGAAGGGCGACTCGCAGCAAGCCATCCGGTTCATCGACGACCAGATCAAGAACTACGAGCAGCGCCTGGTGGCGGCCGAAAACACGGTCAAGGAATTCAAGCTGCGCAACAGCGCGCTGCTGCCGCGCCAGGGCGTCGATTACAGCGCCCAGCTGGCCATCGCCAGCGACGCGCTCAGCACCGCGCGCATCGACCTGCTCGAAGCCGAACAGGCGCGCCTGGCGATCCAGGCCCGCATCAATGGCGATCCGCAGCCGGCCGGCGCCGCCGCGCGGGCGCGCACCATCGTCAATCCCGACATCGATGCGCGCATGGCCGCGATCAACAAGAATCTCGACACCCTGCGCCTGCAGTACACCGACCTGCACCCCGACGTGATCGCCGCGCGCCGCCTGCTGGCCCAGCTCGAAGCGCGCAAGATCGAAGAAAGCAAGCAGGCCGAGCGCGACGGCGACCCCGGCCGTTTCTACAGCCCCATGCTGCAGCAGCTCAAGGTGGCCCTGACCGAAGCGGACGCCAAGGTGGCCGCCATGCGCGTGCGCGTGCATGAATACAGCGTGCGCCACGACCGCCTGCAGGAGCAGAGCAACGCCGTGCCCGAAGTCGAGTCGCA
Source organism: Massilia scottii (assembly GCF_030846495.1). Classification (NCBI taxonomy): domain Bacteria; kingdom Pseudomonadati; phylum Pseudomonadota; class Betaproteobacteria; order Burkholderiales; family Oxalobacteraceae; genus Massilia; species Massilia scottii. The sequence goes on along the minus strand of NZ_JAVCWM010000001.1, from coordinate 312,019 downwards.
GCTGGCCCAGCTCAACCGCGACTATGAAATCAACAAGGATAACTACGAAAAGCTGATCGCGCGGCGCGAGTCGGCCAAGCTGTCCGGCGACCTGAGTTCCTCGACCGAAATGATGACCTTCCGCATTATCGATCCGCCCACCATGCCGGTGGCCCCGGTCGGCCCCAACCGCCGCCTGTTCCACAGCGGCGTGCTGGTCATCGCGCTGTGCGCCGGGCTGGGCGTGGCGTTCCTGATCAGCCAGGTCCGTCCGACCTTCGTCAGCCCGAGCGCGCTGCGCGAAATCACCGGGCTTAATGTGATCGGCACGGTCTCGATGAGCTGGACCGATGCCGAACGGCGCAAGCTGCGGCGCGGCCAGTACCTGCTCGGGCTGGCTTTCGCTGGCCTGCTGAGCCTGTACGGCGCGGTCATGCTATCCGGATTTCTTACGGCTTAACCCTCAGGGAGTACAACGTGGACAGTTCCCCCATTGCGGCCGCCGCGCCGGCCGACGGCCATCCTGCCGAGCCGGCGCGCGACGTCGATATCAACCTGGCGCGCCTGCACCAGATGGGCATGGTCACCCACGATGGCGGGCGCACCAGCGTGGCCGAGGATTTCCGCATCATCAAGCGGCCCCTGCTGCGCAACGCGCGCGCGGCGGTCTCCGGCGGCGTGCGGCACGGCAACCTGATCGTCGTCACCAGCGCCCTGCCCGGCGAAGGCAAGACCTACTGCGCGATCAACCTGGCGATGAGCATCGCCATGGAAAAAGACCACACGGTGCTGCTGATCGACGCCGACGTGGCGCGGCCCTCGGTGCTGCGGGTGCTGGGTCTGGCGCCCGGACTGGGCTTGATGGATATTTTGCTGGGAAACGACCTGAGCCTGTCGGAAGTGATCCTCAAGACCAACATCCCGACCTTGAGCCTGCTGCCGGCGGGCCGCAACAACAAGCACGCCACCGAACTGCTGGCCAGCCACGCGATGAGCAAGCTGCTCTCCGAAATCGCCAGCCGCTATCCGGACCGGATCGTCATCTTCGATTCGCCGCCCCTGCTGCTGACCACCGAAGCGGGGGTGCTGGCGTCCCAGATGGGCCAGGTGGTGATGGTGGTCGAGTCCGAAACCACCACCCAGCGCCAGGTCAAGGAGGCGCTGGCGCGACTCGACAATTGCGCCCGCGTCGATCTCATTTGCAACAAGGCGCGCGCCTTCCCGGGCGAGCACTACCACGGCTATTACGACTAGCCGGCGCTGGCGCCAGCCGCTGCCGGCGCAGGCATCCGGACCAGGCCCGCAGCGTGCGGCCCGGCAGCGCGCCCGCCCCGATTCTCCCCGTTCGCCCGATCAACTTTTGCGGAGTCGACCATGACCACTTTCCTCGAACCACCCCGTCTCGTGGTGCACCTGATCCACCAGCTCGACATCGGCGGCCTCGAAAACGGCTTGATCAACCTGATCAAGCACATGCCGCCGGACCGCTACCGGCACGCCATCGTCTGCCTCAAGGATTATTCGGAGTATCACGCCCACATCAAGACGCGCGGGGTCGAGATCATCAGCCTGAACAAGCGCGAAGGCAAGGACTGGGGCCATTACCTGCGCCTGTTTCGCGCCCTGCGCGCGCTGCAGCCGGACCTGATCCACACGCGCAACCTGTGCGGGATCGAAGGCCAGCTGGTGGCCGCCCTGGCCGGGGTCAAGCTGCGCGTGCACGGCGAGCATGGCCGCGACATGAGCGACCTGTACGGCAAGCGCCTCAAGTACAAGCTGCTGCGCCGCCTGCTGCGCCCGCTGATCGGCCACTTCATCGCCGTCAGCGCCGACCTCGAACACTGGCTGATCGACAGCGTCGGCGCCGAACCGCAAAAAGTGTCGCAGATCGCGAACGGGGTCGACAGCATCCAGTTCCATCCGCGCCTGGGCCCGCCGGCCGCGGTCGGGCCGGCCGGCTTCATGCAGGATAACGCCTTCGTCATCGGCAGCGTCGGCCGCATGGATGAAGTCAAGGATTACGGCACCCTGGTCGAAGCCTTCCTGCGCCTGATCGCCTCGCCGCACCCGGCCCACCAGCGCATGCGCCTCCTGATCGTGGGCGACGGCCCGCAGCGCGCCGCCTGTCTCGACACCCTCACCCGCGCCGGCGCCGCCCACCGCGCCTGGCTGCCGGGCGAGCGTACCGACATCGCCCAGCTGCTGCGCGCCATGGACCTGTTCGTGCTGCCCTCGCTGGCCGAAGGCAGTTCCAACACCATCCTCGAAGCCATGGCCAGCGGCCTGCCGGTGGTGGCCACCGCCGTGGGCGGCAATCCGGTGCTGGTGCATCCGGGCTTCACCGGCATTCTGGTGCCGCCCCGCTCGCCCGAGCTGATGGCGGCCGCCATCGCCGACTATTGCCGCATCCCCGACATGGGCGCGCGCCACGGCATGCGCGCGCGCAGCCACGTCATCGCCAACCACAGCCTGCCGGAAATGGCGCGCGGCTACCTGCGCGTGTACGATGCGCTGACCCATCCGCACGGGCCGTGCCCGGGGCCGGCGCCGCATTCCTAGCGCGCCCCGGCTTGCCGTCCCGGCCTAGACCAGCGCCGCCTGGCGCAGCGCGCCCACTTCCGCGTAGCAGGCGGCCAGCTGGCGCGCCACCCGCTCCCAGGTGCAGCCGCGCACCAGCGCGCGCACCTGCTCGCGCGGCGGCGGCGTCACCAGCAGGCGCAGCACCGCGCGCTGCTGGGCATCGGTATCGTTCCAGTCGACCCGCACCAGCGCGAACTCGCCGCCGGCCAGGCTGAAGGGCGTATCGTGCGCCATCAGCACCGGCGTGCCGGCCGCCAGCGCGTCGAGCACCGCCAGCGGCGCGCCCTGCCCCTCGCCCGGCGGCAGCAATACCGCCGCCGCCGCATAGGTACTGGCCAGCATCGGCCCATCCTGGCGCAGCGCGCCCAGGCAGGTCACCCCGCGCACGGCGCGCAATTGGCGCAGGTAATCCTGGTCGCGTTCGCCCGCCTCGCCCACCAGCACCAGCGGCAGCGACAGCGCGCCCATCGCCTGCGCCATCGCCAGTTGGTTCTGGTACGGCGAAATGGGGCCCGCCATCAGCGCGTACGGCCCGTTGATCCCGGTGCGCTTGCGAAACAGCTCGCCATCGGCCTCCAGCAAGGCTGGATTGACCCCGTTCGGCAGCACCCGCACCTTGTGGCCATCGATCAGGAAACCGGCGCCGATCGCCTGTTTCTCGGCCTCGCCGAGCGCCACGATCAGGCTGGCCTGCTGCAGCGCGCGCCGGGTGCGGGCATAGCCGGTCTGCACATTCCACGCCGTCAGGTTGCCCAGCCGGTGGTCGCCGGCGCGCGCGCTGGTGCCGCTGGCGCGGTCCCAGCCGGGCGAAATCAGCGGGGTGAGCACCACCGGCACGCCCTGCTCCGCGGCCGCGTCCACCAGCCTGTGGTTACCCTGGGTGGCCGAAAACACGTGGATCAGGTCGAATTCATCGATCCGCGTGGCGTGCGGATTGATCACCGCCACCTCGATCGACGAGTCAGCCTGGGCGCCCAGCTGCACCAGCGCGCGGATGGTTTCGCGGACCTGTTGCTGAACGCCATCGTCGCGTTCGAACAGCATGGGATAAGACAAGATACCGATACGCATGCACGCCTCCGTTGTCAAACAGGGGCATGGCCCCAGGGCATCAGCAACGCGGGCGGCATGAGAATGCTCAACAAGCCGCCACGTGCGCTGATTTAGTATTGCCTCAGCTTAAAAGTCCAGTGTACCGATGGGCACAGGCGGTTCATTGAGGGAAGTCAATTAGTTTCACCAAAGAAAATCACATGCGCGCACCGCTTTCCATCCTGATCTACCAGCGCGTGCTGGCCGCGCCCGATCCGCTGTTTCCCGAGTGCCTGCACGGGCGCCGCTTCGAGCAGCACCTGCGCCTGCTGACCCGCTGGTTCCGCCTGATGCCGCTGTCGCGCGCGGTGGCGCACCTGGCCGGCGGCACCCTGCCGCCGCGCAGCGCCTGCCTCACCTTCGACCATGGCTACGCCGAGCACGCCTCCGTGGCCCTGCCCCTGCTGCAGCGCTACGGCGTGCCGGCCACGTTTTTCGTTGCCGCCAGCTACCTCGACGGCGGCTGCACCTGGAGCGACATCGTCACCGAGGTGGTGCGCAACGCGCCCGGCGAGCGCCTGAACCTGGCGCGCAGCGGCTTTGCCAGCTACGACATCGGCTGCCCGCAGCGCCGCCGCGCCGTGATCGAGATGCTGCTGGCCGCCCTGCGCCTGCTGCCGCCGCACGAACGGCTGGCGCGCGCGCGCTCGATGGCGCGCCGCGTCACCCCGACCATGCTCAGTTCCGACCAGTTGCTGGCCCTGCACCGCGCCGGCATGGAGATCGGCGCCCATCCGCTGCACCACACGGCGCTGGCCAGCCTGTCCAACGCCGCCGCCCGCGCCGAGATCGCCGAGGGCCGCAGCCGCATCGAAGACATCCTGCAGGCGCCGGTGCGGCTGTTCGCCTATCCCAGCGGCAAGCCGGGCCAGGATTTCGAGCATCGTCACGGCCTGATGCTGCGCGCCCAGGGCTTCCAGGCGGCCGTCGGCATGGGCCCGGGCGCGGCCCGCAGCGGCAGCGACCTGTTCGCGCTGCCGCGCATCGCGCCGTGCGAGCACGCCGGCGGCGGCGCCTTCCTGCTGCGCCTCGCCGGCAACCTGTTCACGCGCCCCTGACGTCAAGCGCCGGCCGCCATCTGGGCGGCCAGCAGGCGCCGGTCGAACTTGCCGTTGGGAGCGCGCGGCAGCGCCTCGCGCACCTGGGCCAGCAGCGGCAGCATGTAACCGGGCAACTTCGCGCGGCAGGCGGCCAGCAGCACGGCCGGCTCCAGCAGGCAGCCGCGCCGCGGCGTGACGGCCAGCGCGATCGACTGCCCCAGCACCGGGTGGGCCAGCCCGAGCGCCGCCGCCTCGGCCACCAGCCCGGTCGCGTACAGCACCTCCTCGATTTCGGTCGGACTGACCCGGTAGCCGCCGGTGGTGATCATCTCGTCGCTGCGGCCGATGAAGTACAGATAGCCATCTTCATCGATCCGCACGGTGTCGCCCGACCACACCCCGGTCTCGGTGAACGGCAGCCCGGGCTGCGCCGGCAGCGGCCGGAAGCGCTCGGCCGTGCGCGCCGCATCGTTCCAGTAGCCGAGCGCCACCAGCGGGCCGCGGTACACCAGTTCGCCCGGCTCGCCCGGTGCGCACGGCTGGCCGTCGGGCCGCAAGACCAGCACGTCGGCGTTGGGAATGGCCTTGCCGATCGAGTCGGGCCGGGTGTCGAGCTGCTCCGGCCCCAGGCAGGTCGCGCGGAACGCTTCGGTCAGCCCGTACATCAGGTACACCCGGGTGTCGGGCAGGCGCTGGCGCAGCGCGTCGAGGGCCGCGCGCGGCATGGCGCCCCCGGAACTGGTGATGTAGCGCAAGTTGTGCGGCGCATCCCAGTGCAGCTCGGCAAGCTGGATCCACAGCGGCGGCAGCGCCGCCAGCGCGGTGATGCGCTCGCGCGCCACCATGGCCGGAATGTCGCGCGTCAGCAACGGATTCATCAGCACCACGGCGGCGCCGGCGGCAAAGGCGCTGGTCAGCTGGCTCAGGCCGTAGTCGAAGCTGAGCGGCAGCAGCGCCAGGATGCGGTCGTGCGCCGTGTGTCCCAGGTAAGCGGCCACGCTGCAGGCGCCCGCCACCAGATTACGGTGCGACAGGACCACGCCTTTCGGCGCGCCGCTGCTGCCCGAGGTGTACAGCAGCGCCGCCATGTCGCTGTCGATGCAGCGATGGGCGTCGCGCGCCGGGCCAACACCGGCGCGCCGCATCCAGCCATCCCAGGCCAGCACGCCCAGGCCCGGCAGCATGCCATCCTCGGCCCCGGTCTGCAGCACGCAATACAGGTCCGGACAGCGCGCCAGCTCCAGGTCGAGCGTGGCCAGCCGCCCGGGCGAGGTCAGCAGCACGCGGGCGCCGCAGTCGCGCAGGATATGACCGACCTGGGCCGGCTTGAGCAAGGGATTGACCGGCACCAGCACCAGGCCGGCCGCCGCCGCGCCGAACAGGGCCAGCACGGCTTCCTCGCACTTGTCGAGAAACACCGCCACGCGCTCGCCGCGCGCCAGCCCCAGGCCCAGCAAGCCCTGCGCGGCCACCTCGACGCAGCAGGCCAGTTCTTCGTAGCTGAGGCTATGGTCGAGATAGCGCAAGGCTGGCGCATGCGGCGTGCGCCAGGCGGCCTCGTTGATCAGATCGTGCAAGAGCTGGGCCATATGTTCCTCTGAATAAATTGTTTCCCAATGGCATTCATGATTGAGAAAAACGGCCCAGTCGGCATTGACGGGAATCAAGCAATGCGACGGCACTCTTCCTCTTGTGCGCGCTCAAGAAGCCCGCAATTTGCGGGGTGTTTAATGAAACCGGTTCCGCGGACAGGACAGGGGCGAGGGAACCGACCATTCCTTCATCAGTGCGCCCGCAATCTTGCGTCCCGGCCAGCCCGGGGTGCGTACAGGAGATAAGAACACCATGAATGCTCCCCTGCTGACCCTTCCGCGCGTGCTGCCGTTTTTCTTCGACGCCGAGCCGGGCACCCGTTTCAGCCTGTATCACGCGCCGGCGCCGCAGGTGCGCACGCGCGGCGCCATCCTGTACGTGCACCCGTTCGCCGATGAACTGAACAAATCGCGCCGCATGGCCACCTTGCAGGCGCGCCGTTTCGCCGCCGCCGGCTACGCGGTACTGCAGATCGACATGTTCGGCTGCGGCGACAGCTGCGGCGATTTCAGCTCGGCGCGCTGGGAACTGTGGAAGCGCGATCTCGAGATCGCGCGCGCCTGGCTCGCCGAGCGCGCCGGCGGCGGACCGATGCACCTGTGGGGCATCCGCCTGGGCGGCCTGCTGGCGCTCGATTTCGCCTGCAACGCGCCGGTCGACGGCGTCATCCTGTGGCAGCCCTTCCTGAACGGGCGCACCTGCATCAACCAGTTCCTGCGCCAGGGCCTGGCGGCGCGCATGCAGGCCGGCGACCCGGCCCTGTTCGGCACCACCAGCCAGCTGCGCGCCGACCTGCTCACGCGCGGCATGCTCGAAGTCGGCGGCTACGAACTGGCCGCGCCGCTGATCCAGGCCATCGACGCCTGCGACGCGGCGGCGCTGCCGCTGCCGCCCTGCCAGGTGCACTGGTTCGCGAGCGCCTCGCCGGCTCCGTCGCGGCTGGCCGCCAGCGCCGCGCGCATCGCCCGCCGCTGGAGCGCGCGCGGGGCCACCCTGCATTTTCATGCGGTCGAAGGTGCGCCGTTCTGGGGCGCCAACGACATCGTCGAGTGCCCTGCGCTGCTGGCCGCCACCAGTGCCGTCTTCGCACCGGAGGCATAATGGAAGCCACCCAACGCGCACTACAATTTAACTGCGGCGGCAATTCACTGGTCGGCATCCTCGACCTGCCCGAACGGCCGCTGGCACGCGGCGTGCTGGTCGTCACCAGCGCGCCGCAATACCGTATCGGCAACCATCGCCATTTCACGCTGCTGGCGCGCCTGCTGGCCGCGCGCGGCATCCCGGTGATGCGCTTCGACCACCGCGGCATGGGCGACAGCGAAGGCGAGGCGCGCACCATCGACGCGCTCGGCGAAGACACGCAGGCCGCCATGCGCGCCTTCTTCGCCCAGATGCCCGGCATGCAGGACGTGGTGCTGTGGGGCCTGGGCGACGCCGCCACGGCCGCCGTGCTGTATGCCCAGTCCGACGCGCGCGTCTCGGGCGTGGTCCTGCTCAATCCCTGGATGCACACGCCCGGCAGCGCGCCGCGCGCGGACGGCTTGCCGCAGCTGCTGGCGCGCCTGGGTGAACTCGATTTCTGGAAGCGCGTGGCCAGCGACAGCGGCGACGGCCAGGCCAGCGTGGCGGCGCTGCGCCAGAACATGCGCGCCGCCGCGGCCGACGCCAGCCTGCCGCTGCCGCAGCGCGTGCTGGCCAGCCTGGCGGGCTTCGACGGCGCGGCGCTGGTGATTCTCGGCGGCGACGAACCGGGCGCGCAGCACGTGGACGCCCTGCTCAAGCGCCACGAGGTGCGCTGCAAATGCGTCACCATCGCCGGCGCCGACCGCACCTTCGCCAGCCGCGCCTGGCGCGACGCGGTGGCGGAAATCAGCGCGAACTGGATTGCGTCATGGTGAGATCCTGATGCCGTGATGGTGCATCAGGTCGTACAGGGTCGGGCGGCTCACGCCGAGCAGCTCGGCCGCCTTGACGATCGACCCGTTGGTGCGCGCCAGCGCCGTCACCATCACCTTGTACTCGGCGGCGTCGCGCACCTGGCGCAGATTGACGGGCGTGCCTGACTGCGGCGCCTCGGCCAGGCCCAGGTCGCGCGCGCTGATCTGCGGCCCTTCCGACATGATCACCGCGCGCCGGATGCAGTTTTCCAGCTCGCGCACGTTGCCAGGCCAGCCATACTGCTCGATCGCCAGCACCGCGTCGTCGGTGAACGCCGGCACGCTGCGCCGCTCCGTCAGGCAGGCCTGGTGCTTGAAGTGGTGCGCCAGCAGCACCGCGTCGCCGACCCGCTCGCGCAGCGGCGGAATGGCCAGCACCACTTCGCTCAGGCGGTAATACAAATCCTCGCGAAAGCGTCCTTCGCGCACCAGCTTGGGCAAATCCTGGTGGGTGGCGCACACGATGCGCGCGTCGATGGCGATTTCGCTGCGTCCGCCGATACGCTCGATCACGCGCTCCTGCACGAAGCGCAGCAGCTTGGCCTGCAGGGCCATCGCCATGTCGCCGATTTCATCGAGGAAGAAGGTGCCGCCCTGCGCCATCTCGATCTTGCCCAGGGTTTGCTGGCCGGCGCCGGTGAAGGCGCCCTTTTCGTGGCCGAACAATTCGCTCTCGAGCAGGTCGGCCGGAATAGCCGCGCAGTTGATGGCCACGAAGCGTTTTTCGTGGCGCGCCGACAGGTCGTGCAGGCCGCGCGCGAACAGCTCCTTGCCGGCGCCCGAGTCGCCCAGCAGCATCACCGTGGCCGACGACGGCGCCAGTTTTTCGACGCTGCGGCACAGGCGCAGCATGGCGGGGTCGCGCGTGACGATGCGCGCCAGCGGCGAGTCGGCGCCGATCTGCAGCATGCGCTGGTTCTCTTCCTGCATCGCGTGCAGATAAAACGCCCGCTCCACCACCAGGCCCAGGGTATCGGCGTCGAAGGGCTTCTGGTGAAAGTCGTAGGCGCCCATGCCGATCGCCTTGAGCGCGTGGGCGCGCTCCTGGTTGCCCGACAAGACGATCACCTTGGTGCCGGGCGCTTCGGCCAGTATCTGCTTCAGGGTGGCCAGGCCCTCGGTGGCGCCGTCCGGATTGGGCGGCAAGCCCAGGTCGAGCGTCACCACCGCCGGGCGATGGCGGTGCAGCTGCGCCAGCGCGCTCTCGCGGTCTTCGGCGATGAGCACATCATAGCCATCGAAACTCCAGCGCAGCTGCTTCTGCAAGCCTTTGTCGTCTTCGACCACCAACAGCTTCTTTTTGCCCATTGTGCAGCTCCTTGAAAGAGGGTTCACGTTCAGCGGCTTCCCTTGCCCAGCAAAACCACCTGCACCGTATCGATCAGGATCAGCAGATCGAGGAACAGGCTGTTGTTCTTGACGTAATACAGGTCGTACTGCAGCTTCTGGACGGCGTCGTCGACCGAGGCGCCGTACTGGTAGCGCACCTGGGCCAGGCCCGTCACGCCGGGCTTGATGCTGTGGCGGACGTTGTAGTAAGGGATATCGCGCGCCAGCTGCTCGACGAAGAAGGCGCGTTCCGGGCGCGGTCCGACGAAGCTCATCTCGCCCTTGAACACATTGAGCATCTGCGGCAGCTCGTCGATGCGCAGCATGCGCAAGTAGCGCCCCACGCGGGTGACGCGCGGATCGTTGGCCGACGCCCAGGTGGGCACGCCGGGCGCCTCGGCGTTGATGCGCATGCTGCGAAACTTGAGCACATTGAAGATGCGGCCATCTTTTCCGACCCGTTCCTGCTGGTAGAACACCGGCCCGCCATCGTCGAACCTGATGGCCGCCGCGGCCAGCAGCATGACCGGCAGCGACACCACGGTGATGCAGCCGCTGGCCACCAGGTCGAAGCAGCGCTTGACGCTGGCGCGCCAGAAGCTCTGGTCGAAGCCGCCGCCGAAAATCAGGTAGCTCGGCTGCAGCGAATCGAGCCGGATCTGGCACGCTTCGCGCTCGAAAAAGGTGGCGGCATCGATCACGCGCACCCCGCCCAGCGCGCAGGCCAGCAAATCGCGCACCGGGAACTCCTTGCTGCGCCGGTTCGTCACCGTCACCACCAGTTCGCGCGCTTCGTAGCGGCGCGCCATCTCCAGCAGCGACTCGCCCACCGGCAGCAGCGCCGCGGTAGGCACGCAGCTTTCCTCGCCGGCGATCGGCACGCAGCCCACCACGCTGAACTGGTGCAGGCCGTTCTTGCTGTGCGCCAGATCCATGCACTCGCGCGCCAGCGGCCCGCTGCCGACAAAAATCAGGCGCGCTTCGAGCAGCGCCGACTCGGCCGACTTGAACACCACCAGGCGCGTAAGCACCACGGCGGTGGCGCCGATGGCGAAGATCACGCTGCTGATCCCGCGCCCGAAATAGATCTCCGGGCGCACCGCGATCAGGGCGCTGAGCAGCGCGAAGCCGAGCGCGAACGACGGCATGATGCGGATCAAGGTGGTGCGGATGCCCTCGCGCGAGCCGTGCTGGTACATCCCCAGTGCGCTCATGCTGAAGATGATCACCAGCGCGAACGTCAGCGACGACAGATACAGGTTATCGGCGCGGAACTGGCCGTTCTGGTCCGAAAACCACAGGGCCGAGGCCACGCTGGCCGAAGTGAGCAGCATGAGCAGTTCGAGCAGCAGCAGCACGAACGCCATCTTGGATACGTAGTGACTGAAAATCCGGATCACGGTCCCTCCATGCCAGCGATACTTGTCGCGTCCGTGCCCGCAGCACGGCGTGGTAAATAATCGCTTACAGACTCATAAGAGGTATTGACTACGAACAAGCATTTTCGGGCATTTCCTGAAGGCCAGACACAGTGCAGCCAAATAGACTATAGTGATGCTTCTGCACTAAATACTCGCCCAACATGAAATTTGACGTCGCTATTGTCGGCAGCGGACTGGCCGGTCTGTCGGTTGCCCTGCACCTTGCGCAAACGCGCACCGTGGCCATCATCTCCAAGCGGGCGCTGCTCGACGGAGCCAGCAACTGGGCCCAGGGCGGCATTGCCGCGGTGCTGGACTCGGGCGACAGCCACGCCCAGCACATCGACGACACCCTGGTGGCCGGCGGTGGCCTGTGCGACGAGGCGGCGACCCGCTTCATCGTCGAACACGGGCGCGAAGCGATCGAATGGCTGATCGACCAGGGCGTGCCGTTCACGCGCGACCCGACCGCCGAAATGGGCTTTCACCTGACCCGTGAGGGTGGCCACAGCCAGCGCCGCATCATCCACGCGGCCGACGCCACCGGACACGCGGTCCAGGTCACGCTGGAGCAGAAGGTGCGCGCACATCCGAACATCTCCCTGTTCGAGCAGCACTGCGCGATCGACGTCATCACTTCCGACAAATTGGGGCCCAAGCCTGCCGCCGCCAGCGCCGGCCAGCCGCACTGCTACGGCCTGTACGTGCAGGACGAAAAAACCGGCACCGTGCTGACCTTCGAGGCCGAGCATACGGTGCTGGCCACCGGCGGCGCCGGCAAGGTGTATTTGTATACCACCAACCCCGACACCGCCACCGGCGACGGCATCGCGATGGCCTGGCGCGCCGGCTGCCGTGTCTCGAACATGGAATTCATCCAGTTCCACCCGACCTGCCTGTACCACCCGTACGCCAAGTCGTTCCTCATTACCGAAGCGATCCGCGGCGAAGGCGGCTTGCTCAAGCTGCCGCCGGAAGCCGGCGCCGCGGCCGGCACACGCTTCATGCCGATGTACGACGAGCGCGGCGAACTGGCCCCGCGCGACGTGGTGGCGCGCGCCATCGACTTCGAGATGAAAAAGCGCGGCCTCGATTACGTCAACCTGGACATCAGCCACCAGAGCCCCGAGTTCCTCAAGGAGCACTTCCCGACCATTTACGCGCGCTGCCTGGAGCTGGGCATCGACATCACCAAGGAACCGATTCCGGTGGTGCCGGCGGTGCACTTCACCTGCGGCGGCATCGTCACCGACCTGGCCGGACGCACCGACGTGCCGGGCCTGTACGCGGTCGGCGAAACCGCCTGCACCGGCCTGCACGGCGCCAACCGCCTGGCCAGCAATTCGCTGCTCGAATGCCTGGTGGTGGGACGCGCCTGCGCGCTCGAAATCGCGGCCATGCCGAAAGGCGAAACGCGCGATCTGCCGGCCTGGGATGAAAGCCGCGTCACCAACGCCGACGAGGAAGTGGTCATCGCCCACAACTGGGATGAACTGCGCCGCTTCATGTGGAACTACGTCGGCATCGTGCGCACCACCAAGCGCCTCGAACGCGCGCAGCACCGCATCGCGCTGCTCAAGGAAGAAATCGACGAGTACTACCGCAACTTCCGCATCACCCACGATTTGCTGGAGCTGCGCAACCTGGTCGACGTGGCCTCGCTGATCGTGAACAGCGCGCTGACGCGGCGCGAAAGCCGCGGCCTGCATTTCAGCCGCGACTATCCGAACACCTTGCCGAAAGCCTTGCCAAGCGTGTTGACCCCGCCGCGCCGCTAACGCAGGTCGCGGCACGACGCGGATATGAACCAGAAGCTCACGCCCGCGACCATCGGTTTATTGACCCTGCCCCCGCTTCTGTGGGCAGGCAACGCCATCGTGGGCCGGCTGGTGCGCGACGCGGTGCCGCCGATGACGCTCAACCTGCTGCGCTGGTCGATCGCCATGCTGATCCTGCTGCCGCTGGGACGGCGCCTGTTCGCCAGCGATGCGCTGCGCAGCAACTGGCGCCGCTTCGCCCTTCTCGGCCTGCTCGGCATCGGGCTATATAACTCCCTTCAGTACCTGGCGCTGCAAAGCTCCACCCCGATCAACGTCACGCTGGTGGCGGCCGGCATGCCGGTCTGGATGCTGCTGGTCGGCGCGCTGTTTTTCGGCGTGAAGGTCGGCCGCCAGCAAGTCATCGGCGCGGCCATGTCGATCGTCGGCGTGCTGGTGGTGCTGTGCCGCGGCGAGTGGAGCCAGCTGGCCGCGATGCGCCTGGTCGCCGGCGACCTGTACATGATCCTGGCCACCATCGCCTGGTCGTTTTACAGCTGGCTGCTGACCCGGCAAAAAGATCCGCCCGCCGTGCGGGCCGACTGGGCCGCCTTCCTGCTGGCCCAGGTCATCTACGGCGTGCTGTGGTCGGGCGCCTTCGCCGGCGTCGAATGGGCCGGCGGTGCCGTGGCGGTTCACTGGAGCTGGACCGTCGCGGCGGCGCTGCTGTACGTCGCCATCGGCCCGGCCATCATCGCCTTCCGCTGCTGGGGCGCCGGCGTGCAGCGCGCGGGGCCCAGCGTGGGCGCGTTTTTCACCAATCTGACCCCGCTGTTCGCCGCCATGATGTCGTCGGCCTTCCTCGGCGAACTGCCGCATCTGTACCACGGCGTGGCGTTTGCGCTGATCGTCGGCGGGATCGTGTTCTCGTCGCGCCGCAAGGCCGGGTAAAATCGGGCACATGAAGACACTTCCACTCAGGCTGGTTCCGGGGCAGGACCTGCGCGCCGCCCTGGCCGGCGTGCTGGCCGCGCATGGCACGACAGCCGGTTTTGTACTGCAGGGGATCGGCAGCCTGCGTGGCGCGCGTTTGCGCCTGGCCGGCGCCGCCCAGGCCACCGAGGTCGAAGGCGACATTGAAATACTGACCCTGGCGGGCTCGCTCTCGCCGGACGGCCCGCATCTGCACATGTCCGTGGCCGATGCCGCCGGCTGCGTGCTGGGCGGCCACGTACTGGCCGGCTGCACCATCCGCACCACGGCCGAAATCCTCATCGCCCTGCTGCCCGACCACCGTTTTGCGCGCGAGCTTGACGCGGCGTCCGGCTTCGACGAGCTGGTGGTGCATTCCCATGACTGCTGACAGCGACGCCCTGGCCGATTTTGTGGAGCGCCACCGGCGCATCCTGGTGCTGACCGGCGCCGGCATGAGCACCGCCTCCGGCATTCCCGACTACCGCGACCGCGATGGCGTGCGGCGCGGTAAAACGCCGGTGCAAGGGCCGGATTTCCGCAAGCTCGAAGCGGTGCGGCGGCGCTATTGGGCGCGCAGCATGGTCGGCTATCCCACCTTGTCGGCCGCAGCGCCGAACGCCGGGCACGCCGCGCTGGCCGGGCTGCAAGCGGCGGGACGGCTCGGCGCCCTCATGACGCAAAACGTCGATGGCCTGCACCAGCGCGCCGGCAGCGCCGACGTACTTGAACTGCACGGCAATATCCACAAGGTGGTGTGTCTCGACTGCCACGCCAGTTTTCCGCGCGCCTTTGTGCAGGGCCTGCTGGTCGAAGCCAATCCGGCGCTGGCTGGTGCCGTCGCCACGCCCGCGCCGGATGGCGACGCCCATCTGGAACCGGACGCGCTGGCCGAATTCCACCTGCCTTACTGCGTGCACTGCGGCGGAACGCTGAAACCGGACGTGGTGTTCTTCGGCGACGGTGTGCCGGCCGACTGCACCCGCGAAGCGCTGGCCCGCATGATGGACGCGGACGCCCTGCTCGTGATCGGCTCGTCGCTGGTGGTGTATTCGGGCTTTCGCTTTTGCCGCATGGCCGCCGACTCAGGCAAGCCGATTGCCGCGATCAACCTGGGCAAAACCCGCGCCGACGAATTGATATCGTTGAAGGTCGAAGCCAACGCCGAAAGTACCCTCCCCGCTCTGCTCAAGCAGTTTGCCAGCGAATAAACGCGCAGTGTTTTGATGGCTTCCTGGTAGTCATGCGCCACGCATGAATGTTGCCTTGCCGAATTGGCTGCCCGTCGTTATAATTGAGAATAATTCTCATTCAACAGCCAGCCAGCACGACCTTAGCCAGCCATTGCACTCATTTTCAGGATGGCTCCATGGCGCACTACGCACCTTTCGGCCCGGCGTACGCCGGCGCCGCGCACTGCATTCCCCTTCCCTTGACCGCCGCAGTCCGTTCGGCCCTCATCTTCGCAGCCCTGGCCGCCCCGGGCGCCCTGGCGTTCGCCAGCGAGGTCGCCGACGATGCCGTGGCGATGCCGCTGATCACGGTCGACGGCAACAGGGAAGACAACGGCTACGTCGCCAAACGCAGCGGCGCCGGCACCAAGACCGACACGCCGCTGATCGAAACGCCGCAATCGATCAGCGTCATCCCGCGCGAGCGCTTCGAGGAGCAAGGCGCGCAAACGCTGCGCCAGACGCTCAATTACAGCGCCGGCCTGGTCTCCAGCTACTTCGACAGCCGGGTCGATTCGGTCACTTCGCGCGGCGGCAATCCGGCCATGCTGCAGGATGGCGTGCAATCGAACTTCGGCAGCTACAACACCACGCGCCCCGACCCGTACACCCTGGAGCGCGTGGAAGTGCTGCGCGGCCCGTCGTCGGTCCTGTACGGCCAGGGCGGCATCGGCGGCGTGGTCAACCTGGTTTCCAAGCGGCCGATGGCGACCTCGCAGCGGGAAGTCCAGGTCCAAGTCGGCAGCAACAGCCGCAAGCAGCTCTCGCTCGACATCAACCAGGTGCTCGATGCGGACGGACACTGGCTGGCATGCCTCGTGGCCGTGGGCCGCGACAGCGGCACGCAAGTCAACATGGTCGACGACGACCGCAAGCTGCTGGCGCCCTCGCTGACCTGGGCCCCCAACGCCAGCACATCGCTGACCGTGCTGGCACTGCGCCAGGAAGACCACAGCGGCTCGATGATCGGCTTCTTCCCGTGGCAGGCCACCCTGCTGCCGTCGAAGTTCGGCCAGATCCCGACCAGCACCTTCACCGGCGAGCCAGGCTGGGATGCCTACGACACCGAACAGACCGCGCTCGGCTACCTGTTCAGCCACCGCTTCAGCGATACGCTGAGCGTGCGCCAGACCCTGCGCAAGACCAAAAGCGAAGTCGATTACCGCAGCGCGTACACCAGCTTCACCGCCGTTGCGGCCACCGGCCGGCCGGCGCGGCCCGTGTTCAATGCCGACCAGCGCACCATCAACCGCGACCTGGTGCAAAACCTGAACAACCTGGAAACGCTGCTGGTCGACACCCAGCTGGAGGCGAAACTGGCCACCGGCGCGCTGCAGCACACGATCCTGTTGGGCGCCGACGTGCAGCGGGTGGAAACGCGCCAGGCCAACGGGCGCGGCGTGGCCGCACCGCTGGACGTGTACGCCCCGGTCTACGGCAACTACACCGTACCAAAGGCCCTGACCCGCCTGCCGACCACCAATCTGCGCCAGAACGGCTACTACGTGCAGGACCAGATCAAATACGGCCCGCGCTGGGTGACGGTGCTGGGCCTGCGCCACGACGGCGTGACCAACGATATCGAAGGCCGCGCTGCCGCGCGCACCGACGACAGCGCCAACACCAGGCGGGTCGGCCTGCTGTACCTTGCCGACGGCGGCTGGTCGCCGTATGTCAGCTATGCCGAATCGTTCCTGCCGCTGGGCGGCGTGGACCTGAACGGCCAGGCTTTCCAGCCGCAGCGCGGCGAACAGTGGGAAGCTGGCCTGAAATGGCAGCCGCCCGGCCGCAGCCTGATGACCACCCTGGCCGCGTACGACCTGCGCGACACCAACCGCAAGACCGCCGATCCGGCCAACCCGCTCAACAGCATCCAGATCGGCGAAGTGCACGTGCGCGGGCTCGAACTGGAGAGCGCCGGTAAGCTGGGCCGCGACTGGGACTGGACCGCCGGCTACGCCTATACCGACGCCACCGTTTCGCGCAGCAATGGCGCCGACAACGGCAAGCGCCTGAGCGGCATCCCCAAGCACAACGTGTCGGCCTGGCTGACGCACCGCTTCTCGATCGCGCAACAGGATGGCTTCAGTGCCGGTGCCGGCGTGCGCTACCTCGGCTCTTCGATGGACGGCCTCGATCAGCTCGAAACGCCGGACATCACCCTGCTCGACGCCATGCTCTCGTACAGCAGCGGACCGCTGCGCGTGACGCTCAACGTCACCAACCTGACCGACAAAGTCCAGATTTCGACCTGCCTGGCCCGCGGCGACTGCTTCTATGGCCAACGCCGCGCCGTCGCCCTGACCGCCCGCTACACTTTTTAAGTACCCCTGAATGAACATGACCTTACATCCTCTCGCGCTGGCCGTCCGCTCGGCACTGCTGTTCTCCGTGGTGGGCGTGGCCCAGGCCGCCGCCCCCGACGCGCCGCTCGACGAAGCGTCACCGGTGAGCGTGGTCGAAATCCGCGCCGACAAGCAGGACGACAGCACCTCCTACGGCGCGCGCGCCGCCAGCACCGCCACGCGCTTCAAGCTGTCGCTGCGCGAAACACCGCAGTCGGTCACCGTCATCACGCGCCAGCGCATGGAAGACATGAACCTGACCAGCATCGCCGACGTGCTGGTGCAAACGCCCGGCATCACGGTGCAGGAAAACGACAGCGAGCGCACCGGCTTTTCGTCGCGCGGTTTCACGGTCAGTAACTTCCAGGTCGACGGCGTCGCCGCCAACTACAGCTCGGGCAACAGCGCCCTGTTCGATACCGCCCTGTACGACCGCATCGAAGTGGTGCGCGGCGCCACAGGCCTGGTGACCGGGGCGGGCGACCCGTCGGCCACGATCAACATGGTGCACAAGCGCCCCACGCGCGAATTGAGCGGATCGGCCTCGGTCGGTATCGGCTCATGGGACATGCGGCGCATGGAAGCCGATATTTCGGCGGCCCTGAACGCATCGGGCAGCGTGCGCGGACGCGCCATCGGCGTGGTGCAGAACCGCCATTCGCACCTGGACCTGTACAAGGAGCGCAAGATCGTGGGCGGCGTGCTGGTCGAAGCGGACCTGGGCAAGGACAGCCTGCTGACCGTGGGCGCCGACTACCAGCACAACACGCCGAAAGGCACGACCTGGGGCACCACGCCGCTGTTCTTCAGCGACGGCACGCCGGCCAAGCTGCCGCGTTCCTTCAACGTGGCGGCCGAATGGAGCAGCTGGGAACGCACCTACCGCAATGTGTATGCCAACCTAGAACACCGCATCAACGACGACTGGAAGGTGAAGGTCTCGTACAACCGGCTCGACTCGACCTCCGAGGGCGCGCTGTTCTACGGCGGCAGCGGCTACCCGAACCGCGACGGCACCGGGCTGGCCGTGTGGAACGGCACCTTCCCGTACGAAGAAACGCAGGATAACCTGGACCTGTACGCGACCGGCGCCTTCAATCTGTTCGGGCGCAAGCACGAGCTGGTGGCCGGCTGGAACGGCTGGCGCCGCGAAGGCGTGACCCCGGCCATCGCCACCGAAACCCCGCTGCCGTTCCCGCTGCTGATTCCAGACTTTCGCAACTGGACCGGCAAGGTGCCGCAGCCGGTCAGCTGGCGCACGGGCGCCAGCGCGGCGGCGGTCACGGAGCAGTCGGGCGCCTACCTGGCGGCGCGCCTGCGCCTGGCCGACCCGCTGCAGGTGATCGCCGGCGCGCGCCTGAGCACCTGGAAGACGCGCACCGACAACGTCAACACCAGCGGCGAGTTCGTTAACGCCACCGGGCGCTACGCCTCGAAGGACGTGCTCACGCCGTACGCCGGCGTGGTGTTCGACCTGGCGCCGACTACCTCGCTGTACGCCAGCTACAGCGATTTGTTCAAGCCCCAGAACTACAAGGACAAGGATAACAACTTCCTCGACCCGGTCACCGGCAGCAACGTGGAAGCCGGCGTCAAGGCCGAATTTTTCGGCGGCCGCCTGAACGCCGCCGTCGCCGTATTCGAGGCCAAACAGGACAATCTGGGCGAGGATGACAGCTCGGTGCCGCTGGGCGTGCTCCTGCCCGACGGCACCCGTCCGTACGTCTCGACCGGCAAAGGCACGAAAAGCCGGGGCGTGGAAGCCGAAGTATCGGGCACGCCGATGCCGGGATGGCAGCTCTCGGCCGGCGCCACGCGCAGCACGTCGCGCAACGCCAGGGATGTGGTGATCAATACGATCCAGCCGCGCGACATGGTACGCATCAGCACCACCTGGCGCCTGCCGGGCGAATGGCGCGATGTGACCGTGGGCGGCGGCGTGAACTGGCAGAGCGACATCTACACCACGGCCACCGGGCCGGCCGGCAAGGTGCGCACCAGCCAGGCCGCGTACACGCTGCTCAACCTGATGGGCCGCTACCAGATCACGAGCCAGCTTTCGGCCAGCGTCAATATCAACAACCTGCTCGACAAGACCTACTACCGCAAGGTGGGGTTCTACAACGGCGGCTATTACGGCGAGCCGCGGTCGGTCTCGGCCAATCTGCGCTATCAATATTAATCACAACAAGGACACTCCATGAAAAACCTCGCAACCACCCTCCTCGCCACGCTGCTGTGCGGCGCCTTTGCCAGCGCGAATGCGCACCAGATCTGGATCGAACAGGATGGCAAGACCGCCGCCGTCTACTTCGGCGAATTTGGCGACAACCTGCGCGAAGCCTCGCCCGGCCTGCTCGACAAGTTTGTCGCCCCGACCGCCACCTTGATCGGCGCCGGCGCCGACCGCAAACTGAAACTGGACAAAACCGCCGGTGCGTTCGTGCTGTCGGCGCGCGCCGCCGAAGGCCAGAGCATCGTGGCCGAAGAAGCGAGCTACCCGGCCTTTGAAAAAAAGACCGGCGACACCGTGGTGCGTTCGATCTGGACCCCGGCCGCGCGGCTGGTCAACGGCAGCGCCGCGCAGCAGGCGCGCCTGACGCTCGACATCGTCCCGACCGGCAAAGCCGGCCAGTTCCAGCTGAGCTACCAGGGCAAGCCGCTGGCGAAAACCAAGGTTGGCGTGGTGGCGCAATCGGGTTGGGCCAAGGAAGCGAAAAGCGATGAAGAAGGCATGGTCAACTTCAGCATGCCATGGAAAGGCACCTATGTGCTCGAAGCGCACCACACCGACAAAACCGCGGGCCAGCGCGACGGCAAACCGTACGACGTGGCCACCTACGTGACCACCATGAGCATGGTGCAAACGGCCGGCGCGACTGCCATCGCGGCGCCGCCAGCGGCCAAACCGAACGTCAATACGCCGTAACATGCGCCTGTCCGCCCCTCTCGCTTACCGGCTCGGCGTGGGCTCGCGCGCGCTGGCCGCCATCCTCGGCGGCTACCTGCTGGCGGCGGCGGCCAGCGCCCTGCTTGCGCTGCTGCTGCCGCGCGTGCTGGGTACCGGACGCGCGGACGCCGTCATCGGCGCGACCCTGGCCTCGTTTGCCATCTACGCCGGCGCCGTGATCTGGGTGTTCGCCGCCCGCAGCGCCGCGCGCGCCTGGCTTGGCCTGCTGCTGCCGGCGGCAGGCATGGCCGCCATCGTCACTCTTCTGTACCGGAACGTCCCATGAAAGAAAACCTTCGCCAGTCCATGGCCTGGCTGCACACCTGGTCGGGCCTCCTGGTCTGCTGGGTGCTGCTGCTGATCTTCGCCGGCGGCACCGCCAGCTACTACCAGGAAGAAATCACCTTGTGGATGGAGCCGGAACTGCATGGCGTGGCCGCGCACAAGGCCGGCAGCGTCGATGCCGCCGACATGGCCGTCAAGGCGCTGCAGCAGCGCGCGCCGGATGCGCAGCGCTGGTTCATCAACCTGCCGACCGAGCGCAGGGGCGCCGTGCGCATCGCCTGGACCGCGCCGCCGCCGCCCGAGGGTGCGCCGCGCAAACGCCAGCGCCTGCAGACGGCCCTGATCGATCCCGTCACCGGCGCGGCCATGGCGGAGCCACGCGACACCCGCGGCGGAGAATTCATCTACCGCCTGCACTTCGACCTGCACTACATGCCGCCGCTGACGGCGCGCTGGATCGTGGGCTTTTGCGCCATGTTCATGCTGGTGTCGATTATCAGTGGCGTCATCACGCACAAGCGCATCTTCAAGGATTTTTTCACCTTCCGGCCCAACAAGGGACAGCGTTCCTGGCTCGACGCCCACAACGCCACTGCGGTGCTGGCACTGCCGTTTCACCTGATGATCACCTACACCGGCCTTGTGACGTTGATGTTCATGTACATGCCGGGCGCCGCCCAGGTGGCATACAAGGGCGACCGCGACAAATTTACCGAAGAAGTCTTCCCGAGCGCCGGCAAGCCTGCCAAAAAGCCCGGTGAAGCGGCCGTGATGGCGCCGCTGCGGCCGATGCTGGAACAGGCCGAGCGCCGTTGGGGCGGCAGCCACGCCGGCTCGATCACGGTCAATCATCCGAACCACGCCAACGCCAGCATCTCGGTCACGCGCGCGGGCGGGCGCGAGCTGTCGTACAAGCAGCCGGCGATGCAGTTCGACGGCGTCAATGGCGCGCTGCTGGCCAGCGCGGGCGAGCAGCTGGCGCCGCCGGCCGCCACCCACGGGGTGATGTACGGCCTGCACGTGGCGCGCTTCGCCGAGCCGCTGCTGCGCGCATTGTTCTTCCTTTCCGGACTGGCCGGCTATGCGATGGTGGCGACCGGCGCGATCCTGTGGGCGGTCAAGAGCCGGCAGACGCAGGCCAAGGCGCTCAAGGCCGGTGCGTCCATCGGTGTTGGCACGCGCCTGGTGGAGGCGTTGAACATCGGGGCGGTGGCGGGTTTGCCGATTGCGTTTGCCTGCTACTTCTGGGCCAATCGCCTGCTGCCTGTCGTGATGGAAAAGCGGGCCGAGAACGAGATTGCGGTGTTCTTTGCCGCGTGGGGCGCCGCGGCGCTGCTGGCGCAGGTGAAGCCTGACCGCGCCATGTGGCGCTTGCAGCTCGCTGCCGGGGCGTTCCTGTTCGGCGCAATCCCGCTGCTCAATGCGTTGACGACGTCGTCGCACCTGGGCGTAACGCTGTTCCATGGCCCGAGCGCGGTGGCGTGGTTCGACATCACGGTGCTGGCACTGGGGCTGTTGCTCGGTTACGGCGCGCTGCGGCTGGGCCGGGGCAAGGTGAAGACCAATGAAGTCAAGGCGCCGGCGGTAAACCCCGGGATCGGAGCGGCATCATGAGCGGCGTGTTTTATCTGGTTGCGGTGTTCGGGCTCAGTTACGCCGGTTTCGGGGCGCTGAGCGTGGCGATGCAGCGGCATTACGCCGACATGCACGGACGCGGGCAGGAAGCCCCGCCGGCGTTGCGGCGGCGTTTGCAGGCAGCCGGCGCGGGCGCGCTGGTGCTGGCGTTTGCGGCCGCGGAGCTCAAGGGTGGCGGCGGCCACGGGCCGCTGATCTGGCTGGGCGGGATGACCGCGGCGGCACTGGCGCTGATGATGTTGCTGGCCTACGCGCCGCAACGGGTCGCACGACTGGCGCAGGCGGCAGGCGTGGCCGGCGCCATCGCCTTTGTGTTGGGCGGTCTCGCTTAGCAATCGCGCAAGGTGCGTGCCACCCCGTGGGCTACAATCGAACTCGACATCTTTAGTGCGGAGTTCATCATGAAAACATTGTTCGTGGTAATGGCGTTCCTGCTCGCCGGCTGTGTTTCCAAGCCGGCGGACATCGAACCGGTGGCCAATTTCGAGTCGGCGAAATATCTCGGTAAATGGTACGAAATCGCGCGGCTGGATCATTCGTTCGAACGTGGCTTGAGCCGGGTGAGCGCCGAGTACAGCATGCGCGACGATGGCGGCATCAAGGTCATCAACCGTGGCTATAACGCTGAAAAAAAGGAATGGAAACAGTCGGAGGGCAAGGCGTATTTTGTCGAGAAGCCGGACGTCGCTTATCTGAAGGTGTCGTTCTTCGGTCCCTTTTACGGATCGTACATCGTGTTCGACCTGGATCGCGAGAATTACAGCTATTCGCTGATCAGCGGCCCCGATAAATCGTATTTCTGGCTGTTGTCGCGCACCCCGACAATGGATGAGGCAACAAAAAAGCGCCTGGTCGCTAAGGCCCAGGCGCTTGGTTTCGATACCTCGAAACTGATTTACGTCGACCAGTCTCCGGTCAGTCAATAATCCGCAGCGAGAAATCGGTGGCCTTGATGTCCTTGGTCAGGCTGCCGATGGAAATGCGGTCCACGCCCGTTTCGGCGATCGCGCGCACACTGTCCATATTCACCCCGCCCGATGCTTCCAGCAGCGCGCGGCCCGCATTGAGCTCGACCGCGTGGCGCATGGTGGCCAGCTCGAAGTTATCGAGCAGGACCGATGTGGCACCGGCTTCGAGCGCTTCGCTCAGCTGGGCCAGGGTTTCGACTTCGATCTGGATCGATACGCCGGCGTCCAGCGCTTGCGCCGCCGCCAGGGCCTTGCCCACGCCGCCGGCCGCGGCAATGTGGTTTTCCTTGATCAAAATGCCGTCGTACAAGGCCATGCGCTGGTTCTTGCCGCCGCCGACCCGCACCGCGTACTTTTGCGCCTGGCGCAGGCCCGGCAAGGTTTTGCGCGTGTCGAGGATGGATGCCTTCGTGCCCTCGACCACCTCGACGTAACCGCGCGTGATGGTGGCTACGCCGGAAAGCAACTGCATGAAGTTCAGCGCGGCGCGCTCGGCCGTCAGCAAGGCGCGCGGTGGCGCTTCGATGGTGCAGACCACGCTGCCGGCGTTCATCAGGTCGCCTTCGGCATATTGCCAGTCAACATCGATGCTCGGATCGAGGGCCAGCATCACGCCTTCGAACCACGGTCCGCCGCAGAGCACGGCTTCTTCGCGCACGATCACGCGGGCGCGCACGCGGGTGTCGTCGGGCACGAGCTTGCCGGTCAGGTCGCCGCTGCCGACATCTTCGAGCAAGGCGGCCAGCAGGTTCGATTCAAAGGCGGTTTGCAGCGCCGCATCGAAAACGGCGTAAGGATTACGTAAATTGCTCATGCTGGGCCCACTCCGGAAAACAGGGTTGCTTCGTTGGCCAACGCGCTGGTCGGCAAGGCTTTGGCTTTTTTCGCGGCGGCGAAGTCGAGCATGCGGTCGATGGCGCGCACGGCTTCCTTGCCGACTTGCGGATCGACATGGATTTCATTGCTGCCGCTCTCTAACACGTCGGCCAGGTTTTGCAAGCCGTTCATGGCCATCCACGGGCAGTGCGCGCAGCTCTTGCAGGTGGCGCTGTTGCCGGCGGTTGGTGCTTCGATGAAATGCTTGCCCGGCGCGGCGGCGCGCATCTTGTGCAAGATGCCATTGTCGGTGGCAACGATGAAGGTTGTTGCATCCATGGTTTGGGCGGCGTTGATCAGCTGCGTGGTCGAGCCGACCACATCGGCCAGGGCGACCACGTTGGCGGGCGATTCCGGATGGACCAGTACCCTCGCTTCAGGATACTCGGCCTTGAGCAAGTCGAGTTCGACGCCCTTGAATTCGTCGTGCACCAGGCACGAGCCCTGCCACAGCAGCATGTCGGCGCCGGTTTGCTTTTGAATGTAGGAGCCGAGGTGCTTGTCCGGTGCCCACAGGATTTTCTTGCCCTGCGCATGCAGGTGGGCCACGATGTCGAGGCCGATGGACGAGGTCACCATCCAGTCGGCGCGGGCCTTGACGGCGGCGCTGGTGTTGGCGTACACCACGACCGTGCGGTCGGGATGGGCGTCGCAAAAGGCCGAGAATTCGTCCGCCGGACAGCCCAGGTCGAGCGAGCAGGTCGCGTCGAGGTCGGGCATCAGGATGCGTTTTTCTGGGCTGAGGATCTTGGCGGTCTCGCCCATGAAGCGCACGCCGGCGACAACCAGCGTTTTTGCCGGATGATCGCGGCCGAAGCGCGCCATTTCGAGCGAATCGGAGACGCAGCCGCCGGTTTCCTCGGCCAGGTCCTGCAGATCGCCATCCACGTAATAGTGGGCGACGAGCACCGCTTCGCGTTCTTTCAGCAAGCGCTTGATGCGTTCCTTGAGCGCCGTTTTTTCGGCGGCGGAGGGCGCCGCCGGCGTGCGTGCCCAGGCTTGCGCGGTGCAGCTCAGCCCGGCTTGAGGATGCTCGTATTCGACGGTTTTGATAGGGAGAATGTTCATGTCGTTACTATCTCACAAGAGAGAAATCGTTGCAGGAGGCGGCCGTGAAATGGCGCGCGGGCACCTCGGTGCCCGCCCTGCCCCACAAAGCCGAACGGGACGCCGGGCGCCCCGCTCCCGGCCTTAGTCGATACCCTGGCTCGTCAGGTAATCTTCGTAGTTGCCGCGGAAGTCGACGATTTCGTTTTCCTTGATTTCGAGGATGCGGTTGGCCAGCGAGGACACGAACTCGCGGTCGTGGGAGACGAAAATCAGGGTGCCGGTGTATTTTTCGAGCGCAATGTTCAGCGACTCGATCGATTCCATGTCCATGTGGTTGGTCGGCTCGTCGAGCAGCATGACGTTGTGGCGGCCGAGCATCAGCTTGCCGTACATCATGCGGCCTTTTTCACCGCCGGACAGCACGCGTACCGATTTCTTCACGTCGTCGCCGCCGAACAGCAGGCGGCCGAGGATGGAGCGGACGGCCTGGTCGTCGTCGCCTTCCTTGGTCCACTGGCCGATCCAGTCGGTCAGCACCGCATCGGTAGCGAATTCTTCGGTCGGATCTTGCGGCATGTAGCCGACGTTGGCGTTCTCGGCCCACTTGACGCGGCCCGTATCCGGCTGCAAACCGGTCAGCTCGGAACCGATCGAGCGCAGCAAGGTGGTTTTGCCGGCACCGTTGGCGCCGATGATCGCGATGCGCTCGCCGGCTTCGACCATGATGCTGAAATTCTTGAACAGCTGACGATCGTATTTCTTGGAAATGCCTTCCACTTCCACCGCCAGGCGGTGCAGTTTCTTCTCGGCTTCGAAACGCACGAACGGGTAGGCGCGCGACGACGGTTTGATGTCGTCGACCTTGATCTTGTCGATCTGCTTGGCGCGCGATGTGGCCTGACGCGCCTTGGACTTGTTGGCGGCGAAGCGGCGCACGAAGTCTTGCAGCTCGGCGACTTTTTCTTTCGCCTTGGCGTTATTGGCCAGTTGCTGGTTGCGCGCCTGGGTCGAGGCGAACATGTACTCGTCGTAGTTGCCCGGGTACACCTTGAGCGTGCCGTAATCCATGTCGGCCACGTGCGTGCACACCTGGTTCAGGAAGTGGCGATCGTGCGAAATGATGACCATGGTCGAATTGCGGTCGTTGAGCACATCTTCGAGCCAGCGAATCGTGTTGATGTCCAGATTGTTGGTCGGCTCGTCGAGCAGCAGGATGTCCGGATTCGAGAACAGGGCCTGCGCCAGCAGCACGCGCAGCTTCCAGCCCGGTGCCACGGCGCTCATCGGGCCCTGGTGCTGGTCGATCGAGACGCCGGCGCCGAGCAGCAGTTCGCCTGCGCGCGCTTCGGCCGAGTAGCCGTCGTATTCGGCAACCTTGCTTTCGAGCTCGGCCGCGTGCATGTAGTCGTCGTCGGTCGCTTCCGGGTTGGCGTAGATGGCGTCGCGCTCGGAGATGGCGTTCCACAGCTCGGTGTGGCCCATCATGACCACGTCCAGCACGCGCATGTTTTCGAACGCAAACTGGTCCTGGCGCAGCTTGCCGAGGCGCTCGTTGGTGTCGAGCATGACGGTGCCGCCCGACGGCTCAAGATCGCCACCGAGGATCTTCATGAAGGTCGACTTGCCGCAACCGTTCGCGCCGATCAGGCCGTAACGGTTGCCGTCACCGAATTTGACGGAGATGTTCTCAAACAGCGGCTTGGCGCCGAACTGCATCGTGATGTTTGCGGTTGATAGCATGCTGGATTGGGTCTTTTGCGAATGGAAACAGGCGCTGAGCGCTAATCGACCATTATACAATAGGCGCCGCCCGCCGCTGTACATCGCATCGAAAACAATGACCTGGCGCGCACTCTGCGCGGGCTGCCCGGCCGTGGCCCGGGCCGGCCGCTCCCCCAGGATCATGGCCGTGTTTCCTCCGCCGTGCCTGCCCCGACGCGCCAGTCCGCCGTCCTCGGTTTTTGACTGTGCTGCACATCCGCACAGCTCAACCGACGTTTCCGTTCTTCACATTTCCGGCGTCGCGCGACATCTCGTGCATAGCAGAAGTTCCCCAGATTCTTTTGTTCGAGAACAGCTCCCGCTTATTCCAGCTTAATACGATAGAAATCCGTGCTCTGTAAGAGCGAACATGACGCTCTGAATGGGAGTCGATATGAACAAGAAATTGGTGTTGAAAACTATTTCGCCTTTACTGGCACTCAGTCTGGCAAGCGCTGGGGCCGTCCCGGTAACGCCTGTTGAGAGTCCGGCGCTTACCATCAAAACAAAGGAGAAGCGCTCATCTGAAAACGATGCGCTCTTTTACACAACGGCCAAGCTCGCCCTTCAGCTGGCTCAACAAATAGAACGCACGGTTGTAAATGGGAAGATTCAGTCTGAGACGCGGCCGGGTGGCAGTGTCGGAACATATCTTTACGGCCACGATGGTCGCTTCCAAGGAATCACATACGCTGATGGAAGGGCACTTACGGCTATCTACGATGAAAGCGGAAACATTCAGGCAATACTGGAAAATGGATCTGGCCGAAAGATTGTTTTCGGGAAGAATCCGGCGATGGTTACGGACCGAAAACATCAAGAGCAGAGAAACCACTTCGCAATTGAAATGGGAATTTCAGCGCTGATAG
The DNA here is from genome assembly GCF_030846495.1 of Massilia scottii. Lineage (NCBI taxonomy): Bacteria > Pseudomonadati > Pseudomonadota > Betaproteobacteria > Burkholderiales > Oxalobacteraceae > Massilia > Massilia scottii. The sequence continues at coordinate 284,345 of NZ_JAVCWM010000001.1, read as the reverse complement.
AACAGAAGCTGGAAAGAAGTGAAGGCGGCGGAGGCCATACCGGCTGCGTAGAGCGCAGCCCGATTCCCTGTATCGTTAATGCGCCCGCCGACGGCGTGGGTGGTGGCGGGCTTGATCGCCAGTCATCAGGTGAGGGTGGTGTCGGCAGCGGGAAAGAATATGGCGGGCCGTCCAGGACATTTGCGCAATGGTCTCAAGATCCACCAAAGTGCGTAACCGAGCTGTGCATTCCCAGCGCTACGCGGATGGACTACATCTGCACCGTTACAAGAGCTGACAAACAACGTCGAGAAAAATGCAGGGTAGGAGCGACTGTGTTTTACAAACGATGCTCAGACGGTTGCTATACAGGTGATCGGAGGTGGCTGGACGACTGGGGAAGGACGAAGGGAAGCTAGTTATTAATGGCAATCACGCCATCAGGAGCGCGCTATGGATCAAGAATTGCCGACCGTCAAATTTTGGGTTTGATTTTATCTCAACATTATACTTCTAGCCAGATTTACTTTCTACATGTTTAGCAGCGTCTACTGCTGGCGATTGTTTCAATATTACCAGGACATCAACTCCTGGGTCGGGCATGCCAGCCTTTGATTACCTCCCGGAAAATATATTCCGCTTGCCTCCTGAATAATCGCAAGGCGCGCTGCGGCGATGCCGATCACGGATGCAGTCAGCGTTGCTGGCCGCTTACCGCCTTCGCACCCCGGCGGGCAAAAAAAACAACAGTAAACGTCATAGTTGTCGCAATTTTCCGGGATAGATGTAAGACTGAAACATCTTGCCGTTCAATACCAGCTCAATCGATTTCGGCATAAGCGCCGAGATTGACGGCATTCATGAATTTTACTGATTCCTGATATTCATCGTCGGCAGACATGGATATTGGCGCGCCCAACGGGCACGTATCATGCCCTTGTTTTGATCCGTAACATAGTGGAGAAATCATGATTATGAATAGTATTCTGCGCACTGCCAGTGTCCTGCTAATTTCAGCGAGCTTGCACAGTTCGGTATTCGCTGCCGAGCGCGGCACCGCTGAAGAGGCAACGGCTCTCGTCAAGAAAGCGGTCGCTTATCTCGAGGCCAACGGCAAGGACAAGGCATTTGCCGATTTCAGCAATCCGAAGGGCGCATTCGTCGATCGTGATCTGTATATCTTCGTCATCGACATGGACGGTTTGGAGTGGGCCAACGGCGCTAACGCCAAGATTATCGGCAAGAATGTGCTCGAACTGAAGGATGCCGATGGCAATACCATGGTCAAGGATTTTATTAAACTGGCCAATACCAAAGGAAAGGGATGGGTCGATTACAGCTGGCCTAACCCCGTGACGAAAAAGGTGGATAAGAAATCCACGTATCTCGAAAAGTCTGGTGACGTTCTTATCGCCAGCGGAATCTATAAATAGCCGTCACATCTCGCACCGGATAGTGCCGCTGGCGCAAAGGCCGGGCAAATCTGATAGATGCATGGTGCGCCAGGCGCACCGGCCCGTTCACCTCGCAATGAAGCTCGTCAGGCCATCGTTCCCGGCCGCCCTACGCTCGCGGCACGAGGTTGTCTGAAGAAGTCGCCGAGACCTGGACAACAGTGCCAGTAAATATCCAACCTATTTGCAAGGAACTACCATGAACAAGTATGTCTTCGCCGTGTGCGGAATTTTTTGCAACGTTGCCATGGCGCAAAGCAGTGTCACAGTGTATGGCGTGGCTGACGCCGCTCTCGTCAAGGAATCCGGCGGTGTTGCAGGCAGCGTTACCAAGATGGTGGGCGGTGTGGAAGGTGGATCCCGGATCGGGTTCCGCGGCACGGAAGATCTGGGTGGCGGGCTGGCGGCAATATTTACGCTTGAAATGGGTATCAATCTCGACAGTGGCACCAGCGCGCAGGGCGGCTTGGCGTTCGGCCGCCAGGCCTTTGTCGGGTTGAGCAGCAAGGCTGGCACCTTGACCTTGGGCCGTCAATATACCCCCCTATTTCTTACCCTGTCGGCAATTGATCCCTTTCAAGCATTCAGCACTGCCGGATCTGCCGCCAATCTGATGTCCAACGCGGGCATTCGGATGAACAACACGGTCAAGTACGCGTCGTCACCGGTGAACGGCTTCAGTGGGGAGCTTGCCTATGGGCTAGGCGAAACAGCCGGCAATTCGAGCGCGGGAAGGCAGCTCGGCGCAGGGCTTGCATACGTACGGGGTCCGCTTAGTCTGCGGCTGGGCTACGCCAACGTCAATAGCATTCCCGTGGCCACGGCGCTTACCACAGGAAAAACAACCTTAATTGGCGGGGTGTATGACTTTAAGGTGGTAAAAATATCCCTCGGCGTCGCTTCCAATAAAGGCACCGTGAATGTCAATACCAGGGTTGACCCGAATCGGGCTGCGAAATCGCGCGATACGATTCTGGGACTGACCGTGCCGGTAGGCGCGGGAAATATCCGGGCTTCAGCCATCATGAAGCAAGACCGCCGGACCAATCGTGACGCCAGGCAGTTGGGTCTGGCTTATAACTACTTCATATCAAAGCGCAGCGACGTTTATGTTGCCTATGCGCGCATCCGTAACGATGCGCTCCCCGGCGCGATCGGTTTTTACACCGTTGGTAATGCCACCGAGGCCGGCGGCGGGGACCGGGCATTTAATGTTGGCATGCGCCATAGTTTCTAGCCTGAGATTCGCCCTGCGACTACGCGCGCTTGATACCGAAATCGCTCGCCTTGATCTTTGCCATGCGCCCATCAGGGTGATGCCAGACGATGCCTTCGATGACATGCTCGGTCAGATAGTCGCGCAAGGCGCCGAAAGTGCGCGGGCAGTCCGGCAATTCGTCCTTGCCATGCGGGACCAGAATATGTTCCGTCAGGCCCTCGGGATTGGCACCGTGGCGGGTGCCGATTTTCGGCCCGCACACTTCATACGTGCCATCGGGAACCGGGCCGCCGCCGAACAGCGTACGCACGCCCCACTCCACCCCGTCGATAATGCGCGCCGAGTCCGGTCCCACCGCCGGAACCCAGCCCGGCCAGTGGCCGGTCGCTTCATCGGCCGCCGGCTGCGCGGGCATGAAATCGGCGGGCGGCGTGCGGCCCGCTTTCGCGTCGTAGCGCTTGAAGATGGCGCCGTTGGCGACCATGACGGCCATGCCGTCCCACTTGCGCGTTGCCATGCCTTCGCCGGCGGCGACCCACTCGGCGCCGGGCACGACCTCGTCGCGCACCTGGCGGTCACCATCGTAGTTGCGTTGAAACAGCGAGACGATTTTCTTCATATGATCCTTCACGTGCCGCGACAATCGGGTCGCGGCTGCCCGGATGTCCTGATTTTTAATGTTCGAAAGCGCCGGTTCATGCATACACGAACCCGGCAAACAGACAGGAAACCGTTTATTTTCCCATATTATGTTGCATTAATAGCAGAATTGACAATTCCGCCATCAACCGGGCTATAATTCTTGATAGCAATAGCCAATTACTCGTCCGGCTATCGCACCAACCTATCAGGATAAATTATGCGATTACTGTTCAGCGGCGCCCTCGTGGCCTTGGCCGCCAGCTTCTCCACGCCCGCTTCGGCGGCCCCGGACGGTGCCGGTGCGTATGCAAGCTCCCATATCGGCCAGGCTTCCTCGTCGAACAACCAGTTCGAGCGCGACGAGTTGTCGTTCGGACTGCGCGCCGGCTATCAGTTCAACACCTATCTGGGCATGGAAGTATTCAATACCACGCTCAGCTTCATCGACAACCCGTTTAGCGCCTACCGGACCAACGAGTATTACCCGGAGGACCATTATGGCGTCGCCGTCACGGGCGCCATTCCCCTGGGCGAACGTTTCAGCCTGACCGGCCGCGCGGGCATTGGCCGCACTAAAATGCGTGCCTTTTCCGCGCGCGACAGCGATTATAACGAAACCGATCCGAGTATCGGCGCCGGCGTGAGTTTCAGGTTCAATCCAAACCTGTCGGTCAACGCGGAAGCGATGCGCCTGACTAAAACCAAGGTCACGGTTATCTCGACGGGATTCCGCTACCAGTTCTGAAACACCGACCACGCCAGGCGTCATGCCTGGCTTTTTTATCCGGGGACCACCATGCACAACAAGGAAGCGCAAGAGCACATCATCGCGCTGGAAGAACAGCTGCGCCTCGCCATGCTCGCGGCCGACGTGGAGGCGCTCGACCGCCTCATTTCACCCGCCCTGCTGTTTACCACCCACATGGGCCAGGTGATAGGCAAGGAGCAGGATCTCGACATGCACCGTTCCGGCCTGCTCAAGTTCACCGCGATTGCGGCGGCCGGGCGGCAGGTGGTGGCGGACGGGCGCCTTGGCGTCATGTCGGCGCGGATGAACCTCGTGGGCAGTTTTGGCGAGTCGCCCTTCAATCTCGACCTGCGCTGCACCCGCACCTGGCGCGCGCCCGGCGATGGCGGCCAGTGGCAAATCCTCGCCGGCCATATGAGCCTTGCCTGACCGATGCCCTATTGGCAGGCACCCGCCGTAAAGCGGCGCCACAGGGCCTCGACCGGCCCCTGGGCATGGCGCCGCATCCACCAGCGGCTTAGCAGCACCTGCCCGATCATGATCGGCGCGCATACGCCGACCAGCGCGCCGTGCGAGAGCACCGCACCGAGGCCGAGCCCCGCCCCTTGCAGCAGGAACCCGCACAAGACCGACTGCATCAGGTAGTTGGTCAGCGCCATGCGCCCGACGGCGCCGAAGCACTGCGCCAGGGCCGCCACCACCCGCTCCGAAGCGCACATGAGCGCGGCAACGTAGCCCGCCGCCAGCAGCGGGCCCGCTACTTCGACCAGCATCGATACCAGCGCCGCCAACGGCGCGCCGGCCATGGGATTGATCGCATCGCGCAGCGCGGCCCAGCCCCATACCAGGTTGACCGGCACGCCGACCCACAGCGCCGCCAGCAGCACCTTGCGCCACAGTGCGCGGTGGCGCTGCGGATGCGTGAGCCAGCCCAGGCGCACGCTGATGACGCCCATGAGGAACAGCAGCAGCACCTTGGGCAGGAAAAACAGCGAACTGGCCAGGTTGTTCCGGAAATCGACCAGCCGTTCCTGCGCAATCGCCATCAGCGTTCCCTGGGTGTACACGGCATGGGCGCGTGCACTCTCGCCCATGGCCCAGGCGATGACGTCCGGCGTCATCGCCATCAGCTCGTAGGTGAAAGACGCCGTGAACAGCATGGCCGCCACATTGAGCGCAACCACCCAGCGCAGCGCACGGACGATATCGGCCAGCCTGCGTCCCGCCTGCGTCACGAGCCAGAAGCTGCAGACCGCGTACACGGTCAGAATATCGCCGAACCACAGCAGGGTGCCATGCAGCAGGCCGCATCCCAGCAGCCAGGTCGCGCGGCGCAGGTAGGTCATTTTGATGTTATCGAGCTGCGCACCCGGAGCGCGCCGCCCGCCCGTCTGCAGCGCGAAACCGGCGCCGAACAGGAAGGCGAAAATGGGATAGAACTTCTGTTCCGCAAAGGCGGCAATCAGGAACACGGCCAGCTTGTCGGCCAGCGCCGCGTGCTCGCCGATAACGCCGTAACGCGACAGGCCGCTGCCGAACGTGAAGCCCCAGACGTTGACCAGCAAAATACCGAAGACGGCAATCCCGCGCAGCGTATCGATGCGCATCGAGCGCACAGCCTTCATTGCCGCATCCAGTCCCGCAGTTCGTAATACCAGTACGTCAGCTGCGCGGCAGCCAGCCCCGCCGGCCCGCCCGCGAACGGCAAGCCCCAGTCGGCAAAGCGCGCCAGCGCGGCGCCATCGCCGGCAATCGCGGCGGCGATGGCTTCGCCGGCCAGCGTGGTCGGCGCCACGCCGTGGCCGCCGAATCCCATGCCGTACCACAGCCCGTCCGGCAAGCGCCCGATCTGCGGCATCTTGTGGCGCGCGTAACTCATCATGCCGCTCCACGCATAGTCGACGCGCACGCCCGCCAGTTGCGGGTAAACCTTGACCATATCCTGATGCAGCAGGCGCGCCACATCGGCGCCGCTGCGCTCGCGCACCGCGATGCGTCCGCCCCACAGCAGGCGCGTGTCGGGCAGCGGACGGTAGTAGTCGAACGCGAACCGCGTGTCGTAGACCGCCGCGCCGGTGCGCATTGCCGTGTGCAGGCGCTCGCCCAGCGGTTCGGTGACCATCACATAGGTGGCAATCGGCAGTACCGCGCGCGACAGCGTCGGAAGCAGCTTGTCGATGTAGCCGCCGCAGCACACCACCACCTCGCGCGCCCTGACGCTGCCGGCGGCCGTTGTGACGCGCCAGCCCTCGCCGTCGGCGACAATCGCCGCTACCCTGCTCTCTTCATGCACGCGCGCGCCGTTCTGCGCCAGCACGCGGGCCAGGCCCTGCGCATATTTCAGAGGATGAAAATGAAACGCGGCCGGCTCGAACAGGCCGCCGAAGTAGCGCGCCGAATCGAGCTTGCCGGCCAGTTGCGCGCGCGAGAGGCGCTGCCACTCGACGCCCATGCTCTCGCTCATGAAGCGCTGCTGCTCGTCGAGCAGGCGTGCGTCGTCGAACCAGTTGGCGAGGTACACGCCGTCTTCCCTGGCGTCGCAGTCGATGCCGTATTGGGCGATGCGATGGCGGATGCGCTCCACCGCGGCCAGCGTCATGTGATACAGCGCGCGCGCTTCCTCCACGCCGGTGCTGGCGGCGAGGCTGCGTTCGCCCTGCGAAAAGCCGCCGAACACAAAGCCGCCGTTGCGTCCCGACGCGCCATGGCCGACGCGCTGCGCATCGAGCAGGACGATGTCGCGCACGCCGCGCTCCATCAAGCCGATGGCGGTCGCCAGCCCCGCGAAGCCGGCGCCGACGATGCACACGGCCGCGTCATGCTGGCCAGCCAGCGGCGCATGGTGCTCGCCGGGCGAGGTAGCCCGGTAGTAGTCGCCCGTCCCGAGGGCGTCAGCCATGGGCGACGGTCGGGTAGCCGCTCATGGTCAGCGTGAAGCCCGCCTCGTCGGAGCACAGGTGGGCCCGCGCGCCGAACGGAATCGTGGCGCGGTGCGCCGTGTGCCCGAACGGCAGCCCGGTGAGCACGGGAATCGGCAGCGTGGCGCGCAGGTAGGCCAGCATGGCGCAAAAATCGTAGCCGTTATCGGCGGTCGAAAGGCGGTAGCCGGAAAAGTCGCCCAGCACCAGCGCCTTCTGGCGTCCCAGCACGCCGGCCTGCAGCAGTTGCAGCAGCATGCGCTCGACGCGGTAGGGATGCTCGTTGATGTCTTCGACAAACAGAATGCCGTCGTCGATGCGCGCAAACCAGTCGGTACCCAGCAGCGAGATGAGCATGGCCAGGTTGCCGCCCCAGATCGTGCCTTCCACCTCCGCTTCCGGGTTGCCGGTGACGCAGGCGCGAATCACGTGGCGCGGCCCGCGCAGGCAGCGCCAGAAGTCGTCCTGCGTGAAGGCCACCGGCTCGGCGGCGCCGAAGTCGCTGTAGAACATCGGCCCGGCGTAGCTTTGCGCACCGGTCCTGGCCATGAGGCCCATGTGAAAGGCGGTGAAGTCGCTGTAGCCGACGAAGATCTTGCCGCTGTCGGCCATGCGCGCGAAATCGATCTCGGGCAGCAGGCGCGTGAGCCCGTACTGGCCGCGCAGCGCCATGACCACCTGCACTTGCGGGTCGCTCGCGGCGGCATTCAATTGCGCCAGGCGCGCCGCGTCGGTGCCGCCGAAGCGCTGGAACACCTTGTCGGCCTCGAAGTAGTTGTGGACCGTGTGGCCTTGCGCGACCAGGGCGGCGATGCCGCGTTCAATGGCCGCGTTGTCGCTGCCGTAGCCGCTCGGCGCGACGATGGCGATGCCGATGGGTTGTGAGTTCACTGTTTTTCAAAAAGCCGCGCTGTGGAGTCGGGACTCATCTTACCGTGCGCGTGCGCATCGATCAAGGCGATCAGCCGCTCGATCAATTGCGGCGGCAGGTCGTGGCCCATGCCTTCGATGACCTCGAGGCGCGCGCCCGGCACCAGGCGCGCGGTGTCCTGGCCGCCGGCCAGCGGCACCAGCGGATCGGCCGCGCCGTGAATGACCAGCGTGCGTACGCGGATCGACTTGAGCAGTTCGCTGCGGTCGCCCGTGGCCGCGATGGCCACCAGCTGGCGCGCCACGCCGCCCGGACAGACATTGCGCTTGATCGAACGCGCGATGCGCTCGCGCAGCAGGCGCTCGGGGGTGGGATAGGCCGGGCTGCCGATCACGCGCATCATATGGACCATGTGCGTGACCAGGCTATCGAGGTCGCGCGCATTGCGCGCCGGGCGCATCAGCACTGCGCGCGCTTCCCTGGTCGGCCCGGGCAAGCCGCGGCGCCCGCTGTCGGACATGATGGAGGTCAGGCTGATGACGCGCTCGGGATGGCGCGCCGCCAGGATCTGCGCGATCATGCCGCCCATCGAGGCGCCCACCACGTGCGCGCGCGCCACGCCGAGGGCGCTGAGCACGCCGAGCGCGTCGTCCGCCATGTCGGCCAGGGTGTAGGCGCCGCGCAGCGGCCAGCGCACCAGTTTCTTGAGCCAGGCCAATGGCAGGCTGGGCGTGCCGGCGTGGTCGAATTTGGTGGACAGGCCGCTGTCGCGGTTATCGAAGCGGATCACGTAGAACCCGAGCTCGACCAGGCCATCGACGAAGTCGTCGGGCCAGGCGGTCAGCTGCATGCCCAGGCCCATGATCAGCAGCAGCGGCGTGTCCTTGGGGTCGCCTGCTGTTTCGTAAGCGATCCGGATTCCGTTGGCGGTAAGAATAGGCATGCTCAGTGTGCCAGCTGGTGATAGATAAGGTCGCGTGGCACGCGCAATGCGTGCCGCCCCGCCAGCGGCGAAACGATGCCGCGGCATTTGATTGAAGCGCGAACCAGCATACCATTTTTGCGGGGCGGCTGGCATACGGTGCGTCACCCCCCCTGCTCGCGGCAAAGCGCCGGCGTCAGCCTGCAACGACGCTACGGCGCTGGATTGTCCTGCGCGCTTGCGGCCGCCTGGGCCGCCTGGCGCGCGGCCTGTGCGGCCTGGCGCCGCTCAGCGAAAAATGCACGCAGCATGGTGCTCGCTTCCAGCGCCATCACGCCGCCGACCAGTTCGGTATGGTGGTTCAGCTGTTCCTGCTCGAACAGATTGAGCACCGAGCCGCAGGCGCCGGTCTTGGGGTCGGGCGCGCCGAACACCACGCGCGCCAGGCGGGCGTGCATCATCGCGCCCGAACACATCACGCACGGTTCGAGCGTGACGTACAGCTCGCATCCGGGCAAGCGGTAGTTGCCCAGCTTCTCCGCGGCGGCGCGCAGTGCGACGATTTCCGCATGCGCGGTCGGGTCGTGGCGGCCGATGGGCTGGTTAAAGCCCGTGGCAATCACTTCGCCATCTTTCACCACCACCGCGCCGACCGGCACTTCGCCCAGGCTCCATGCATGTTGCGCCTGTTCCAGCGCCAGTTGCATGAAGGCTGGATCAGGCATCGGTAATCTCTGCCCAGCAGTTCGGGGTTTCGTGCAGCACCAGCTTGTGCAGGTGCAAACCCGTGCCGAAGCGGTCGGTGTAGGCGGCCTTGAGGATGTCGAAGGCGATCTGGGCCAGGTTTTCGACGGTTGGAATGCGGTCGATCACCACCGTCTTGTGGCCCGGCAGCGACGCGAGGAACTCGCGCACCTTGTCGTCTTTTTCGTAGACCAGGAAGGCATGGTCCCACACGTCGACCAGATGTTCCTTGGCCAGCGCCTTGATGTCGGAAAAATCCATGATCATGCCGTTATCGGAATTGCCTTCGGCATGGATGACCGCGCCGGTGAGCGTGATTTCAAGCGTGTAGCGGTGCCCGTGCAGGTTGCGGCACTGGCTTTTGTGGTCGGGAATGCGGTGCCCTGCATCGAATTCGAGCTTGCGTGTGATGGTGAGCATGAAGTGCTTTAAGGTATCTGTAAAAGTTTATGGGTTTGCAAGCTCAGCTTCCACTTGGGATGGCGCTTGCAGGTCTCGATGGCGAGACGGGTGTTGTGTTCGCCGAGCGGGCCGTCCATCGGCTGCACGAAAAAGTTCTCGAAATCGAGCCCTTCGTACGCGCCCAGGTCCTGATTGAGCTGGGGAATGACGACCTTGAGTTCGTTGCCCTTCTCCACCACCAGTTTCGAGCCCATCTTGGGGCTGACGCAGATCCAGTCGACCCCGGGCGGCACCGGCAGGGTGCCATTGGTTTCGATGGCGATCTCGAAGCCGACCGCGTGCATCGCATCGATCAGGGGCGCGTCGAGCTGCAGCAGCGGCTCGCCGCCGGTGAAGACCACATATTTACTATGCGGATAGGAGGCGGGCCACAGGCTGTCGATCAGCCCGGCCAGGGCGGCGCCGGTGGGGAATTTGCCGCCGCGTTCACCGTCGGTACCGACGAAATCGGTATCGCAGAAGGTGCACACGGCACTGGCGCGGTCGCTTTCGCGCCCGGTCCACAGGTTGCAGCCGGAAAAACGGCAAAACACGGCGGGACGCCCCGCGTGCGCGCCTTCTCCCTGCAGGGTGTAGAAAATCTCTTTAATGCTGTAAGTCACTTGATTGTCCTAATCGTCAACCCTCCATTATAGCAAGGTCGCGTGGACCAGCCGTCGACCACGAAAAATGATGCCTTTACGACAGACAAATTCCCAAATGAAATAGAGTTGATTAGAGACAATATCCATGGAGATGACGCGGAGTAACTTGATCGGAGTCAGCTTGAATTTGTCGGATTAGTCTTGTTAGATCTCTCGGAAGGCTCCTATGCATATCACTCCAACCGCCATACTCGCCCTGCTCTGGATGCTGCTCATCGGCTGGGGCTTTTACGCCTTGCTGCAACGCCACCTGCGCCTGGACGACCAGCTTTCCGACAAGGAAGCGCAGCTGTCCATCGAACGCCATGCGCGCGACGTGGCCGAACTGGCACTGGCCAACACCCATCTGTCGCTGTGCCAGCTAACCAAGCAGCAGGAAACCGTGCGCGAAAGCGAGCGCCAACGGATCTCGCGCGATATCCACGACGACCTCGGCCAGAATCTGCTGGCCCTCAAGATCGACCTGCAACTGCTGCACGTGAGCACGACCGGCGCCCATCCGCTGATCACCCAGAAGGTCGACTGCATGATCGGCAACCTCGACAACACCATCAAGTCGCTGCGCGCCATCATCTACGACCTGCGCCCGGTGGTGCTGGAAGCGGGCTTCCAGAGCGCGATGGAGTGGCAGCTGAGCGAATTCACGCGCATGCACGGCATCCGCCACGCCTTCACGGCCGACCCCACGGCGCTCGACGCGCCCCCCGATGCCGAGCGCGACGCCATGCTGTACCGCATCGTGCAGGAAGCGCTGTCGAACGTGGCGCGCCATGCCCACGCCACCGAAGTGAACGTCAAGCTGGATCGCTTCGGCGACATGCTGACGCTGCGGGTGGAAGACAATGGCGTCGGCATGGTGGCGATTGGCAACGGGCGCGGCTGCGGGCTGCCCGGCATGCGCGAACGGGTGCGCGAGATCGGCGGCTGTTTCGCCATCGATAGCCTGCCCGGCAACGGCACCATGCTGTCGATATCGATCCCCTTGACGGTTGCAATTGCCGCACACTGAAGCACGATCGCACGCACCCTTGTGCTTTATCAATAGAATAGCTGTCCGCCAGAGGCAAAATTGAGTCTTGTCGGCAGTCAATATTTTGCCTTCAGGATACATCTAAAGGGGCGGCACATGATGAGCAGAATGAAACTCCACAGCGCAACGCCGCAAGGCATCCCGGACCAGGAACGCGCGTTTGCCTACAAGCTCATGGAAATGCTGGCCGTGCCCGCCTTTGTGCTGGACACCAACCGCCGGGTCATCATCTGGAACCGCGCCTGCGAGCGCCTGACCGGGGTGCAAGCCGAGGAAGTGCTGGGCACCCAGAATCACTGGCAAAGCTTTTACCGGGAAGCGCGCCCGACCCTGGCCGACCTGGTGCTGCAGAACCGCGGCGACGAACTCGATTCGCTGTATCCGCACGCCGCCAGAAGCATCCACGTGGCCGGCCAGCTGGGGGCCGAAAGCTGGTGCGACATGCCGCGCGGCGGCGAACGGCGCTACCTGGCCACCGACGCCATCCCGATCCTGGACGACAACGGCAAGCTCGAAGCGGTGGTGCAGACCCTGCGCGACATCACCGAGGAAAAGGCGGCCCAGGTCGCGCTGGAACAACTGGCCACGCTCGACGGCCTGACCGGTCTGGCCAACCGCCGCTGTTTCGACAACACCCTGGCCGCCGAGTGGGCGCGCGCCCTGCGCCAGCAGCAGCCGCTGTCGCTGCTGATGGTCGATGTGGACAATTTCAAGGCCTACAACGACGCCAACGGCCACCTGGGCGGCGACGAATGCCTCAAGCGCATCGCCAGCGCCGTGGCCAGCGAAATGCGCGCCAACGACCTGGTGGCGCGCTACGGCGGCGAAGAGTTTGCGGTGATCCTGCCGAACCAGTCGCTCAAGGGCGCGGCCATCGTGGCCGAGCGCATCCGGCGCCGGGTCGAGCAGCTCAAGGTGCCGAACGGGCGCGGCGCCAACGAACACGTGACGGTGAGCATCGGCGCGGCGACCGCCATCGCCTCGTGCGACACCACCGCCTGCCAGCTGGTGGCCACGGCCGACGCCGCCCTGTACCGCGCCAAGCACATGGGCCGCAACCGGATCAGCCTGCCGGCGACCGAGCCGGACGCAGCGGCCACGTCCCGGCCCGGCAGCCACGCGGCCATGAACGCGTCCTGATGCCCTGCCCCCGGCCATCATCGATGGCCACACCGGGTCCGGCAAAGCAGGCAGTGCACGTCCGCGGCGTCGATGTTTACGCTGGCAATTCACGCTTTTGCAGACTGATGACAATGCCAGTGCCGGGCATCGTACCCACTAACACACCTTCCCGGCACTCGACCGAAAAGCTGGAGCGCGCGCCGCCCCAACTATGCAAGGTGATGCGTACCCCGGGCGGGTCTGACAACGTTATTCGCAGGCCGAGCGAGTCTGCGGCATCGCCTGAAAAGTTCTGTCCGGCCCCATTCCTGCGGTCGCTGAATACCTGGGAAATGTTACCTTCAAGAGTAGCGAGCCGTGGAATGACCAGCGGTCCGATCCTGTCGAGTGCAGCCGGGGTAAATTGCAGACTTCCAGCGGCGTAACTGCACACTCCGCTTGTTCTGTTTGACGTGAACGTACACCAAAGCTGGCGCCGGGGTGATTCAGCAACCCATTCTATATATTCCTTAAAAAAACTTGGGCAACTCATGATCGTCTCCTTGACGTTGTGCCGGCTTTGCCGCAACGTTGTCATTGCCTTGTTACACCAGTGCCAGCAACCTGGCCGCGTGTCGAGTCGCGCTTGCGCTGGTTGACTCAAGCGTATGGTTACAGACCCGACCAATAGCGCATAACCATGTCCTCAGTATCCGATTGAGACTGATCATGGGCAAAGCGTATTCCAGCCTGTCATCGCTCGCTGATTTGACGAGGCGGCTCCGGCGCCCGGGCAGAGCAGGAACCGGCGCCTGAAGAAGACCGGTTCAGGCGTTACAGCAAGGCGTTCGGACGGACTGCGGCGATAGCCTCGATTTCGATCATGGCCGCGGGATCGTACAGGGCCTTGATCTCCGCGATCGTGTCGGCCGGATAGGGCGCCGCAAAGAACCGGCGGCGCAGTTCCACAACCTCCTTGAAGTTGCCCATGTCGGTCACGAAGATCGTGACCTTGATGACGGCGTCCAGGCCCGAGCCTCCGGCTTCGAGCGCGCGTTTGAGGTTGGCGAACGCCTGCTCGCCCTGGGCGCGGAAACCGCCGGCGACAATCTTGCCATCGTCGCCGGCGCCCGCCTGACCGGAGACGAATAGCAGATCGCCGAATTTGATCGCTTGAGATAGCAGGAAGGGTGCGTAGTTGTCTGGCTGAGTAATAATTCGTTCGAGCATGATTTGCTCCTTCTGTCATGGTGGTGAATGAGTGTCGGCGCTGTCCGTGCCGCAGGGAGACGATAGGCGTGCGCCGTCATGTTGACAAACGCTCATTTGTCAGGCATAAGGTGAATTATTTTCATCTGTAGGCGCAATGCGGCGACTTCCACCACTCTCGGCACTGCGCGCGTTTGAAGCGGCGGCCCGCCACGCCAGCTTCAAGCAAGCCGCCAATGAACTCGCCGTCACGCCGACCGCGATCAGCCACCAGATTCGCTCTCTCGAGCAATACACCGGCATGACGCTGTTCGAGCGGCAGGTGCGCAAAGTCGTCCTGACCGACGCCGGGCTGGAGCTGTATCCGGTGCTGCGCGACGGTTTCAATGCGTTCGAGACGGTCCTGCAGCGCCTGGAAACGGCCCAGGCACGGCGCCGGGTCATCATCTCGGCGACCAATGCGTTCATGGCGCGCTGGCTGGCGCCGCGGGTGGCGGACTTTCGACAGATGTACCCGGAGATCGATCTGGAGCTGTACGCATCCGACCAGGCAGTCGACCTGGAGTCCGGCGTGGCCGACATAGCGATTCGCTACGGGCGCGGGCCGTATCCCGGCATGGTGGCCGAGCCGCTGTTCGCCGACCGCTTCGCGCCAGTGTCCAGCCCCCGGCTCGGGCAATTAACGCCGGCGGACCTGGACCAGGTCCCGTTGATCGATTTCAAGTGGACCCGCGACCATCCGCTCAACCCGACCTGGAAGAACTGGTTCGCGGCAGCCGGCCTGCCCTGGAAGGCACGTCGCGGCCAGCTGCTTTTTTCGGATGAAGGCCATGTCATCCAGGCGGCACTGGCCGGTCAGGGCATTGCACTTCTGAGCCTTGAGCTGGTGGCCGCCGACATCGCCGCCGGGCGCCTGACGCAGCCGTTCGGCCCGAGCATCCCCGGGCATACCTATCACCTTGTCCGAAGTGCGGGCCGTCTGCACGAGCCGCATGTCGACTCGGCATTGGCATGGCTGCGCGGCCAGGCCCGCGGCGCGGCCTGACGAAGCCGGATGGCTGCGCTAAGCCATGATGTCGCAGCGGACCACGTTCAATCGCACTTCACGTCACCGGATTCTATATTCTCGACGCAGACCGGCAGCCTGCCGGTGTCGCTGTGTTGGGCCAGCGCCATGCAGTAGGCGTAGTTGCGCTTGCTTCCCCAGAACGCCGGATCGACGCCGGCGCCCAGCACGTCGAGCTGCTTCTTGAGATAGCTCGCATCCTCGGCGATGCAAGCAAACGTGCCGAGATAGTTTCTTGTGCGCTTTTCATCGAACGTGGTCAGGATATCCTCGAAGCCGGTCTTCATCCTCGGCCAGTGGACGTCGCCGGACATGAACATGTTCCGCGATTGCGAGTGCGTCCAGTGCATGCGCGTATACATGGTTTGTCCGAGTCGTTCCTCGGTCAGTTGGACCGCGCGCTCAACGACGTCGTTGAATTCCTCCCTGGATCCATGCCACCGTTCGGAGTGGTAGCGCGCCGCCTCATAGTGCAGATCCATATAGTAGGGGGCGAGCGCAACCCCCTTCTCATACAGTGCATCGAACTTTTGCGCCGTCTCTCCCTGCGCCAGGCCAACGTTCAGCATGGCGGCATACCAGGCCGGATTGGTCTTGTTGGTCGGAGCGAGGGCATCGAGCTGCGCCCTGGCCGATGCCATGCGGCGCTTGAATAATTGCCACTGCGCCGGGCTGACTGTACCTCCGTAACCTGTTCCGCGCGCAAACCAGGCATGTTTGGCGGTGAAGAACGCCAACGCCAGCTTGGGCGCCGGCGACCTGGGCGACGCCTTGCGCCAGGCGCGCAAGGAGGCCTCCTGGGCCCGTGCGGTGTCCTCCGTCACGGGGGCGGAACCGCAGGTATCGAAAGACTGCTCAATGCCTTCGAAAAACGCCTGCAGCGTGGAGATGCTGTCGGCAGTCATCGACTTTTCTTCCAGATAGCTGGCGTACAAGGCGTCCAGTTTTTTATAGTCCTTTTTCTCGAAAATCGCTTGTACCTCGTCGACGACAACATTCGTCGGCCGCGTGCGCTTGGTTGCAGAGCACCCTGCGTACGCCGACTGCATGGATACGAGCAGCACGATGGAACATGCTGAAATACGGGATAAATGTTGCCAGGATGGGGTCATAAAAGAGTAGTGTGGGCAAACAGCGTGTGTCCGCCAGGGTGAAGTAAAGGCATCGTGTCCGATGAACTATTGAGTATCCTGCAAGCATTTTACAGTGTGCCGGATCGCCGGATCGCCGTCCGCTGCCGCTGGACCGGGACCACATCAAGCCGGGGACAATGTTCGGCGGCACAGCCGACACGCCGGAGAGGAAAAATGCCGGCTGGCGCGGACTGGCGGAACGCCTGAAACGACTATTTTTCGGGATGTCGTGGGCGTTCCACGTATGCACAAATTTCTTCTGTCCTTTCTGGCCCGATTCTTTTATCCTGCGCCTACCATTTTCAGCCTCAGGAGACAACGTGTCGAAACTCATTCCGATTACCCTGCTCGCCCTGCCCGCGTTCGCCATGAACGCCGTGGCAGCCGGCCCGGCGGCGCCCGCCAGCGCAGGCGCCAAAGCCGATGTGCTGCCGTTCAAGGCCACCGAAAAAACCCTTGCCAACGGCTTGAAGATCATCGTCGTCCCGACCGGCTTTCCGAACCTGGTGTCGGTACAGATTCCGGTGCAGACCGGTTCGCGCAACGAGATCGAGCCGGGCAAGTCGGGCTTCGCACACTTTTTCGAGCACATGATGTTCCGGGGCACCAAAGCCTATCCGCCTGAAAAATACCAAGACGTCATCACCAAGTCGGGCGCGCGCCAGAACGCCTACACCAGCGACGACCTGACCAATTACTACACCACCTTCGCCAAGGACGACCTGGAAACCATCCTCAAGGTCGAGGCCGACCGCTTCCAGAATCTGTCGTACGGCGAAGACGCGTTCAAGACCGAATCGCGCGCCGTTTTGGGCGAATACAACAAGAACAGCGCCAATCCGATCTCCAAAATGTTCGAGGCGCAGCGCGACACGGCCTACACCACGCACACCTACAAGCACACCACGATGGGCTTCATCAAGGACATCGAGGACATGCCGAACCAGTATGCGTACTCGAAAGTGTTCTTCGACCGCTGGTACCGCCCGGAACGCACCACGGTGATCATTGCCGGCGATGTCGATCCGCAAAAAGCCATCGCCCTGGTCGAGAAATACTGGAGCAAATGGCAAAAAGGCAGCTACAAGAGCGAAGTGCCGGTGGAACCGGCGGCGCGCGGCGCACTCTACAAGCATGTGCCCTGGCCGACGCAGACGCCGCCGCTGGTGACGGTCGGTTTCCGCGCGCCGGCGTTTTCGACCACCGCGAAAGACCATGCCGCGCTGTCGATGCTGCTGTCGCTCTCGTTCGGCCGCACCTCGCCGCTCTACAAGCGCCTGATGCAGGATGAACAGAAGGTCGACCAGTTCAGCGACTACACGCCGGGCCGGGTCGATGCGAACCTGGCCACCATCATCGCCCGCGTGAAGAAGGCCGAGGATGCCGTGTACGTACGCGACCAGATCCTGCAAACGGTCGCGCAACTGCGCAACGTGCCGGTCACCGAACAAGCGCTGGCGGACGCCAAATCGGCCCAGAAGTACGGCCTGATCCGCTCGCTCGACAACACCGAACAGATCGCCGGCACGCTGGCGTCCTACGTGCACTACAACCGTTCCTACGGCACGCTCAACCAGTTCTACCGCCTCACCGACAGCCTGACCCCGGCCGACCTGCTGGCCGCCGCCCGTAAATACCTGGTCGACGACGGCATGATCGTCACCACCCTGTCCAACCAGGCGCTGCCGGAAACGATGGCCACCCTGCCCTCGCTGGCAAGCCTGGCGGCGCCAGCGGCCGAAGCCAAAGTCGACGTGCTGGTGCAAAAATCGGCGCTGCCGCAAATCCGCTTCAAGCTGCTGTTCGCCGCCGGTTCGGCGCACGACCCGAAAGGCAAGGAAGGACTGGCGGCACTGACCGCGATGATGGTCGCTTCGGCCGGTTCGAGCGAGCGCAAGACCGACGAAGTGACCAAGGCCCTGTTCCCGCTGGCCGGCTCGTTCACCGAGCAGACCGACAAGGAAATGACCACCTTCACCGGCTCGATCCACAAGGATAACTGGAAGCAGTACCTGGGCGTGGCCATGCCGCAGCTGGTTTCTCCGGGCTTTCGCGAGGAAGATTTCCGCCGCCTCAAGGATTCGCTCAAGAATGCCCTGCTGGTCGACCTGAAAGACAATAACGAAGAAGAGCTGGGCAAGGAACGCCTGCAGACCAACGTCTTCGCCGGTACGCCGTATGCCCATCCGGTGCTCGGCACGGCCAAGGGCATCGACGCGATCACCCTGGACGACGTCAAGGACTTCTACAAAAAAGCCTACACCCAGGGCGCGGTGCGGGTCGGCATTTCCGGCGACGTGTCCGACGACATGACGGCCGCGCTCAAGCAGGCGCTGGCCAAGCTGCCGGCCGGTGCCGGCTTGCCGGTCACCAGCGCGCCGGTCGCCCGCATGCCGAACGGCCTGGAAGTCGAGATCATCGAAAAGAACACGCGCGCGACCGCCCTCTCGTTCGGCCTGCCGATCGAGGTGCGCCGCGGCCACCCGGACTTCCCTGCGCTGTGGCTGGCCAAGACCTTCCTGGGCGAACACCGCGCCTCGAATGCCTACCTGTACCAGCGCATCCGCGAGCTGCGCGGCATGAACTACGGCGACTACACCTACATCGAAGCTTTCCCGCGCGGCATGTTCCAGTTCTTCCCGAACCCGAACGTCGGCCGCAAGGGCCAGCTGTTCGAGGTCTGGATTCGCCCGGTCGCACCGGAAAACGCCCACCTCGCGCTGCGCATCGCCTTGACCGAACTCGACAAGGTGATCCAGCAGGGCTTGACCGAGCAGCAGTTCGAGATCACGCGCGGCTACCTGATGAAGAACGTGTTCGTGATGACGGCCACGCAAGACCAGTACCTCGGTTACGCGCTCGATTCCCAGTGGTACGGCACGCCTGAGTTCACCAAGATGATGCGCGATGGCTTGAGCAAGCTGACCCTGGCCGACCTCAACGCCGCAATTAAGAAGCACCTGTCGACCAGGAACCTGTCGCTCGTATTCATCACCAAGGATGCGGCTGGCCTCAAGGAAAAACTGGTGACCGACGCGGTGTCGACGATCAAGTACGACGGCAACAAGCCGCAGAGCTTGCTCGATGAAGACAAGGTCATCGGCAGCATGAAGCTCAACATCAAGCCCGAGGCAGTCAAAATCACCCCGGCCAGCGCGGTGTTCGCCGAGTAAAGATGCACTCAGGCGCGCGCCAGGCCGCGTCCGGAGAGGGACGCGGCCTGGCGCGTCGCAGCGAGGTCAGGAAGTCATGCGCTCCCAGCCATGCCTGATCGCCGCCTTCATCTTTTCCCACGTCGACCCGGGATTGCGCGCTTCCCAATCGGTGCGCAGTCCGGGCTCGATTTCCTCCCACGGACGCCCGCGATACATTTCGCTGCCCGCGATGCTGGTGCCGTAGCGGTAGGCCGGCGCGTAGTCGTCGTAGCTGCCGCCCTCGCGCGCAAACGTGCTGGTCCAGTGGCCACGGAAGTAGGCTTCGTCGTCGGGCGCGATCTGTTCGATGTCCACCTCGGTATGGCGCACGGTATCGTTGATCTGCTCCCGGCGCTGCGTCACTTCCTTGCCGACGATGACTTCTTCCACCATGCGCGCCGACTTCTCGACCACCGCTTCCTCAGCCGTTTCGCGCAGTTCGATCGTGTTTTCCTGGAAGGCGGCAATGTCGGCCGGGTCGACCATCTTGTCCACCGCGCGCCGCTCCACGTTGATGTGCTCCTCGCGCAGGCCGATGCTATCGCTCACCGGCGTTTCCACGACGCGCTGGTAGATCCGCACCCCGCCGCGCTGGACCTCGCGCTTGCCGACCTTGAGTTCTTCCTGGATCACGGGAATGGCCGTGGTGTCGGCCGCGCGCTGCTGCGAGTCCGCCATGGCCGAGCCCTGGGCGCTGCCAGGGCCGCCCTGGGACGAGCCGAACGTCGACTGCTGCGACATCGCTTGCCCGCGCATGGCGTCGCCGCCCTGCATGGCACCCTGCCACTGGCTGGCATGCTCGTCGATGTCGACCGGTCCATAGCGCTCGACAATATCGGCCGCGCGCTCCACCTCGGGCTCGTTCGGCGCCGTGACGGTGAGCACATAGTGACCGCGCGCAACGGCGTCGGAATACATCCGCGCATGTTCGCTGCGCTCACCGCCGAACAGGTCGGTGAAAAAATGCCTGATGCTCCCGACGAGCGATTCGTCCTCGCCGGCATCGGCCGTGCGGCCCGGCTCGCCCGGGCCACCATCGCTCAGGCGCACGGTTTGGCGTGAAAAGCCCGACCCGACCAGGTCGTCGAGCGCCTGTTGGGCATCGCTGCGATGATCGAATACCGCTACCAGTGTGTGTTCCATGATGACTACCTCCGTATTGTTGAACTCGCTTCCTTGTGAGGGCCTTCGTCGAACCGTTCGACGACCACGTCTTCCGCACGCAGCATGACGGTCCCCGATTGCGAGCGGGAGCGCTGGATGCGCGTGATGTGCACTTCTTCCTTGATGCGCAGGCGCCGTTCGGTCACCAGCACTTCCTCGACCACCGGCACGATCAGCGTGTCGCCTTCCTGGCGCGTGGACGGCGCCTCGGACAGGGGCACGACCTTGTCGACGATCACGTGCCTGACGTCGAGCTCGTCATATGGCAGAGTTTCGTCGATGTGATGGGGATGTTCGCTGACGGTCTTGTGAATGCGCACGCCGCGGCCGGTATCGACGACCCGCGTTCCCACCTGCAGTTCCTCGCGGTGCAGCGCCACGGTCAGCGTGTCACCGTCGGGCTCGCCGGGTGCTTCGGGACAATCGGTTGCCATGAATGTCGCTCCTCGAAAAAACGCTGCAGCAGGAGCGGACCAGAGTACCGCAAAGCGCGCTGACCCTGCGCACCATTGACCTTGCTCAAGTTTTAATCGGCCACAAAGTCGAAGCTTGAGTTTTGCCCGCATGTGGGCTCAGGAGGAAACCGCAATGGCAGTGCCGTCCATCACCCTGACCGAGCTGACCGAACGCGGCGGCGTGCCGCAGGCACCGGCGCCGCCCGACATCGAACCGCCCACGCCACTCGACCGCTTCCTGCACGCGATGCAGGCGCAAGCGACGCAGGGCATTTCGCCGACCAGCCTGGCGCTGGCGCATGCCGACTGGCTGCTCAACCTGCTGCAATCGCCCGGCAAGTGGCACCGCCTGCTGCAGAAAGCCTGGACCAAGGACTTGCGCTGGCTCGACTATGCCCGCCGCAGCACGTTCGGCAAAGCGCCGGCGCCGTGCATCGAACCGCTGGCGCAGGACCGGCGTTTTCGCAGCGCGGCCTGGCAGCGCTGGCCCTACGACCTGATGCAGCAGGCTTTTCTGCTCAACCAGCAATGGTGGCACAACGCCACCACCGGTATCGATGGCGTCAGCCGCCACCATGAGGACGTGGTCGCCTTCACCGCGCGCCAGCTGCTCGACCTGGCCTCGCCGCTCAACTTCGTGGCCACCAATCCCGAGGTGAGCGAGGCCGCCGTGCGCGAGGCCGGCGCCAATTTCGTGCGTGGCGCGGTGAACCTGACGGACGATGTCTGGCGCAGCCTGACGGGCTCGCCGCCGCAGGGCAGCGAGGCATTCCGGCCAGGCATCGAGGTCGCGGTGACGCCGGGCCGGGTCGTGTTCCGCAATCACCTGATCGAACTGATCCAGTACGCCCCGGCGGAAGGCTGCGCCAGCGTGTATGCCGAGCCGATGCTGATCGTGCCGGCCTGGATCATGAAGTATTACATTCTCGACCTCTCGCCAGGCAATTCGCTGGTTCGCTACCTCGTCGGGCAAGGGCACACGGTATTCATGATCTCGTGGCGCAATCCGGACGCCGGCGACCGCGAGCTCGGCATGGACGACTACCTGCGCGATGGCGTCATGGCCGCGCTCGGCCATATTCGCGGGGTTGCGCCCGGCCAGCGCATCAACACCGCCGGCTATTGCCTCGGCGGCACGCTGCTGTCGATCGCCGTCGCTTCGCTCGGCTGCGAGGGCGAGGCGCTGATCAATTCGATGACCCTGCTGGCCGCCCAGACCGACTTCAGCGAGGCCGGCGAGCTGATGCTGTTCATCGATGAAAGCCAGGTGGCCTTTCTCGAAGACCTGATGTGGCAGCAGGGCTACCTCGACAACCGGCAGATGGCCGGCGCCTTCCGCCTGCTGCGCTCGAACGACCTGGTGTGGTCGGTGGCGGTCAACCAGTATCTGCTGGGACGGCGCGCGCCCATGACCGACCTGATGGCCTGGAACGCCGACACCACGCGCATGCCGTATCGCATGCACAGCGATTACCTGCGCAAGCTGTTCCTCAACAATGACCTGTTTTCGGGGCGCTATCAGGTGGACGGGCGGCCGGTCGCGCTGGGCGACATGCGCGCGCCGCTGTTTACCGTGGCGACCATGACGGACCACGTGTCACCATGGCGCTCGGTGTACAAGATCCACCTGATTTCATCGTGCGACGTGCATTTCGTGCTGACCAGCGGCGGCCATAACGCGGGCATTGTCAGCGAGCCGGGGCACCGTGGACGTCATTACTACACGGCGCGCCGCCGGCCTGGCGACTGCTACATCGATCCCGAGCGCTGGCTGGACCAGGCCAGCGAACGCGATGGGTCCTGGTGGCCCGAATGGGTCCAATGGCTGGGCACCGTGTCGATCCAGCCGCGCGTGCCCGCGCGCGTGCCGCAGGACGGCCTTGGTCCGGCGCCGGGGAGCTATGTGCTGCAGCGCTAGACATCATGTATTGACCTGCCGGACCTCAAGCAACGCGGGTTAAGCTTGAGGTTCCGGAGAACCCCAGGCGCAGAGCCGCAATTGAGGAGGCAGGTTCGCTGGCATAGTCAGCCACCTGATGCCACTGTGCGAAGCGTTCCTCCACAAGCTGAAGGGCGGAACAGAACGTTCCAGCCATCCCACTCCTCATCCCGTCCGTAGTTAAGGGCCTGCCCTGCTCGCAACACAAGCAGCGATCCCGGCTCGCAGGCGACCGGCTTGAAGTCGGCCATCTGGGTGCATTTTCCCTGCGTGACGCACACCAAGGTGTGGAACTCGTACCGATGGGTGAGTCGCAGTTGTTCCTTGGCCCTGTACCTCAGGTCGGACCAGGCGGGCAAGAACCGGTTTTCCGGTACCCATCGGGGCATGGCGAATGTTGGCCCGATGCTGGGCGCGATGATGGAGGTCTCCAAGGGCACGTTCGCGATCACCCGGGCCGAGCACTACATGGCCAGCGGGGATTGGGTCGCCATCACCGTGGAGTTCGCTGGCGAAGCCAACGGCATCAAGCTCAAGCAAGCTGGCGTGGACCTCATTCGCATAGACGACGGCAAGATCGTCGAAGTCCGTCTGTTCTCCAGTGATCAACAGCAAGAAGACGCGTTCTGGGGGCAATGACCGAAAGGCGATGCTGGAGGCCGGACTCGGCCCGGTGCCCGAGAGCTATGTGCTGCAGCGCAGGTGCGCATTTCGGTAACCCAGTTGCCTCGCGCAGCAAGCCCCATATCAACGCCAGGCAACGACGCGATTGATGTTCGTTAAGGCACGTTACGCGAAACGTTGCGTCGTCCGGAAGCGTGACACCAGCATCGCCACGGTCGTTGCCGACCGACTGCTTACGCCCTGAACGATGTCGTTTGCGTAGCTGAAGTGGATGCGGCGGGGACGACCCGACTAGATTTCACGATAGTCCTGAATATGCAAACGCGCCAGTTCTTGTGCGTTCGCTACCGCTGCCTTGTCGACAGCGGCTGAATCGGGTAGCCAATTGAAAAAACCAGGTCCTTGAAAGAGCAGCAAGCCATCCGCGAACCGTCGCGCTTTTGTAAAGCTCGCCCACCCAATTCGCACTTCACTATCCCGGCCAACAATATGCGACCCGCTTTCCGACATGACGAACGCAATGTCGTCATTGTGAAATGGCGATTTTCTGAATCTTCTGCGAATAAGCCAGGCGTCGATAGGCCAACCAAGGAGCAGCGCCCCGACGATGGCGCCTACGAACCCGCCAAGCATCACCGAGCCCATGAACACGGCAAGCGCCAGGAGCGCAACGAGTACCGCTGCCAGAAACCATTTCAATCCCACGAATGGCCGGCGCCACCACAGCTGCTTTCTGTAACGCAGGAATGACGTGAGCAAATGGTCTTCTGAGAAACAGAAATGAAAATGGGAATGCATATTATGTTGAATCCTTCGATGAAGGTTTTTTCGCGCCAGCCGTCACGATTGGCATCGTTGTGTGCGCCTAGCCAATGAATACCTCGACCTCGCCGCCCGTGCCGGCCAGCAGTTCACCCAAGGCATCGATCAGCGAATCGATCCTGCCGATGAGTGCCTCGCGCCGGCCATCATCGAACGGCTGCGTCAATGCCCACCCGCGCAAGGTCAGCAATTCCATCGTCAGCGCGGGAAAGTCCTTGCCCTCGACCGGGCATCCGGCCTGGAACAGCGGCAGCCAGACCGCCCTGGTCGCTGCCGCTCCCGGCATCCAGTCGCGCCGATACACCTCTTCCACGGCGATAGCTTCCGTGAACCATGGCCATTGTTCGGTATCGGGCCGCGTGACGACCAGTGCAACCGTCATGCGCTCAGTTGAACGGGTTGTCCACCTCGCCCACTGCCGGTGGCGGCAGCTCGGCGGGCAAGCTCATCGTTTCGAGCTTGGCGACGATCTCGCCCAGCACCTCGTGCAGCCGGCGCGCGTGCGCCAGGCCAATTTTATCGGCGGTCAGATCCACATCGCCGCTGAGCGTAATCCGGTCGAGCCGGTTTTCGATCATCAGCTTGCCGACCGAAACCACATCGGCTTCGTTGGCGTACGGTACAAAACTCTGCTTCTTGCTGCTCATTGCGTCTCCCTTGAATATCAAAACGGCCAGCGGCGCGATTTCTTCTGTTTCGGTTGCGGCAAGTCCAGCATCGCGGACTTTTGCAGGGCGCTCAGCGACGGCAGCAGGTTGATGCCGATCTTTTCTTCCAGTTCGGCGATGGTCATGATCTCGAGCTCGTCCGTCGAACGGTTTTCCACCAGCCAGGCCGCCCCCGCCTTCTGGCTCGGACTATACACGGCCTTGTACAAATGGCTCGGAACGAGCACGTTGCCCACCTTTTTCAAGCGCCCGCCGATGAAGGCCGGTCCGGTGATCACATACAGGGTGCCTTCCTTCCTGACCATGTCGCGTACACGCCCTTCCAGCCCGGCCCACAGGTGGCGGTTGTTGTCGGCGTCCTGCGGCACCATGTTCGCCAGCGTGAAACTTTCGTGCTGGGTGTGCCGGTCCGGCATGTTGCCGTTCGGTGCCATGTGGCCGCGGTCGAAGCCGCTGCGGGCGTAATCGGACAATTCGGCCCGCTGCGACGGCGCCAGGCGTTCCTCGGCGTGGAAGGAATCGTCGCGCGAGAGCTTCTTGGCCAGCTTCAGGTTTTCCGGACGCAAGCGTTCGGCCGACCACAGCGGCGTGCGCGTGATCCCCGAATGCATGACGCCGAACACGCCGTAGCAAAGTTCGGTGGTCGCTTTCGCCAGTTTGGGATTGCGGATTTCGGGCAGGCGCCCGTCGACGTAATGTGCGGGGCAGCCGCCGGCAAATGCGCTGCCGGCTGCCAGCATCGTCCATCCGAGGACGAGGCCGGCCAATGTTTTCTGAATCATGTTTTCCAAATTGAAATGATGAGCGACGCATTCTAGCGGAGCGCGCCCGCCATGCGAAGCAGCCGTTCACCTAATCTGGCCACGCTGTCGCGCAGCACGTCCGGCGTGCGCACCTCGAACTCGAACGGCATCCCCGCCAGGTGCCCGGCGAACCAGTCGGGATGGTCGGTGCTGCAGCGCAGGAGCACGCCTTCATCGATCTGCTCGAACACGCCGAGCGCGTCGAAGAAATGCGCGCTGGCTGTTTTCAGGTCGGTGCGCAGCAGCACCTCGACCGGATGCGCGCGCGGCATCGTTGCCATCGACCGGGTCAGGTAGCCGAGCGCGTCGAAACCGGACGGGCGCGCAAACGAGACCGGACGCGGCTCGGCCTTCACGATGCGGTCGAGCCGGAACGAGCGCATCTCCGCGCGCAGGTGGCACATGCCGATCACGTACCAGCAGCCGGCGCGAAACGCCAGCCCGTAGGCATCGAAACCGCGCTCGGTCTCGCTGCCGTCGGGCGCGCGGTAGCGCAGGTGCACGCGCTGCTGCGCCAGCGCGGCCGAACTGAGCGTGACGAGGGCGTCGTTGTCGGTCGGGGCCACGGTGCGCATCATGTCGAGGCGAACGGTTTCATCGATGGCGCGCACGCGCTGCTTGAGGTTGGCCGGCATGATGCGTTCGAGCTTGGCCTGGGCGCTCGAGACCGCCGGCGCGGCCTCGGCAAAGCCCAGGCTGCGCGCGGCCAGCAGGCCGATCGCCAGGGCCAGCGCTTCGTCGTTGGTGAACATCATCGGCGGAAGCTTGAAGCCGGCCATCAGCGCATAGCCGCCGTGGCGCCCGCGCTCGGTGGTGATGGGGATGCCCATCTCTTCCAGGGTGACGATGTAGCGGCGCAAGGTGCGCGTATCGACGGCCAGGCGCGCCGACATCTCGGCGCCGCTCAGGCGGCCATGGGTTTGCAGCAGTTCGAGCACTGCCAGCACGCGGGTGGTGGGATGGTACATGGTGTAACGATATCAGATTAATAGGGCGAATTCTGTCCTGTTTTGAATCTACGCTGTCGCCTGTCGATGTTTCATCAACAAGAAAGAGAGCACAACATGACGAGCCCCAAACAGAACGACGATTTCCCCGTGATCGAATTGCGCCGCTACACGATGGCGCCCGGCGCGCGCGACGGCATTGCGCGCCGTTTCGACGACACGCTGGCGCACGCCTTCCAGCACCTGGGCGGCATGGCGTTCGGCCATTTTTGCGAACGCGGCCGGCCGGACGGCTTCGCCTGGCTGCGC
This sequence comes from Massilia scottii, assembly GCF_030846495.1. Lineage (NCBI taxonomy): Bacteria > Pseudomonadati > Pseudomonadota > Betaproteobacteria > Burkholderiales > Oxalobacteraceae > Massilia > Massilia scottii. Next base: position 257,278 of record NZ_JAVCWM010000001.1, on the reverse strand, counting down.
GGCTTTCGCACGCGGGCGGCGTGCGCCAGGATCGGCCGCGCCTTCGACCAACAGGCGCACGCCGCCGTGCCCGCCCGCACCGAGGTCCTTTTGCTCAGGCCGCTCCACCCGGATACCGGCATCGCGCCACTGCCCATGGGCGGCGACGCGCAGGGCATCGTCGTCGCCCAGCTTTTCCATGTGGCGCCAGGCCGGATGGATGCCTGCGAGCGCGCCGCCGAGCGCTGTTTCGCCGCTTACCATGGCAGCGGCGTGATCGAAGCGGGCATCCTGACCACGCTCGGCGAGCGCGCCGCGGGAGCGGCCCTGGTCTGGCTGGGCATCCTGTGCGACGACGCCGCGCTGGCCGCCCTGCGCCCCGCGTTCGACGCCGCCGCCGGCGAACTGGCCGGGACCGGCTTGCTGGCCGCGCCGCCGGAGCTGCTGGTGCTCGACCCCGGCCGCGGTTCGCGCCTGCGCTGGGCCAGCGCCGCCAGCGTTACCGCGCCGGCCCGCTCCGCCACGATGGCGGCGGCATGAACGACGCCACCAACCTCTGGCTGTACTTCGTGGTGGTGTTCGGCATCGTCGCCCTGCCCGGCCTGGACATGGCGTTCGTCATGGGCAGCGCGGTGCTGGGCGGGCGGCGCGCGGGACTGGCCGCCGTGGCCGGCATCGTCAGCGGCGGCTTCTGCCACCTGGCCATGGGCGCGCTGGGGGCGGCGGCGGTACTGGCGCTGTGGCCGGCCCTGTTCAACGCGATGCTGGGCGCCGGCGCGCTGTACACCGCGTGGATCGGCCTGAGCTTCCTGCGCAGCAGCGCGCCGGGGCCTGCGCGTACACCGGGCGCGGCCTGCGCCACCGGCGCCACCTTCCGCCGCGCGCTCGGCACCAGCCTGCTCAACCCGAAAGCCTACCTGTTCATGCTGGCCATCTTTCCCCAGTTCCTCCATCCCGGCCCGCAACCGCTGTGGGCCCAGTCGGCGGTGCTGGGTGCGATCACCGCGCTGACCCAGGCGGGCGTGTACGGCGCCCTCGCCTTGCTGAGCGGCAGTGCCGGCGGCTGGCTGGAACGGCGTCCCGGCGCTGCCATCGTGCTGGCGCGCACCATGGGCTTGCTGCTGATCGTGGTTGCCGCACTGACCGCGTTCCAGCTGGTGCGCAACGTGCCGCCAGCAGCGTCCGATGGCATAGGAGGCAGGATTGCAACAAACCTGATGCTTACTTGATAAGCAAAATCGTCTAGAATACGGATTTTGGACCGCGTTGGCTCAGCTTGGCGCAATGGATTCTTTGACAACATGGTGCCCCAACCGATTCCCGAAGAGCTACGGCGCTTCGTACTGACCAGCATTGCTTCCGTGCCCCACCTGGAGGCGCTGCTGCTATTGCGCACCGGCGCGCAGCAGGACTGGACCACGCAGGCGGTGGCCTCGCGGCTCTATATCGGCGACAAGCTGGCCGCCGGGCTGCTCGCCGACCTGTCGCGGGCCGGCATGACCGTCGCCTTGCGTCACGCCGGCGGCGAGCCGGTATTCCGCTACCAGCCCGCCACGGCGGCGCTGGGCCAGGTCATCGATGCGCTGGCGGACTTGTACGCGCGCCGCCTGGTCGACGTCACCCATCTGATTCACTCGAAACTCGATCGCAAGGCACAGCAGTTTGCCGATGCGTTCACCTGGCGAAAGGAATCGTAATGGCTGAAGCAATCTACGGTCTTTGCATGTTTACCTCGCTCGCCTGCGCCTGGCTGCTGCTGGCCAGCTACGCGCGCACCGGTCACCGCCTGCTGTTCTGGAGCGGCCTGTGCTTCGGCGGCATGACCCTCAACAACCTGATTCTGATCCTCGACAAGCTGATTTTTCCGCATGTGGATTTGCTCACGCTGCGCCTGGTCGCGGCGCTGATCTCGGTGTCCCTGCTGCTGTACGGCCTGATTTACGAAAAGGAGTAAGCGATGGATTTGATGCTGGCCGGGGCCGGTGCCATGGGCTCGATCGTGATCGGCCTGTTTTTCCTGCGTTTCTGGCGCAGTTCGGGCGACCGTTTTTTCCTCTATTTCGCGCTCTCTTTCCTGATCGAAGGCGGCCACCGCATCTACGCCAGCCTGACGCCGGCGATGAGCGAAGACTCGCCCTTCCACTTCCTGCTGCGGCTGCTTTCCTACTGCCTGATCCTGTGGGCGATTATTGCCAAGAACTGGCGGCGTTCCGACCCCGGCAAATAAGGCGGTGCGCGCCGGATCGGCGCCTTGCCGCCAGACCCGGCGCCTGGGGCCGATGTGGCCGGCGCCGTGGCCGGAACGCTGGCGCCGGCAGATGGGCAATCACGCACGGCTAAGGAACGGATCGTGGCGCGCCGGACCGACAAACCGCTGCCGCGCCCGAACAAGATCTCCGGCGGCTCGCCGCGCGAATTCATCGAAGACATTGCCAGGTCACCGGGACCGCTTGAGGAAACCTTCGACAACGTGCGCATCGACGCCGACGCCGACGTGGCCCAGGTCTGGTTCGACTACCGCTTCAAGGCCGGCAACTGCCGCGAGAACCGGGGCAAGGAAGCTTGGCACCTGGTGCGCACCGATGACGGCTGGAAGACCGCGTCGGTGATCTGGTCGATGAAGCTCAATCCGGAACCGCCGCCACCGGCCGGCACCAAATAAGCCGGTTTTATTGCCTGGACTCATCGCCGCTTGGCGGCGCGTTCAGGCACCCGTCTTTCCCATGCTGAAACCGCCTACGCTTCGGCATCGACCTCTCCCCCACACGCGGGAGCCAGCCCGCGAACACCGTCCGCCAAGCGCCATCGGACGATGCCGTCTCGCCACAGAAGGCTGCATTCGATTGACTTTGGTTGTACAACGCCCTACATTGTCCGATTGTTCATCACGCCCGCAAAGCCAGCAATGCCGCCATCATTCGTTCCCCCACAGTACGCCCCCAAGGAACGGACTATCCGATGAGAGCGGGCAATGGCGCCAGCATCTTGCTGATCGCTCAGCAAGATGCTGTCAATACCGCAATCGATCATCTTATCAGCGAGCCAGGCGAAACTGTCCTGCGCATCAGCCCGTCGGACGTGTCCGGGCATCGCCCCACTCCCGCGCTGGCGCTGATCCTCATCGATGCCAGTGCGGATGGCGCCAGCGCCGTCGCGCTCACACGCCAGGTCCGCGCCGCGCCCGGCCTGGCAGGACTGCCCGTGATGCTGCTGGCGCCGGAAAACGATCCTTCCTTTTCCGTCGCGGAAGCGTATGCGGCCGGCGCCATCGATGTTCTGCCCAGCCCGGCGCTAAGCGTGGCCCTCAAGGCAAAGATCCGCTTTTTCATCGACGCGCATCGCACGGCGGCCAAGCAACGCCACAGCGAAACCGACCTGCGCGATACCCGCGCCCGGCTCGACATCACCCTGGCCGCCGCCGAGCTGGCCACCTGGACCTGGGACGTCTCGGCCAACCGCGTGACCGCCGACGCCGCCATGGCGCGCCTGTTCAACCTGTCGCCCGAGGTGGCCGCCGGCGGGCCGGTGCAGCACTACCTGAACGCGCTCCACCCCGATGACCTGGCCCACACCACGGCCCACATCAACGCCGCCCTCGCCAGCGGCGAACCCTACGATGTCGAATACCGCGTGCGCGGCGCCGACGGCCAGTATCACAACGTCATCGCGCGCGGGCAGATCGTGCCCGACATGGGTGCCGGGCAACACCTGCGCGGCGTGGTCATCGACGTCACGCGCCAGAAACGGGCCGAGCAACGACTCGGCGCCAGCGAAGAGCGCTACCGCACCCTGTTCGATTCGATCGACACCGGCGTCTGCATCATCGAGGTGCTGTTCGAGGGCGCCACCGCGCTCGACTACCGCTTCATGGAAACCAACCCGGCCTTCGTCGCCCATACCGGCCTGGCCGACGCGGTCGGCAAGACCATGCTCGAGATGGTGCCCGGGCACGACCGCCACTGGTTTTCGATCTATGGCCAGGTCGCCACCAGCGGCACGCCGGTGCGCTTCATCGACGAGGCGCGCGCCATGCAGCGCTGGTACGACGTGTACGCCACCCGCGTCGGCGGCCCCGGCAGCCGGCTGGTCGCGGTCCTGTTTACCGATATCAGCGCGCGCGTCGCGGCCGACGCCGAGCTGCGCCGGCTGGCGGCCGACCTGGCCGAGGCCGACCGCCGCAAGACCGAGTTCCTGGCCACCCTGGCGCACGAACTGCGCAATCCCCTTGCGCCCATCCGCAGCGGGCTGCAGGTGATGCGCCGCAGCGGCGGCGACGCTGCCGTGGCCGCGCGCATGCAGGACATCATGGACCGCCAGCTCGGCCACATGGTGGCGCTGGTGGACGACCTGCTCGACGTGGCGCGCATCACGCGCGGCAAGATCGACCTCAAGCCCGAATGGACCAGCGTGCAGCAACTCGTCGCCGGCGCCATCGAAACCAGCCGCCCATTGATCGATGGCAAGGCGCACCAGTTGCAGGTGCTGGTGCCGGAGCAGCCGCTGGCGCTGTACGCCGACCCGACCCGGATCCGCCAGATCCTCAGCAACCTGCTCAACAATGCCGCCAAGTACACCTCGCAGGGAGGACGCATCACGCTGGCGGCGCGCCAGGGCGGCGCCGACGTGCTGATCTCGGTGACCGACAACGGCATCGGCATCGCGCCGGATGATCTGGCGGGCGTATTCGACATGTTCAGCCAGATCGGGCGCGCGGACCATCAGTGCGGCGGGCTCGGCATCGGTCTGTCGCTGGTGCGCAGCCTGGCCGAGCAGCACGGCGGCAGCGTCGCCGCGGCCAGTGGCGGGCTCGGTCTGGGCAGCGTGTTCAGCGTGCGCCTGCCGCTGGCGCCCCCTGGCGTGGCGGCGCCGCTGCCGGATCGCCACGCGCAGTCCGGCGCTGCCATGGCGAACGGCGCGCCCCTGCGCATCCTGGTGGTGGACGATAATGTGTACGCCGCCTCCACCCTGGCCGAACTGCTGACGCTGATCGGCCACACGGCCGAGGTCGCCAACGACGGGGCCGGCGCGCTGGCCATGGCGGCCACGCACCGTCCGCAGGTGATGTTCCTCGATATCGGCATGCCCGGGATGAATGGGTTCGAACTGGCGCGCGCCCTCCGCGCCGACGACCGGCACGACGACGCGCTGCTGGTGGCGCTGAACGGCTGGGGCAGCAGCGCCGACCGCGAGCGCACCCGCGCCGCCGGCTTCGACCTGCATCTGACCAAGCCGGTGGATCTGGCGTCGGTGGCCGACTTGCTGTCGAACCACTTGCGCCGCCACGACCCGGCCTGAGCCGGTACCGTTACCAGTCGAGCGTGAGCAGCAGCTTGCCCATGCGCGGCCAGCACAGGCGGGCAACGTCGCGCCGGCCGGCCCAGCGGAAGGCGTCCGTTTCCGGGGTCGGCTCGCCGCTGACCGGATGCGGAAAGAAACTGGTGCACGCCAGGTGCGTCAGGCTGGCCAGCTCCGCGCCCGCGCGCACGCGAAACAGGTGCAGCCGCTTGTCGCTGCGGTAAGCGAACCCGCCCAGGTCTTCGAAACGCTCCGCTGCGAAAGCGATGCCGGCTTCTTCCTGCAGTTCGCGGATGGCGGCTTCGAGCTCGGTCTCGCCCGGGTCTTGCATGCCTTTGGGAATGTCCCAGCTGGCCGTATTGGTGACATGGCACAGCAGCAGCTGGCCGGCCGGGTTGAGTACCAGGGTACCGCACGAGACGGTCTGCACGCGTGTCACGGCAGCCGCCGCGCCGGCGTGGCCGTGGCGATCGCGGCCGCGGCCAGCACGCTGTTGAGCGCGGCGATATCGACCGGCTTGGTCAGATGGCGGTCGAAGCCGGCCTGCTGCGACATGACGACGTCGGCGCGCGCGCCCCAGCCGGTCAGCGCCACCAGCAGCACGCCATCGAGCGCCGGCGTGGCGCGCATCGCGCGCGCCAGCTGGTGCCCGCTCATGCCGGGCATGCCGATGTCGAGGAAGGCCAGGTGCGGCTTGCGGCGCGATGCCAGCAGCAGGCCCTGTTCGCCGTCGGCGGCCACGTCGGTGCTGTGGCCGAGGGCCTGCAGCAGGGCCGCCAGGCTGTTGCCGGCATCGACGTTATCGTCCACCACCAGCACGCGCAGGGCGGCCGGCACCGCGCCGGCGCATGGCAGCGGCGGCGGCGCCAGCACGCCGCTGCGCAGCGGCAGGCGCACGGTGAAGGTGCTGCCCTGGTCGCGTCCATCGCTGACGGCGCTGACGCTGCCGCCGTGCAATTCCACCAGGCGGCGCACCAGCGACAGGCCGATGCCCAATCCGCCCTGCGAGCGGTCGAGGTTGCGTCCGACCTGGGTGAACATGTCGAACAGGGTGCCCATGTCTTCCTGCGAAATGCCGACGCCGCTGTCGTGCACCGACAGGATGGCGTCGTCGCACTCGCGCACGGCGCGCAGCACGATGCGCCCGCCGGCCGGCGTGTATTTGGCGGCGTTGTTGAGCAGGTTGCTCAGCACCTGCACGATGCGGGTGACGTCCACGTCGAGCGGCAAGGCTTCCCCGGCCACTTCGACGCTCAAGCTGTGCCCGCCCGCGTTCAGGGCCGCCATGCTCGTTTCGATGGCCATGGCCACCAGGGTGGCGACGTCGCTGGCCTCGCGCTTGAGCTCGATCTTGCCGCGCGTGATGCGCGCCACGTCCAGCAGGTCGTTGACCAGATGAATCAGATGGCCCAGCTGGCGGTCCATCATCTCGTGCACCTTGGACATGCTCTGGGGCGGGGCCGACGACATGCGGATCAGGTCCAGGCCGGTGCGGATCGGCGCCAGCGGATTGCGCAGCTCGTGCGCCAGGGTGGCCAGGAACTCGGATTTGCGCCGGTCCGCCTCGGCCAGGTCGGCCGCCACCAGGCGCAAGTCGTTTTCGGCCTGTTTCTGGGCCGTGATGTCGCGCGTGATCGAGGCCAGGGCGATATTGCGGCCCTCGTCGTCGCACACGGCGAAGCCCTTGTAGTACACCGGCAGGGTGGCGTCGTTTTCAAAGTTGCGCATGCGCAACTCGCCTTCCCAGCGCCCCTCCGCGCCGCGCACGGCCGGCAGCACCACCTGCTCGACGAAGGCGCGGCACTCGGGCGCGAAAAAGTCGCTGATGCCGTACTCGCCGACCGAGGCGTCGGGCGCCAGTCCGGCCAGGCGGCGCCCGGCCGGGTTGACGTAGCTGGTGCGCGCGTCCGAACCGGCAATGCCGATGAAGTCGGACGACTGCGCCGCCACCGCCGCCAGGCGCCGCATGCCCTCCTCGGCGCGCTGGGAGCGCTGGCGCGACTCGCCGAGCTGCTGTTCGGACGCTTCGAGCTGCTCGGCGGCCAGGCGTTCGGGGGTGGCGTCGCGGAAGATCTTGGCGTAGCCGCGCAGGCGTTCGGACTCGTCGCGCAGCGGCACCATCACGCCATCGGCGAAAAAGCGCGTGCCGTCGCGCCGCACGTGCCAGCGCTTGTCGTCGGCGCGGCCGGTGTCGCGCGCCAGGCGCATTTCGTGTTCCGGCACGCCGGCGGCGCGGTCTTCGGGCGTGAAAATGACGGCACTCGGCTGGCTGCACGCCTTGGCCGCGAACCAGCCCGTGATGGTTTCGGCGCCGCCCTCCCATTCGGTGACGATGCCATCGGTATCGGTGCCGATGAAGGCATAATCGCGGGTGTTGTCGAGAATCAGACGGATGCGCTCGTCACGCGTGCGCAGCGCTTCCAGGTGGCTGGCCTGGGCATGCAGGGCGATTTCGGCGGTCTTGCGGTACAGGTCGATAAACACGGCCACCTTGGCGCGCAGGATCACCGGGCTGACCGGCTTGGTCAGGTAGTCGACCGCGCCCAGCGCGTAGGCCTGTTCGACATGGCAGGGATCGTCGCCGGCGGCGGTCAGGAAGATGATCGGCAGCGTGCGCGCGCGCGGATGGCTGCGGATCAGCGCGGCCGCCTCGAACCCGCTCATGGTCGGCATGTGCACGTCCATGAGCACCACGGCAAAGTCGCGGCTGAGCAATTCACGCAGGGCCAGTTCGCCCGAGGTGACGCTCACCAGCACCTCGTCGAGGTCGGCCAGCACGGCCTCGAGCACGGTCAGGTTGGCGCTCTGGTCGTCCACCAGCAGGATGTTGATTTTGCCTTTGGGTTTGCTCTCTGACTGGCTGTTCTGGTCGATCATGGGGTGTCCGATGTGCCTCGTGGCGGTCGCCCAGGGTCAAGCTGGCAATGTAGGCCGACGATGAATAAAAGTCAATTGTGTAGCATATAAAAAATTTCAAAAACCCGGGAACTTGCGGCGGCCCCATCCATCTAAGCTTTTTTGCACCTTCCTAAGGTGGGGGTATCGCATGTCCGAACGATTCCTGGCTTCCGCATTGCCGCAGCACGAAACTGCCGAGCTCTACCGCCTGATGGTGGTCGGGATCCGCGACGTGGCGGTATTCCTGATGGATCCACACGGATATATTACCGTATGGAACCGGGGTGCCCAGGATATGAAGGGCTACACGGCCGACGACGCCATCGGCAGCCATTTGTCGCTCTTGTATACAGAGCAGGACCGCGAACGCGGCTGGCCCCAGCATAACCTGGCCAAGGCGGCCGAGATGGGTTTTTATAGCGAGGAAACCTGGCGCAAGCGCAAGGACGGCAGCCTGTTCTGGGCTCACATCGCGCTCACCGCGCTGCGCGGCGACGACGGACAACTGCTGGGCTTTTCCAAGATCACCATGGACCTGACCCACCACCGGCTGCTCGAACAGTGCGAAAAGGAAAAACAGGAAATCGACCTGATCCTGCATGCGGCCCAGGCCGGCACCTGGAAGTGGAATGTCGGCAGCGGCCAGGTCGAGGTATCGCGCCACCTGCTCGAACTGCTCGGCCACGAGGGCGAAGCGCGCGAGCTCGATTTCGATGCCTGCCTGGAGTTCGTGCACCCCGACGACCGCGCCCGCTTTCGCACCTTGCTGGAAAAGACCCAGCTTGATCCCTGCCTTGCCCCCATCGAAACCGAGTTGCGCTTCCTGCGCCGCGATGGCGCATGCCAGTGGTTCTTTCTGCGTGCCAACTGGCACCGCGGTATCGATGAAGGCCCGATGCAGTTTCTCGGCGCCTGCGTGGGGATCGACAACCTCAAGCTGGCCGAAGAAGAAAAAGAGCGCCTGCTGACGCAACTGCGCCAGGAACGCTCGCGCTTCGCCGACATCCTTGAACAAATGCCCTCGGGCATCGTGCTGGCTGACGTCCCGTCCGGCCGGCTGACCTACCAGAACCGGGCCGCCGCCGGCATGATGGGGCGCGATTTTTCCGGCATTAACAGTTTCCATGACTATGACAGCTATGCCTTCGTCGACGCCAGCGGGGCCCGCATCCGGGCCGAAGACTTGCCGCTGAGGCGCGCCGTGAACGGCCAGGACAGCCCGCGCATCCAGGACCTGGTGTACGAGCGCGACGACGGCGAGCGCCTGCACCTGGACGTCACCACCGCCGCCATCGTCGACAGCGACGGCGTGGCGCGGGTGGCCATCGCCGTGCTGCATGACGTCAGCAAGCGGAAACACATGGAACTGGCGGCCGCCGCCGAGAAGGAACGCGCCCTGGTCACCCTGGCCGCGATCACCGACGGCGTGATCACCGCCGACCGCGGCGGCGTCATCATGTCGGTCAACCCCGCCGCCGAGCGCATGATCGGCATCGCGGAACCGGCCGCGCGCGGCTTGCGCTTTCGCGATGTGCTGCAGATCGAGGAATACGGCGCCAGCGACGCCACCTTCGCCGCGATCGAGCGCTGCCTGGGCGAGCACCTGACCACCGACACCTTGCCGCATGCCACCCTGATCAGCCGGGAAGGCCAGCGTTTCGCAGTCGAGAACGCCGTGGCGCCGGTGATCCTCGATGACGGTGAACTGATCGGCACGGTACTGATCATCCACGACGTCACCGAATCGAAGCGCCTGCTGCGCCGGCTCGGCTTCGAGGCCAGCCACGATGCGCTCACCGGCCTGGTCAACCGGCGCGAGTTCGAGCTGCGCCTCGAGCGCGCCATCGAACGCGCACAGCACCCGGGCGGGGCCAGCGCCGCCCTGCTCTACATGGACCTGGACCAGTTCAAGGTGGTCAACGATACCTGCGGGCACCAGGCCGGGGACGACCTGCTCAAGCGCCTGGCCGGCACTTACAGCGAGCACGTGCGCGAACGCGACACCCTGGCGCGCATCGGCGGCGACGAGTTCGCGCTCATCGTCGAGCATTGCGATGTCGATGAGGCGACGGCGGTGGCGCAAAAGATCCTCGACGCCACCCGCACCTTCCGCTACGTCTGCAAGGGCCGCGTCTTCCAGCTCGGCGTCTCGATCGGCCTGACCCCGATCGACGCCGGCACCATCAATGTCGAGGAAGCCATGCGGCGCGCCGACCACGCCTGCTACCTGGCCAAGGACCGCGGGCGCAACCGCATCTACGTACACTACAAGGGCGACCTCGACTTTGCCCAGCGGCGCAGCGACATGCACTGGGTCACGCGCCTGACGCACGCCTTCCAGAACGACCAGCTGCAGCTGTACTACCAGCCGATCCTGCCGCTCGACGATGGCGACGCCCCGCGCCACTATGAAATCCTGCTGCGCATGCGCAATGGCCGCAATGGCCCGATCGGGCCGGCCGTGTTCCTGCCGGCCGCCGAGCGCTACGACGTGATCGTCAAGATCGACCGCTGGGTGCTGAAGCGCACCCTCGAATGGCTTGCCAGCAATCCGGAGCATATGGAGGCGCTGGAAACGTGCAGCATCAACCTGTCGCGCCGCTCCCTGGGCGACCCCAGTTTTCACAAGTTCGCGGCGGACCTGATCGACGCTTCCGACGTGCCGGCCGACAAATTGTGTTTCGAGATCACGGAAAATGGCGCAATTGCCGACATGCAAAAGACGATTACCTTCATCGAAGCCTTCGCGGCGCGCGGCTGCCGCTTTTCGCTGGACGATTTCGGCACCGGCATGACCTCGTTTTCCTACCTCAAGCAGCTACCGGTGAACTACATCAAGATCGATGGCTCGTTCATCCAGATGATGTCGTCCAGCCAGGTCGATTTTGAAATGGTGCGCTTTACCAACGATATCAGCCACATGATGGGGCGCAAGACGATTGCCGAATACGTGACCGACTCGTCCATCCTGGCCAGCCTGAAGGCGATCGGGGTCGATTTCGCGCAGGGGTACTGGGTCGGAAAGCCGCGTCCGCTTACCCCCTGAGCTGGCGCGCCGCGTTGCGGCCGGGATCGGTAGATAGCCGACCCGCGGTGCGACACTGTCGACAGCGAACCGTCGCCCCGCGCCAGGGCGGCAACATTGCACGGCAACGATTTGTGGACAGGGGGCGATGCAGCGTGTAGTCTTTTATGCCACGTAGCCTTTTTCTATTGCTTCATTCCAGCTGCGCAATCCGCGCTGCGCACCCGCTCCGGGCATTGGTCGAGGGCCCTGCGAGTCATCAGTGCCACGTAACGAGAGGAGCTATGGCCGTTTTCACGCGCAGTCACGCTGCAGAGCAACAGGATGCTACCGCTGCCAAGGTTCCATCCCCGGCCAAGCCGGGGGCACTGGTCGATCAGCGCCCTGCTGCGGTAGTGCAACGGCAGCTTGCGGATCTCATTTCGCACAGCCCAAGGATGGCGGCGCAGCTGTCGCAACAGGCAATGATCCGTGGTGGAACCGCACAGCGGCTGGAAAAAGCGGCATCCCCACGCGGCGCAACAGGATCGACGGCCTTTGTGCAGGGCGCGGCCCCAGCGGTACCCAACCGCACCGGCCTGCCAGACCAGCTCAAGACTGGCATCGAAACGCTGTCGGGCATGAGGATGGATGGGGTGCGCGTGCACTACAACTCCGGAAAAGCGGCCCAACTCAACGCGCACGCCTATGCCCAGGGAACGGACATTCACATCGCCCCGGGCCAGGAACGGCATCTACCCCATGAAGCCTGGCATGTGGTGCAGCAGGCGCAGGGACGGGTAAAGCCGACGATGCAGATGCATGGCGGCGTGCTCGTCAACGACGACAAGGCCCACGAACACGAGGCCGACGTGATGGGCGCGAAGGCGGCGCAGTTGCAATCCGCGGGTGTGGACGGCGGACAACGCAATGTCCAGCCAGGAACGGCCATCACGGGATCGGCCAGCGCGGTGGTGCAACGGTTCAGTGACGACGAGTCGGATGAAGAGGATGAAGAGCCGTCGAACCGGTCGAACAAGGACGAGTCGTCCGACTCGCAATCCATGGAAGTAGAGCCGGGCGGTGAGTCGTCGGAAGATGAATCCGTGGAAGAACCGTCGTATGGTGATTCGTCGGATGAGGAATCCCTGGACGAACAGTCAAACGATGAGTCCTTGGCTGCGGAAACATACACAGTGCGCTCGGACCAGAAAGCCAGGCGCGTGTATACCACGGTAGGCAAGACCAAGCGGCGGCGGACGGGCGCGCTGGCAGACATCAGCAAGGAGGGCGATAACGATTATTCGTACGCGCAAATGTCGAAGGCCTTGCATGCAGCGCTTAAACGACATGATGGAAAACAAGACGCAATCGACGGGGCGGTGCGCTCCGGCACCGAGATCCCATTGCGCGATGGGCAGGTCCCGCTCGACCCCGCGCTTGACCAGGACCTGCAACTGATCCCGTTTCACATGTCGATGTTTCAGAATTTCCATACACCGCCCAACTTGGTGAGCAAAAAGCGGCTGAACGAAAATGCGTGGCGCCAGAAAGAACTGGACAACACGAAGAAGTGGATGGCATTGCCGAAAGGCGCAGGCTTGACGCGCATGTTACCCCAGCTGCCGGAAGGAGCTGACTCGATGAAGAGGCTGCGGCATATCTATCCCGGCCCGATTGACATCGGCTTTCCTCCGAATGAGAAAAAAACCTTGTTCACCTACCCGCAAAACAAGGCGATTTTTTTACTTAACAAAAAGATGCTCCTCGATGCTCACCTTGCGGAGCAAGAAGAAGAAAAGCGCACTGCTGGAGCGAAGCGTGGAGCCAAGCGTACGCGGTCGGGCCGGCGTATCCTTACCGACTCGTTCATGAAGACGATCGCCGAGCAGGAAGGCAGTACGGCAACGGACACGGATCGATATCTGCGCAAGGCGCTTCGCATGAAGCGCAGCGACCACGACGAATCGCTCGACGAAGCGTCGTCGTCCGACAGCGAGGATGATACCGGGTTGATATATAGCGAACAGGACAGCTTGAGCACTCGGGAGCGCAAGCGCAAGACTTTCCTGAACACGCTTGGCCTGGAAATAAAAATACTGAACCGCAAAATATTGATGGACCTTGAACGGATGAATGAGGCAAAGGAGAACGACGATGCCGGCGAACTGAAGGCTGCACGGCGCGCCTTACGCAAGCATGAAAAATTGTTGGGAATGCTGGAGGGGCGGCATGGTTTGCTGAGGAAACACCTTCGTGGCCCGTTCCGGAAAACAGCCAAGGACTTCGACACTTTCAACAAAAAGAAGAAATTGCTCGCCAGTGTAGAGCCGAAGCGGGAACGGGCGAAGACCCGGGTCCGGCGCTACGACGAAGCTTTGCAGGACTTCGCGGAGTCGCCTCATGGAAAAGCCATGCCATTAGACGGTCTCGGCAAGAAAAAGTTTGAGAATCTGGTGACGAACAAAAATCTTCCAACTGGAAAGAAGCAGAAAACCGTTGAGGGGCTGGCGCAGCACTATGGAGGTTCGCTGCAATATGGCGATTCTGACGGGAACAACTGTTTGATCTTCGCGATTGCGAACGCGGTGGGCAGGAAGATAACCAGAGCGCAGGCGGCGCTGATACGAGCCTCCCTGGTACAGGCCAACCTCGCCGGTGTCGACAGCGGGGGATATTTGCCGGCGACCACGCGCGTGGTCGACATCATTACGCAGCATGTGCTGGGGGAGCTCTATCCGGACGGCGACGCGCCCGCCGTCACGGTGCACATCGACACGGTCTTGCCGGGCATCGCGCCAGTTGTCGTCGGCAACGGCGGCGCCGACGTGCATGTGATTCACAACGGGAATCACTATTGGTGGGTCAAGCGCGGCTGACGACGTGACGGCCGGATGATCCTGACGGCGCCGGGCGTGCCCCTCGGAGGCTGCGCTACCGCTTCTTGTTCTTCGGCTGGCTGTTGCGCGCCCCCTAGCCTGCGTAAGCGACGGCGCCCTGGGGCTGGCCATCCTCGCCGAAGCGCTGCGCCACCTGGATGGCGGTGATGCCGAGCGAACCGAGGGCGTCGCACAGGTCGTCCACCTCGCCCTGCAGGTCGGCGGCCACGTCGAGCGGCTTTTCCAGCGAGGCCAGCAGCACGCCCGCAGGGTCGCTCAGATTGACCCGCATCACCATTTCATCTTCCACCGCCGCCGGCCCGACCACCGCGCGCACCTCGCCGGCGGGCACCGCGCCCGCTTCCAGCGCCGCATTCACGTCGGTGATCATCTGCAGCATCGCCAGTTCCGCCACGCCCTGCTCCTTGGCGCCGAAAAACAGATCCTGGTACAAGAAGTGCAGCTCGATCGCCGCCGGATCGGCCGCCAGGCAGCGCTTGACCAGCGGCGCGGCTTGCACCGTCCAGGCGCGGTAGCGTTCCATGCGCGCCTCGAACCAGGCATCGGCCGCCGCTTCGTCGGCCGGGGCCGCGTAAAACGGGTCGTCGGCGCGCTTCATCGCGAACCCCAGCAGGAAGCGCAGTTCGACCGCCTTGTCGGCCGGGCCGAAATGCGTTTGCGCCCAGCCGGTCATGCTGCGTTCGAGCGCGGGGCGCGCCACCAGTTTCTTTTCGGTCATCGAGCCGGCCGCGTCGCGCACCATGTCGTTCAGGTGGCTGTAGGTGATGGCATCGACTTCATCGAGGTCGTAGGCGTGGCTGATCATCACCACCGTCGCTTGCGGGCTTTCCAGCCCGCCCTGCTTGAAGCTCTCGACCAGCTGCTCGAAGGCGTCGCCGTCGGCAAAGCCTTGCGCTTCCTTCAGGCCGCCCGTGCTGTGCACGAATACCGGCAGCGCAAAGGCGTTGATTTCCATTTCCGGGCCATGTTCGCGGCGCAGGGTGACGCTGCCGGCCGCTTCTTCGGTGCGCTCGCGCAGCAGTTGGTATGCGCCCGCATCGGTATAGCGCGCGCGTTCGATGGCGCCGTACAGCACCTCGTCGTTCTTCTTGCGCAAGGCGTTGCGCAGCAGGCGCCCAAATTCCACGTCCTTCAGGCGCAGCGCCTCGGCGTCGCCATCGTCATCGTGTTCCTGTTCGGCCAGCGCGAGCGCAAGATCGGCCAGCTGCTGGGCCAGCACATCGTCATCCTCCTGCGCCGGGACGTGGGATTTGCGGGGAACGGGGCGCTTGTTTTTGGGCATGGGAGGATGGATGGATGACGAAAGAGCCGACATGGTAACAAATTGCCCGCTCGGCGGCTAACTGCGCACGCTGGCGGCGCGGCGCGCCCCCGCCTTGCGTGGCCGGCTCAGCAGTTCCAGCACGTGCTGCGGATCGGCCGGCTTGGCCAGATGATGGTCGAAACCGGCCTCGCGCGCCTGTTCGCGGTCCTGCGGCTGGCCGTAGCCGGTCAGCGCGATGAACAGCGCGTCGCGGAACTGCGCCATGGCGCGCAACCGGCGCGCCAGCTCGTAGCCGGTGATGTCGGGCAGGCCGATGTCGAGGATGAACACGTCCGGCGCTTCCGACGCGGCCCAGGCCAATGCCGCGCCGGCATCGTAATAGGTGCACACATTGTGCCCGCCGGCCGCTTCGAGGAACAGCGACAGGCTGATGGCGCCGTCGACATTGTCGTCCACGATCATCACGCGCAGCGCCGGCCCGCGCCCGTCGCCGCGCCGGCGCCGCGGCGGCAGCGGCGCGCTGTCCCTGGGCTCGCACGGCAGGGTGACGGTAAAGCTGCTGCCCAGCCCCGGTCCCGGGCTCGACGCCGTGATGCTGCCGCCATGCAGCCGGACCAGGCTTTGCACCAGCGCCAGGCCGAGACCGAGGCCGCCCTGGGCGCGGTCCGGCTTGCGCTCGCCCTGCGAAAACAGGTCGAACACGCGCGGCGCCAGTTCCGGCGCCAGGCCTTCGCCGGTGTCGCTGACCGTCACCACGACGTGGCCGTCATCGACCTTGGCATCGATGCCGATGCGGCCGTTGGGCGGCGTGTACCTGGCCGCATTGTTGAGCAGGTTGGCGAAGATCTGGGTCAGGCGCGTCCTGTCGCCGCGCATCCGGATCGGGGTCGGCGGCAGGGCCAGCTCGACCCGGTGATGCGCCGCCTCGACCAGGCTGTGGGTCTGTTCCAGCGCGCGGTCGAGGACGGCGTCGAGTTCGATCTCTTCCATGTTCAGGGTGACCAGCCCGCGCGTGACGCGCGAGACGTCCAGCATGTCGCCCAGCAAGCTGTTGATGTGCTCGACCTGGCGTGAAATCACGTCGCTGGCGTAGCGCACCCGCTTGGCGTCGTCCGGCTGCAGGCGCAGCAGCTGGGCGGCGGTGCTGATCGGGGCCAGCGGATTGCGCAGTTCATGCCCGAGCATGGCGAGGAACTGGTCCTTGGCGCTGTTTTGCTGCTCGGCCATCTGGCGCGCTGTCTTTTCGGCGTCCAGCAGGGCCTGGCGCTCGGTCTCGGCGTTGCGCCGGTAGGCCTGGGCTTGCAGCATCTGCTCGCCCGCCGCATGCAGGGCGTCGTGCAGCTCGTTCATCTCGTCCACGCGCGAGCGCACCCGGCGCGGCGCCTTGCCCGCGCCCAGGTCGGTGGCGGCCTTGACCGCGCGCGCGATCGAGCGCACATGCTGGCGCCCGAAATACACGGCCAGCGCCCCCGCGCACAGCATCGCCGCCAGCAAACCCATGCCGGCCACGAAGGCGGCGTGGCGCGCCGAGCGTTCGATCAGCTCCACGGGCGCTGCCACGGCCAGGGACCAGCCGGACAGGGTCGAATGGGTGAACACGTCGTACGCTTCGGTGCCTTCGAGCGTGTTGTGGCGGATCTGCCCGCTGTGCGCCTTGCGCGCCGCCGCGACCAGTTCGGGACGGGCCGGCTTGCCGATCAGGCCGTCCGCGTTGTGGTTGCGCGCGATGAAGCGCCCCTGGCTGTCGATGATGCCGACCAGCCAGCCGGGCGGCATATCGACGCTGGCGATCAGGCGCGTGAAATGGTCGGTCGAAAACGCCACCGACAGCACATAGCGCTTGCCCTCGTCGATCGGCACCGGCACGCTGACCGTGGTCACCAGACCCTTGGCCACGGGGCCGGGAATGACGTCCGACACATAGGTTTTCTGGGTCGCGATCACGTGTTTCACCAGCGCCGGAGTGGTGTTCGAGGGCAAGGCGCTGCCGTAGGGAAGGATGGTATTGATCAATTGCTGGCCATGCTCGTCGAGCAGCACGGTCCAACCGGTACTGCCGCGGTTGGCGCGGCGGGCCTGCGCATAAAAGCCCTTGAGGTCGCCTTGCGCCAGCGAGGGCGAGCCGCCCAGCACGCGCAGGCCCGCTTCGGCACTGTAGAGCTCGCGGTCGACCAGCAAGGCGATGCTGTTCGAGGTTTCCTTGAGCCCGCGCAGCGCGGCTTCGCGCTCGGCGTTTTGCAGCATGCCGAGGGCCAGCCCGGCGAACACCACCACCGGCACCAGGATGCCGGCGGCCATCAGGAACAAATAGGTCCGGATACGCATGCGAATTGCCGCCTGTCATAAGTGCGGATGCTGAGCCCGCTTATGTGAAACATTGTACTTTCCTCATACGCGCCGTGGCCCGATGCGCCCAACCGTGCGCACCGATTTGCGCAGGAATAATAATTTCCCATTCGAAAGTTCAATGTAAAAACAACAGCGTGTGGTAACGAACAGATAGGGAACGACGAACTGCGCAAAATGGACTCATTCGCAAACAGGAGCACGACCATGATTCACCCTACCCTTACCCGCAGCATTTTCTTCGCCGGCCTGATGCTCTCATCGACCGTGTTTGCCGATCCGGCGATCGCGATCGTCAAGTGCATCGACCATGACGGCAAGGTCACGCTGACCGATGCGCATTGCCCGCAACAGGCCCAGGCCGTGGCGGTGGTGGTGGCGAGCGGAACCGAGCCGGCCAGTGCCGAGCCTCAGGCCGAGGGCGAGGATGAGCGCCAGACGATCGTCAGCGGCGAATCGACGGCGGCCGCGGCCGTGACGGCGCTTGTTGTCGAACGCTACACCGCCTCGCAGTCGGCGCTGCCGCGGCGCGAACTGCCGGTGGTGCGCAAGCCCGGCGCCGGCGGCGGACTGGCACGCGACATCGCCACGCTCAAGGCGGCCCGCCATAGCCTGATGTTGCAGGACAGCGCCGCACAGTCGGCCCGCTCGCAGCGTCTGGCAGGTCTGCAGTAAAAAACGGCGCGTTCGACGCGCCGGGGATGGTGGGATCCACAGTTGCGGTTAATGGTGGCGGTTTTCATCGCAAGCCAGTACGTACGACGGTATTCGGTCAGCGTCAGCATGCTGGCGCCGTTGAGTGATGTGCGGAAGCGTCCGCGCAGTGTCGCCAGATCGGTGCGCAAGCCAAGGTAGGAGGCGACCACCGCAAGGCAGGCCAGTCCGCACTCGGCCACCTCCGCTTGAAAAATCAACGTCAGGCGCGCGCCGCGAAAGAACGGTGCCGTGGCCATGTTATTCCTCCAGCTTCCAGCGCAGGAACATCTCAATCGAGTAAAGCGTGTTTTTAGGCCCTCGCACTTCAATGATATTGTCGTAAACTACGGCTAACTCGATATCCTGCTCAGGTGAGTAAAACCAGCTTGGGCCGGCAGCCAAGGGCGGAAGAAAATGAATATGGTCGCCACTGGCGGGCAAAGGGGCACGCGTATATTCACGCTCCACAAAAATCTGCTCGATCATTGGCATCAACTGGCGAGCTGGGCCGCGGGTGCTTGCAATTGTTATTTTGCTTGGTAATGCCTCGCACCCGTTCTTGCGTAGTACGGCTAGGAGAAAACCGACAGCAAGGAAGGCCCTGGCATCTGGCCGCGTTGACTGAGGTGCCAGTAAGATACATATGATGGCCGCGACCAGGCTTTCTGCGATAGTTAACATAAATTGTTTTACAGATTGAAACGGCCAGAAATACCGCCAAAAGCTGTGTGCGCGTACTGTAGGGAAAAAGACGAATGGGGGCGGTTTCGTCGCTGGGAGAGATATGGGACGATCAAGCGAAATAGGCATGACAGACTCCTTAGATGCAGGCGCAATAACTTCCTGCGGCTGCGTTGATTCGTACATCAGGCAATGATCTCAACACCCTCATGAAACTCATACCGCTTCTAGCCACGAAGGAGTCAACCATAGCCAAGCTGGCCAGCCCGGATGCGGCCACTTCTGCCTTGAGAACCAGCGGTAGGCGTGCGGCGCAAAAAAAATGGTGCCGTGGCCATGCCCCCCCTCACTTCCGAACGCAGGTCGATCTCCACCGAGAAAGACGCAGCCCCGTCAGGAACGCATTACAGCAACAGTAAAGTGGCTATAGACCACCGGCGCAAAAATGAAGTTCAATCTTTTTTTGCGCCGATCGCGCGGCGGGCGCCCGGGCTGGACGGCTGGAACGACGAGACGAGCGGCAGCGGGACGGGCAGCCAAACCCGAGCTCGGTTACAATGCCGGCAATCTTTCACCCGCATCAACACGCTCATGAAACTCCTACCGCTTCTCGCGCTGGCCGTGGCCTTCGCCCCGGCCTTCGCCGACGACCTCCCCGACGCCAGCTGGCACACTTCCGCCGAACTGGGCGCCATCAGTACCTCGGGCAACACCGCCGGCAACTCGGTCACGGGGAAAATCGATGTGCGCCAGGAACTCGATGACTGGAGCAACCAGTACGTCGCCGCCGGTCACTTCAAGGAAGACGAAGTGAGCGACGGCGAAGGCAACAGTACCTCCCGGCGCTCGGCCGAACGCTATTCACTCTCCGCCAAGGCGGCCTACAAACTGGTCAAGGACCACGAAAAGCTGTTCGTGCTGGCGGCCCACGTGGGCGACAAGTTCGGCGCTTACAGCAGGTACAGCACCATGGCGGTCGGGCGCAGCACGCGCTGGTACGATTCGCCGGCGGCCAGCGTCGACATCGAAATCGGTCCGGGCTATTTCAGCGGCGAACGCGCCACGGGCGAACCCGAAAGCGGCTTTACCGTGCGCGGCGCCGCCGCCATGCGCTGGCAGGTCAGCCAGAACGCATTGTTCTCGCAAATCGTCAGCGTCGAGCGCGGCACCTCGAACACGCACTCGATTGCCGAGGCGGCCCTGAGCACCAAGATCAACGGCACCATGCAGATGAAGGCGGCCTTCATCGCGCGTAACGATACGAATGTGCCGGCCGACAAGAAAAATACCGACACCCAGACCTCGCTCACGCTCGTCTATTCGTTCTGAGCGCCGCCCGGATCAGCCTTCGCTGCGGGTGCGCAGGTACTGCGGCGTGCCGTCCTCGCCAGTGTCCCAAGGCAGGCGGTAGAAGGTAAAGGTATGGTCGAGCGGGGCCAGCGTTTCCGCGTTGTCGAGGCTGCAGGTGGTGACGTCGATCTCGTCCGGACTGCCGTCGTGGGCGTAGGTCAGCTGGGTGCCGCAGGCGCCGCAAAAGGTGCGCGTGACGTCCGTGCTTGAATGGAACTGCGCCGGCGTGCCAGCCGTGACGCGGTACTCCCAACGCGCCACGCTGAACCAGGCCACGTTGGGCGCGCCGCATGCGCGCCGGCACGTCGGGCAGTGGCAAATCGTTTGATGAAATACCTGCTCCGACGTTTCGTAGCGCACCGCTCCGCAACAACACCCGCCCAGTAAGCTCATCGCCTTCTCCATGTATGGCACGTTTGCGCCAGTGTAGCGCTGCGCGCAGGCGCATGGCGCCAGCTACCTGGGCGCCGCCGGCACGCAGCGGTGCCGGCGTTCGCATCCTGTTTTTTCATGGGCCAGGCCATGGGCGTGGGCGTGGCCGGCCTGCTCATCGCGCACGTCGGGGCAGCCGCGCTGCTGGTGGGCGGCGCGCTTGGCTTGCTGGCCGTGGCGCTCCATTTTTCGCATCGCGTGCGGCTGAAATAAGCCGCCGGATATGCATATCGAAAGGCCAATCTTGCCGTCGATTGCCGTGTTACATTGCCGTTCCGGCATCCGCCTATTTAGCGGTGACCATATCAACGTAAAGGATTACATGAAACACTGGTTCATCGCAGCACTGGTTTTCTCGTCCGCGCCGGCATTCGCCGCCACCGCCAGCAGCACCACACCCACAGCCGATATCGCGGCCCTCGAAAAAGTGGTCGAGACGTTTCGCACCGCCGTGATCAGGAAGGATAAACCGGCCTTCATGGATTTGCTGTATTCGCCCTCGATTCCGTGGATCGGCGTAGTCACCGATAACAGCGTCAAGATGGCGAACGAGCGGCGCAAGGCCCAGTCCAAACCGGATATCAAAAAGATTTCCGGGACCGGCAGCGCGACCGCATTTATCGACAACATCGTCGAGAGTCCGCATCCGGTGGAAGAAACGTTCGACAATGTGCGCATCGACTCGAATGGCGATGTGGCCCAGGTCTATTTCGACTACAGCTATGTGGCCGACGGCTACAAATCGAACTGGGGCCAGGAGAGCTGGCAGCTGGTGCGCACCACCGGCGGCTGGAAAATCAATTCGGTGATCTGGTCGATGGAATTCAACCCGGTTCTGCCGCCGCCTCGGCCGAAATAAGCCCTTGCGGCGCCGCAGCCGCAGCCGAGGCGCGCCCGCATAACTGCGCGTAGCGTTCCTCCGACACGCCGAGCCGGCGCAGCCAGTTGGCAAAGTACAGCTGCAAGATATCGCTGCGCGCATGCCTGCCGAGGTGATGGCGCTCGAAATCCTTGCGGTTCTGGACCTTATCGGCGATCAGCATCTGGTTCACCTCGTCCACGCCGCTCAGTTCGATCGCATCGTCGGCCCGTTCGCAATGGTGCGGTAAATAGGCATTGGCCACGCGCCGGTATTCCATCGCCAGCGCCACCACCGCGGCATCGGGCTGGTGCGCGCGGAACACCGATTCCGGCGCGAGCGCGGCCAGCAGCGCGCCATCGTCCTGCACCAGCGGATGGATGCAGAACGCTTCCATGGCCCGCAGCGGTGCGCCGATGGCGTCGAGCAGCGCAATGCCTTCATCGATATGCGCAATCAGAAGCACGCCCGAGCGCTCGGCCCGGGTGTCGCCGTAGAACTGGCAAATCGCCGCATAGTGTTTATTGTCTTTCATTGCGCTGGCTTTCTACAAAAGTGATCAATTCGGGGAAAAACAGGTCGAAGCCGTCGGCGATGGCCTCGGCATGCCGTTTCAGGTCGTGCAGCGCATCGCGCATCACGTCGCCGTTTTTCGACAGGCGCGTCGAAATGCGCCGGATCGCGATGTCGATGCCGGCGTAGCTTTGGTACGAACCGAGCCAGTCCTGCTCGATCATGTATGGCGCGATCCTGGCCAGGTTGGGCGGCAGCACGCCGGCGTGGGTGCCCAGCGCGCCGTAAAAACGCGCAATGAAGTCGGCCAGCGGCACGTCGGAATAGCGCGCCCAGCGCAGGGCCAGCACATGGTCGTAGAAGACGTCGAGCAGGATGCCGGAATAGCGCCGCCCCGGACCGTCGAACAAACCCTTGGCGGCGAGTACGACCGGGTGGCTGTCGGTAAAGGTATCGACCTTGCGGTGGATCAGGATTTCGGCTTCGGTGTCGGGGCTGAACTGCGCGCCCGAGTTCGGCTTGACAAAGTCGCCCAGCAAGGCGCCCAGCATCGCCTCGTCGCTGTAACGGGCCAGATAAATATGAGCGAGATAGTTCATGCACAGCCTGCAAATGGAATTCCAGATCGCAGAATGCCAGATTTCGGATTTTCCTGCGGGAAAGCCAAAGAAACGCGGCGGCATGACATGGGGAAAGTTCTTCCATCCTGCATGTTGTGCTACTACTTTACCGAGGTCATGGCATACCGGTTGCGCCCGGAATCCTTGGCCCGGTACAGCGCGTCGTCGGCATGCTTGAGCAGCGTGTCGACCCCGGCCCGGCCGTTTTCCGCCGTCGCCACGCCGATGCTGGTGCTGACGATGCGCGCCACGCCGTCGATGTCGAACGGCTTTTCCATGACCTTGATGATCTTGCGCGCCACCACGGCGCACTCGGACACGTCCTGCAAGCCTTCGAGCAGGATGACGAATTCGTCGCCGGCCAGGCGCCCCACGGTATCGCTCTGGCGCACGCAGGCCGACAGGCGCCGGCCGAACTCGACCAGCACCGTGTCGCCGCCGCTGTGGCCGAAGCTGTCGTTGATCGATTTGAACTTGTCCAGATCCAGGTACATCACCGCCATCACGTTGCCGTTGCGGGCACTGCGGGTCTGGGCCCGGCCGATGCGCTCGGTCAGCTGGGTGCGGTTCGGCAAACCGGTCAGCGCGTCGAAGCGCGCCAGCGCGCTCAGCTGTTCTTCCAGCAGCTTGGAATCGGTCACATCGTTGACCAGGCCGGTCACGCCGACCGCGTTGCCGGCGGCGTCGACCTGGGGAATGTAGGTAGCCTGGTAGTGGCGCCGCTCGTTGCCCTGCATGCGCGCGAAATCGAACTTGACGGTGCTGCCGGTCATGGCGTCGTCGAACGCGCGCTGGTGCACCTCGGCCTCTTCGGGCGAGAACAGGCTGCTCACCAGGCTGCCGTGGATGCGCGCCAGCGGCCGCCCGAACCAGCTTTCGTGATGCCGGTTGACGAAGCCGAAGCGGCCGTCGCGGTCCATGAAATTGACCAGCGCCGGCAGGTTGTCGGTCACCGTGTGCAGCAGGCGCTGCTGGGCGGACAGGGCCAGTTCGGCCGCCTTGCGCTCGGTGATGTCCATCACCATCGTGTAGAACCCGGCCACCTTGCCGTCGGCGCCGATGTCGGGAATGTATTCGGTCTGCAGGTAGCGTTCGCCCTTGAGCTCGGCGGCGGGACGCTCGAACGACACGCGCCTGCCGGCCAGCGCGGCCGCCATCTGGGCCGCCACCGCCGCAAACACCTTGGGCCCGAAGACGTCGCTGACCGTGCGGCCGACGATCTGTTCCGGGGCAATGTCGGTGATGGTGGCGTAGGCGCGGTTGCAAAAGGTGTAGCGGTATTCGGTATCGACGTAGCCGATCAGCGCCGGCATGTTGTCGGCGATGGTGCGGATGCGTTTTTCGCTCATCGCCAGCACTTGCTGGGTGGCCTTCAGTTCGGTAATGTCGTCGACCAGCACGAAGTAGCCCTGCACCACGCCGGCCGCGTCGATATCGGGGTTGTAGGCGACCCGGTCCCACTGGGGCACGCCGCGGCGCATGACCTGGCGCTCGAATTGCACCGCGCGCCCGCTCAGCGCCGCGTCCAGGTAAGCCTTGCTGGCCTTGTAGAGCGCCTCGCCGATCACCTCGCGCACGCTCTTGCCGGGAATCTGGCGCGCCGAGATGCCGAAGAAGGCGCTGTAGCGCTCGTTGCCGAAGACGAAGCGCTCGTTCCTGTCGACATAGCCGACCAGCGCGGGAACGTTGTCGGCCACCATGCGCAGGTTGCGCTCGCTGTCGGCGACGGCGCGCTCGGCCTGGTCGCGCTCGGCCATCAGGGTGTCGAAAGCGCGCCACAGTTCGCCGATTTCATCGTCCGCATACGGCTCGTCCTGCGCCACCGCGCCGCGCCCGGCCGCCATGCGCGCGCCAAGGCGCTTGAGCGGGCGCAGCTGGCGACCGATCATGAACCAGGCGACCGGGCCGATCACCAGCATCAGCAAGGCCGCGATGATGGCCGCGTTCCAGCGCATCTTGTTGGCGAACGCGAACGCTTCCGCGGACGGATACACGCCGCACAGCAGCCAGCCGGTGCTGGCCAGGCGCTTGTAGGAAACCAGCGCGTCGGCCCCGCTGTCGGCGGCCGAGCGCAGCGTGCCTTCGTAGCCGCCCAGGGCCAGGTCGACCGAGGGCGCGCGCTTGCCGCCATCGTCGATGCTGCGCAGGATGCGCCGTTCGTCCGGATGGGAGACGAACACGCCCTCGCGGCTCAGGATATAGAAGTAGCCGGTCTTGCCAACCTGCCCGATCGACAGTTCCTTGATGAAGCTGTCCTTGGCCAGGTCGATCGTGCCGACCAGGATATGGCTGATCTGGCCCCCCTTGTCGTGGATGGGCGCGGTCATGATCACCACCGGCCGGCCGCTGAGCTGGCTGCGCAGCGGGCGCGAGATGACCGGGCCGTCGGTGCGGATGGTGTCGAGGAAATAATCGCGTGTCGAAAAATTCAGCTGGCCGCGCGTATCCGGATAGTCCATGTTGGCAACCTGCTCGCCCTGGGCGTCCAGCACCGACATATTGGTAAAAAACCCATCCATGCTGTGATACTGCTCCAGCTTGTCCTGGAAAGCGGCGGATGGGTGCGGACGCACTTCCAGGTCGTGCGCCAGCCGCATCAGGGCTTGCTGACGGATCAGGAATTTGTTGTCCAGGTCGCGCGCCACCTGGCTGATCAGCGACGCTTCGCGCTCGCCCACCACCGTCTCGATGCCGCGCTGCACGATCAGCACCGCCGCGACGGTCAGCACCGTGGCGGTCAGGACGATCAGCATGCCAACGGCCAGCGAAAAGCGCGCTTTGAGCGACACGGGGCCAGGAATCCAGCGGCGACGGGTAAACATGAGGTGTGTGGCGATTGTCGGATTAGTTGTAAAGACGACGAATCGGCGGGGCTGGGCCGGGGAAATTCCGGGGGCCGCCTGGTGCGGGCGCCTCCGGTGCACGGCCGGCGCAAAGGTGTGGCGCCAGCGTACTGATGCTCCTGAGTGTACATTATTTCCCGTGGAAAATATCACCATGGGACGCAACAACAACAGTTTGGGTGGCGATAATTGCGCTACGCCAAGTCGAGACGGTCAACGCCTGGCGGCGGTTGCCTGGACGAACTCGCGCAGGCGGGTGGGAATAGTCAGCACGTCCTGATGGTCTTGTGCGATGAACAAGTTTGAATTGGGAAGCAGCCGATGCAGTTCGTGTGCCGAGGCCAGCGGGTGGGTCGGGTCGCCGGCCCATCCGACGATCAGGGCCGGGGTGCCCGACAGCGCCTCAAGGGCCGCGCGTGGCGGCAGGTCGGACACCGCCGCGCTTTCATACAGCGCAAGCATGCCCGGCGTGCTCAGGTCCCGCATGCCGTAGCGGGCGGCTGCGGCCAGGTGCGGTGCGGCTTTCAGCAGCCAGGGCGGCAGCGCGCCGCCATCCCTGGCGATCAGCCGGGCGTAGCGCGCGCCGCCCACCGACTGCGCGAGCGCGATGGCGCGCCGGTACAGTGCGGCTTGGGCAATGCGCGCCTCCCACAAGGTGGGCGGCAAGATCAGCACGAGACCGTCGACGCGTACGGGCGCGTGCAGCGCGGCGTGCAGCGCGCTGGCGCAACCCATCGACCAGCCGCCGGCGATGAAGGTGTCTTCGCCGAGGGCGTCGGCGAGGGCCAGCATGTCTTGCCCGAGCGCGTGCCAGGTAGCGGGCGCGCATGCCGCGCTGGCGCCATGGCCGCGCGCGTCGTAGCGCACCAGGCGCAGCGAGGCGGAAAAATGCTGCCACTGGAGGATGCCGAGCGCGTCTTCCGCTTCCATCGACGACATCATGCCGTGGGCCCAGAGCAAAGGCGCACCGCTGCCCGCCGAGCGGACGTTCAGGTCAAGCTCGCCGATGCGCATGCGAACACTTCACGTCTGTGAAGAGGCTTGCTTCTGGCGGCGACGGCTTGCATCGGATGTCAGCAGCAACCGCACGCCCCGCGGCGCTTGCGGACAGCGCCGCACCCATCAAGGCCAGCCCGAATAGCGTTTTTTAGACATTAGCATTCTCATTATCAGATTCACATCGACGTCATTACACGAACTCCAGCGGCGCGCCGGCCATGGGCGGGGTGCGATTCTAGCAATTTACCGACCGGTCAGGCGTTCACTTGCGCACCATGCTGTCCATCCCGGCACGGTAAGGCGGCGGCGCATCGGCCCGGGTGTGAAACGAACCGCTTAGCGGGCCAGCCGCGTGTAGTATTTCGCATGCCACTAACAGCACCGCGCATGTTCCCACTGCACCCGAGTCAACCATGAAAAGAGACGAACCCAGCGCCCCGACCCCGGCGCCCTCAGGCGACGTGCTCGCCGCCGCCAAATCCGCCGGATTGCGCTACGTCAGCGACAGCTCACCGGGCATCACGCGCAAGGCGCAGGGCAAGCACTTCATCTACCTCGACGCCAGCGGCGAGACCGTCACCGACGAGGACACCCTGGCACGCATCCGCGCGCTCGCCATTCCTCCGGCCTGGACCGATGTGTGGATCTGCAAGCTGGCCAACGGCCACCTGCAGGCCACCGGGCGCGACGCCAAACAGCGCAAGCAATACCGCTACCACGCCAAATGGCGCAACCTGCGCGACGAAGTCAAATACGAACGCATGATCAGCTTCGGCAAGGCCCTGCCCGCTATCCGCCGCACCGTCGGCGCCGATCTCAAACGCCCCGGCCTGCCGCGCGAAAAGGTGCTCGCCACCATCGTGTACCTGCTGGAAGCGACCATGATGCGGATCGGTAACGAGGAATATGCGCGCCAGAACAAATCCTTCGGCCTGACCACCCTGCGCGACCGCCACGTGCGCATCGACGGCAAGGCGGTCGAGTTCCGTTTCCGCGGCAAGAGCGGCGTGTTCCACAATGTGAAGGTCGAAGACCGGCGCCTGGCGCGCATCATCAGCCGCATCCGCGACTTGCCGGGGCAGGAACTGTTTCATTACGAAGATGACGACGGCAACGCGCACACGGTCGACTCGTCCGACGTGAACGACTACCTGCGCGACATTACCGGCGAGGATTACACCGCCAAGGATTTCCGTACCTGGTCGGGCACGGTGCTGGCGGCGTTGGCATTGCAGGAGTTCGAGAATTTCGATTCCGAAGCGCAAGCCAAGAAAAACATCGTGCGCGCGATCGAATCGGTGGCCGAAAAGCTGGGCAACACACCGTCGATCTGCCGCAAGTGCTATGTGCACCCGGCCATTCTCGACGCTTACCTGGACGGCACCGTGCTCGAGGCGATGCGCGAGAGCACACGGCGCGAGCTGGTGGAGGATCTGCACGAGTTGCAGCCGGAAGAAGCGGCCGTGGTGGCGTTTTTGCAGCAGCGCCTGCAGGTTCCGCCAGTCAAGCGCAAGGCCGCCCGCTAGGGACGGGGTTGCGCCCGGGCGTTATTGGCGCATTGTGACAGAGGATGAGCGTCGCCGTCACAATGGCCGGGCCGCCGGCCTGATTACTGGCCACCGTTGCGGCGAAGTCGCGGGCCACCAACGCGGGCAACGATCTTCCGACAGAGAAAAGCGGTGCGGCGCACAGCCACTAGCGCAGCATCGCACGCGCCCGGTCCAGCAAGCCGCCGAGGCTCACGCCCACAGTGTAGGCGACCAGATCGCGCCAGTCGAAGCCGCTGCCGAGGACCAGATGCCCCACTTTCGTGGCGCGCACCTGCCTGATCCACGGCGCCTGGTACAACTGCATAAACTCGACCGCGAACGCTGTGCCCAGCGCAAGCACGACCAGCGTGCCGGTTTTTGCGCGCGGCAGGCAAAACGCCCACAACAGGAACACCAGCAAGGCCCACAGCGCATCGCCCGGATAGTTTCCGAAGTAATGCGACAACACCGAGGGATATTTACGCGTCGCCATGCCGCACGCGACCACGATCACACATCCGGCGGCAATCCAGCGTCTGTCACGCACCATTGGAGCCGCCCTGCTTCTGCAAGAATTTTTCGATTTCAGCGAGGATGCGTGCCTTGAGTTCCTCGCTGCCGCCGTCGAACATATCGTTGTGGCGCGCGTGGTCGTACAGGTCGAGGGACGACTGGCGCACCGGCGTGCCAGCCGCCATGGCGGCACACGACAGCACGGCGGAGAAGGCGCCAGCGGCGCTCAATTTTAAAGCAAACATCGGGGCGATCCTGACCGGAAAATCAAAGCCGCTCATGATACAAGAAAGCACGGTGCCTGGATAAGCGCTTTGCCCGTATTGCCGGCGCCAGCGTGTATCATCGGCAGCTTCTCTTTTCTGATCACTCAACATGCCTGACTACATCTGGTCGTGCCTTAGCTGCGGGACGGCAAATGCGTCCGGCGCCATCGTGTGCGCGCAGTGCACCTGCCCGGCGGCCGCCTCGACCCGCCAGATAACGGCCTGTCGCGAAGCATGGCGTGCGCAAGGAGGCAGCGTGATTGCGGGCGCCGGCAAACTACCGGAAGTCGGCGATAACGATGTTCCCAAAGCGCTGTGGCATGTCATATCCCGGATACTGCGTTTCATTTTCTGATTTCGGCATGCGTGCGCCTGCCGGGATGGTTAGCTGTTTAGTTTCGTGTGATCATATTCCTCGTCGCAGCATGGCGTTGTATGCGATCAATGTTCGTCGACACGCAGAGCTGCGTCCAACTCGCTTCTTACATGGCAAGGCAATGGGGTGTGGGGACGGAGACGTTGCCGGACTGGCTGCGCGGGCGGAGACTTCCCGCCGCGCGCAACTGAACGGTCAGCAGCAGCCGGGCTGTTTGGCCAGCGTGCAGCCGGAGCAGAACGAACGGTTTTTCAGGTGGGCGGCGAAGATGAACAGGCCGCCGATGCTGGTCAAAATGGCTTCGGCGCCGTGGCCATAACGGGGGCCGGCGACCAGCACCGCCGCGCAGCAGCAGGCGAAACCGCACGCGCCCAAGGCCAGCACCAGCGCGCGCCGGTGCTGGCGAAAACCGGCTACCAGGGCAATCAGTGCCGGCAGTGCGACCAGGACCAGCAGCCAGGCATGCAGGCCGTCGTCATGCGGAAACCAGTTCATGAGGGGAAAAGCGGCCATCAGCAGCGGCGGCCCAAGGCAGTGCAGCAGGCACAATGCGGCCGCCGTCATGCCGGCGTAGTCCGCCACTCCAATTACTTGTTTTATCATCGACCTGACCAGACTCGCGCTGCTTGGTGCAACTGTGTTGCAAAACACAATCATAGCCCAAGACGGGCGCAAATGCAACCGGATTGCATATGCGCCCTGCCCTGCCCGCGCCGCCGTCAGCGCTCATCCATGCCGTTCAGGAGCGGCCGCTGGTCCTGCGGTTGACCACCCACTCGCCGAGCGGCGCATCGCTGTCGCAAGGCGTATTCGCATTGTTCGCCGCTTCCTGCAGACGGTTGGCCTGGCCGGCATTCTTCGCCACGCCGTCGCCATGGCGCAGCGCCTGCGCGTAACGGCAGCGTGCGACCGGATGGCCGGCATCGGCGGCGGCCTTGTACAGTTCCACTGCCGCCGTCTTGTTGGCGCGCACGCCCCACCCCTTGAACGTCATGTCGGCCAGGTTGACGGTACCCTGCATGTCGCCGCCGTCGTGGGCTTGCTTGAACATGGCCACGGCCTTTTTCTGGTCTTTCGGCAGGCCCTCGCCAAAGCGGTAGGCACCGCCGAGGTTATTCGATGCCATCGGATGGCCCTGCTTGGCGGCGCGCTGGTACAAGGCGACAGCCTTGCGCTTGTCGGCCTTGACGCCGAAGCCCTGGCCATACATCACGCCGAGGTTGTACTGGGCATCGGTATCGTTGCCGGCGGCGGCAAGTTCGAGCCACTGGCGCGCCTTGGCGTAGTCGCGCTCCTTGTCGCTGCCCTGCAGATACATCTTGCCTAGTTCGGACTGCGCCGGCACCAGGGCCGTCGGGCCGCTGGCCGCTTCGGTGAACAGCGCGATCGCGCCGGCACGATCCTGCGGCACGCCCTGGCCCGATGCCAGCGCCACCGCGGCATTGAACGCGCAGCGGTTTTCGCCGAGCGCGGCGCATTTGCGCCAGTAAGCCACGGCCTTGGCCACGTCCTTGGTCACGCCATCGCCCTTGTTGTAGCGCTGGCCGAGCTGGAACTGGGCTTCCGGATAATTGGCATCGGCCGCCTTCTGCAGCCACGTCAGGGCCTTGGCCACGTTGGGCGCGCCGGTGTCGCCATCGCTCTCCATCACGCTGATATTGAACTGCGACTCGCCGAAGCCTTGCTCGGCGATCCCCAGCCATTCGGAATACGCCAGCGCCTTGTTCCCTGCCTGATACGCCTTGAACGCGCGTTCGCGCCGCAGCTCACCTTCCGGCGTCAGTTTTCCGTTGGCGACCAGGCTGCCCGGGGCCGCGCCGTTACCGGCCGATGCCGCATCTGCCGTTCCGGTTTCCTGCGTGGCGCACGCCGAGAGCAGTAGCGCGGCGATCAGGCCGCACGCATAGCGGCTGGAGAGGTGTTTCATATTCAAATTCCTGCTGTGTTTTGCGATGTTGTCGGGCACTCGCGCGGCATGTGCGCGCCAGCGTAAATATTCATTGTGCAACAAAGCAGTATTTTCACATCAGAGCACGCTGAAATGTTGGTTATATTCAATGTTTTGAAAAAATACCCGTCCCACCATAGCGGGGACGGTCTGGAATGCGCTTCCGCGTGACGAATCAACAACACAATAATGGCTTGACATTTCCCAAACGGGGCAATAAGCTTGCGGCCATGAACTCAATGGACATCCTCTTTTTTACCTTCGCCCTCCCGGCACGTTGCTCACAACGTCCCGGGCCGCGACAGTGCGCCCCTTGATTCGCTCTTGACGAGCACCCATCAAAAAAAGGCCCACTTCGGGCCTTTTTTGTTTTTGCAGTTTCGCTTGCCACACCCACACACAGTAGTTGCTTAGGAGCATATATATCATGAAGTTAGCCGACGAAGAACGCGCGCGGGATCACTGAACAAGGGTGGTCGCATGGCTCCCGCGGCGCTTGTCCCCAAAGACAATCCACGACCGCTCGCTATGTTAGAAAGCACCATCATGACTGCTACAGTCCTTCGCGCCAACTCGCGCAACTTCGGTATCATTGCCCACATCGACGCCGGCAAAACCACCCTGTCCGAACGCATTCTCCTGAAAACCGGCGAGATCCACCGCACCGGCGAAGTCCATGAGGGCACCGCCACCATGGACAGCATGGACCTGGAAAAAGAACGCGGCATCACCATCGGCGCGGCCGCCACCCGCTGCGCCTGGAACGGCCACGCCTTCACGCTGATCGATACGCCCGGCCACATCGACTTCGCCATCGAAGTCGAACGTTCGCTGCGCGTGCTCGACGGCGCCGTCACGGTGCTGTGCGGCGTGGCCGGCATCCAGCCCCAGACCGAAACCGTCTGGCGCCAGGCGCAGAAACACGGCGTGCCGACCATTGTGTTCATCAACAAGATGGACCGCACCGGCGCCGACTTCGGCCGCGTGGTGGGCCAGATCGCGTCGCGCCTTGGCGCCCTGGCCGTGCCTTTGAGCATTCCGGTCGGCGCCGGCGATGCGTTTGAAGGCACCATCGACGTGCTCGGCAAGCGTTTCCTCGCCTGGGATGCGGCTGGCCTGATGACCGCAAGCGCCCTGCCCCCGCATCTGCACGCTGCGGCCGAGGCAGCCTATGCACACGCCGCCGCAGTGGCGGCCGATGCCAGCGACGCGCTCACGCTCGCCTTCCTGGCGCACGACACGCTGTCGCCGGCGGATGTGCGCACTGGTTTGCGCGCCATGACGCTGGCACGGCGCGCGGTGCCGGTGCTTGCCGGCTCGGCGTACCGCAATGCCGGCATCGAGCCGCTGCTCGACGCCATCATCGACTGGCTGCCTTCGCCCGACGAACGCGCGGCCCCCGTGGCGCGCCTGGACGGTGCACCGGTGACGGTTGGCACCGGCGACGGCGACCCGCTGGCGGCGCTGGTGTTCAAGGTGGTGCACGACGACCACGGTTCGCTGTCGTATGTGCGGCTGTACGGCGGCACCCTGCGCGAAGGCGATGTGCTGTGGAATGCGTCGCTCGAAACGACGGTGCGCGTGGGCCGGCTGTATGTGATCCATGCGGACCGCCGTACCGGCGTCGCCCAGGCGCAGGCCGGCAGTATTATTGCCATCGCCGGCCTGAAGGATGCGTTGACCGGGCATACCTTGTCGACCAAAGCCGTGCCGCTGGTGCTGGAAACCATTCACGCAGGTGAACCGGTGGTGGCGCTGGCGATCGAACCAGGCAAGGGTGGCGACCGTGGCAAGATGCTCGCCGCGCTCGATCGCTTCCGTCGCGAAGACCCGTCTTTGCGCCTCGAAAGCGATCCGCTCAGCGGCGAGACGGTGCTGTGGGGCATGGGCGAACTGCATCTGGACGTGGTGCTGGAGCGTGTGCGCCGTGAAACGGGCGTGGAAGTCACGGTGGGTGCGCCTCAGGTTGCCTATCGCGAAACCATCGCCGGGCCCGCAGTGGAACTGGAAGGCAAAGTGTCGAAGCAAAATGGCGGCAGCGGGCAGTATGCACGCGTCGTTTTGCGGGTTGAACAGTTCGATGGCGTGTTTGCCTTCGAGAATGCGATCAAGGGCGGTGTTGTGCCTGCGAATTTCATTCCGGCCATCGAAAAAGGCGTGCGGCAGGCGCTGGCGCAAGGTCCTCTCGGCTACCCGGTCACGGGCGTCAGGGTGACCCTGCTCGATGGCGACTACCACGCGGTCGACAGCAACGACATGGCGTTCACGGTGGCGGCCAAGGAAGGCACCTTGGCCGGGCTGAAGCGTGCACATCCGCTGATGCTGGAACCGGTCATGACGGTGAGCGTCGATGCACCGGCCGTGAATGCGGGCGATGTCATTGGCGACCTGCAGCGCCGCGGCGGCAAGGTGCTCGGCATCGAAGAGCTGACCGGCCGCGTTGAAGTGGTTGCCGATGTGCCGCTGGCGAATCTGTTCGGCCACACGACCAGTTTGCGTTCGCTCTCGCAAGGGCGCGCGTTTGCCAGCGCGGTGTATGCAAGGCACGCGCCGCGCATGCAGCAACGCGCCGAGGCAATCGCCGCGTAGCAATGGTGTAAAGTAGTTTCGGGGCCGGGAAGCGATTCCCGGCCCTTTTTTCCGCGCTTTGCGCTGCAATCGCACTAATAAGAAAGACAA
This sequence comes from Massilia scottii, assembly GCF_030846495.1. Taxonomy (NCBI): domain Bacteria; kingdom Pseudomonadati; phylum Pseudomonadota; class Betaproteobacteria; order Burkholderiales; family Oxalobacteraceae; genus Massilia; species Massilia scottii. The sequence continues at coordinate 223,288 of NZ_JAVCWM010000001.1, read as the reverse complement.
CGTCATGAAATGGCGCACGCATCCCGCCCTGGCGGGCAAGCTTCATCCGAATCATCCGGACGACATTCAGGTCATCATCCACGACGGCGGCCGGCGCATGACCAGTGCGCATCCCGAACTCGCTTGGGTGACCATCACCGGCGTGGAGGGAGATATTTTTACGGGACGCGTCATCATCGCTCCAACGCAGCTGGAAACGGTGCGCATCAATCAATCGATCCGCTTCATCGCCACCGGCACCGGCCACCCGCTGATGGTCAGCGAGAAGTACATCAAGGAACGCCCATCCTGGCTTATCCACGGATGCGGCAAGTGCGGCTTCGCGGAACTGTTCGATGCGCCGTCCGATTTGATCAAGGCGATTTTCCCGGCCATGCCGGCCGACGCCGTGCTTGACACCTTCACCTCGTTTTGCCCTTTGTGCGACGGAGTTCAGGCAATCGAGTCGCGCCAGGCAGCGGAGCGGCATTGATGGAAATCTACCTGCTTACACCAGGGTCTCGTGGCGTCCCGCTGCACACGCGCTGCACGGGTACCGGCAGGTTCGTGCGCCAGATGGGGCCTCCCGGGCGTTTCGGCGTGATCGATCTGGTATTGGAACCAGTACCGGAATACGGCTGCACATTAAGCTGGGAAGTGTCGGAGGAACAGATTCCTGTCATGTTCCTCGACGCGGTAATCAGCAGCATCAAGCACGTGCTGGCAGAAGACGCGTTTGACGGCGACTATCTCAGCGGCTGCCGCATCCGCGTCGTGGACGGGGCGTACAACAGCACCGACTCCAAAATCAGCTGTTATCAGATGGCCACTGTGATGGCCATGCGCGAGGCGCTGCGCGCGGCAGGACTGTATGCGCCGGTCGACTCAACGGCGCCATAAAACAAAACATTTTTCGCCAGTGCATTGAGTAAAGTTGGCAAAGCTGCTAGTGTGGTCGTCTGAGCATTGATTTTCATCAATGCTGCTGGGCGCCGCGTCCATGCAAACAATTCCGGAATAACTCAATGGCAGAGAACTCGGCTTTTAACTGAGTAGGTGCTGGTTCGATTCCAGCTTCCGGACCCCAACACTTCATTTCAATGGATACCACGTGGATAACGACGCTTCCGGCGCGGAACCTCTCCGCATTGCGCCCGGCTACGCGGCACTGCAACTGGCTGCCGCCCTGCGTACCAACACCGACCACCCTGACCCGCAGGTGCGCGAACGCGCGCGCGACAAGGCGCGGCAGTGGGAGCAGGTCATGGCCGGCATGTTGACGGGATCGATCGACGTCGGCTCGCGCACTCCGCTGGCCGGGGTTCCCGCCTGGGTCACGCCCGATATCGTCAAGGGCGGCTTCGCCACGGGCGATTTCAAGGCCGGCGGCGCCTTGCTCGACCACGAACTGCAGACACTGGCCGCGGCCGGTATGGCGCCCGCGCCCGATGCGCGCCGTTGGCTCAACGCGCGCCTGCTGACCGACGACGGGATGGCGGACCTGTACGCCCTGCTCGACTCAGGCTGCTACGACGTCAACGTGCCCGAGGAAGGCGCCCTGCTGGTCGTGGCCTGGCTCACCCGCCATGGCAAAGCGGATGCGGCGCGCGAGGTGCTCAGTGCCATCGCGCCCTGGTTCGACCGCTTGCGCTTTTTTCCGGCGCCCGCTGCGCAAGCACGCCGCTTCGGCGAGCGCGTCTTTCTCAAGCCCGTGCGTGAGGTGGCGCTGGCCTTGCACGAACGGCGCGCACCGAACCGCCGCATCATGACGCAGCGCGATACCGTGCGCGTGCTGCTGCCGCTGTATGACCGCGTGGTCCAGCTGTTTATCGATAGCGTCGAGGGTGAGCCGCCGTCGATCGATATCGATGCCAGCGGCGCATGGCGCGACGGCGTCACCGGCAAATTCCGCATCGCCGGCGGCTGGCCGTGCCGCCACTATCCGGCCCAATGGCACACGCGCGGCGAGGCCCTGCTGCACGAGTGGTACGGGCAGAGCGTGACCCGGCACAAAGACGACAGCGTGGCGCAATTGCTCGACTATCTGCGCATCTGCGTGAAGGAACCGGCCACGCTGACGGGGCGCGACGTCGGCAAGATCCGTCTCATCCTGGCCAGGTATATCGGCAAACGCGGCCTTCCCGGATCGGCCCAATGCGCTGCGCTGCGCAGCGAGCAGGCCAGGCAGGTGCGAGGCGTGCCGCACCATCTGCTGGCCGGCGTACTGGCCGAGCGCCTGCGTGCCTACCCGCAGGAAGGCGGAATCGATGATCTGGCTCCGGTCGGCGTGACAGTCACCGCGGCGGAAGCGGCCAATCTCGGCGAAGGCGCCGGCAGCGCGATTCCTTCCTCCCTGCTGGCCAAGCTCCAGCGCTGCCACATCGATACCATCGCCGCGCTGGTCGAACGCGGCGTCGTCCGCTCGGCCGAGGCGCTGGGCTGCGTGCTGCCGCAGTTGAGCGCCGCCATCAACGGCGCTGCGATCGAAGACCCCTCGCTGAAACACCTTTACGGCGCGCTGTACCAGGCATTCCGTCGCCGCCGCTCCCTGCTGTTGCAGAATCTGGAGCATCAGGTGCAACTGCACGAGCTGCCGTGGCTTGCCGCCGTCAACGCCGAGCGGCAGCACGGCCTGCAGCCTCGGACACTCGCCCGCAGGACGCTCGAAGAAATCACCGTGCTGACACTGACTTCGTTCCCCCACACGATGATCCCTAATCCGCTGTTGCAGGAAATGAGCGCGCTGGCGGCGAACGCGGGACTGGACTTGCCGCTGGTGGATGAACTGGCCGCCGATATATTCGAGGGCGCGTTCTCGCCCAAATTCACCAAGGTGGCCGCGCACGCGACGGCGCTGCTGGACGATAGTTTGTACTGCCGCTACTACGGCATCGATGTCCGGCAGCGCGGCCGCTTGCGTGAACTCGTGAAGCCGGCCAAGGCGACGGGCAAGGCTTCAAGCGACAAAAAAGAGCTCCTTCGCCTGTGCGAGGAGCGCGCGGGCATCCCCTACGGCAATGGCCGCGTGGCCGGCAATGCCATGATTATCGAGCAGCAGCAGATCCTCACCACCCAGAACCTGGCCACACTGGTATCGTCGCTCGGACTGGTCGACGAACTGCGGCCGCGGTTTTACGGCATGGCGCAGCAATGCTTCGAGTGGATCTGCCGCGACCAGCAGGTCCGGCGCGACAACAGCCACGCTGAACTGCGCGCGGTCAAGAACGCCGCTTACGCGTGGCGCCAGATGATCTTCTTCCTGTCGCTGGCCCCTGCCCCTGCCACCGCCGAATTGATCGCCTGGGCGCATGCACATCTGGGGCCACAGTCGCCGCGGCTGCGCAAACGCCTGGCTCCCGCCATGGCAGGGCTGGAACTGGCCGCCGCTTACCGCTCGCTGGACGAGCCGGCGATTGTGGCGAGCGGTGCGCGCAGACTGCTCGGATATTCATGCACGCCTCACTGGATGCTGGCCGTGTGAACACGACGTTGTTCCGTGGTCGGGTATGCCGGCGGCTTCGAATGAATCCGTGACCGGCTTGTCAGGCAGGACCGGGACATCATTGTTTCCTGCATGCGCGCCGGCCGTCAGGGTCGCGCACAGCTAGGAGAAATAGCGCACCACGTGCGCCTCGGTCGGCAGCGGCACCTCCCACTTGAACAGCATGCGCTCGATCGCCTTGTTCGGCAGGCTGGTATCGCGCTGCGTATTGCGCTTGAAGATGACCTGCGGCGGCTGTTCAAGGTACACCAGTTCGACCTCGGCATCGTAGGCATACAGCAGGTCGAGCGTCTTCTTGCGCATCTGCGCGCTCAGGTGCGTGGTGTTCCACACGAACGGCGCTTTTTCGCGCAGCATCTCCTTGGCGAAATCGACCGCCCGGTGCGCCACCGCGCCTTCGTTGGCGCCGTGGCGCAGCCCCAGTTCTTCGCGCGCGTCGTCGATCGACACCACCGGCAAGCGCGCCCGGTTGGCCGCCACCCAGTGGTTCTTGCCCGACGCCGGCAAGCCCGACATCACCGTCACGCGCGATCCCGGGTTCCGGTGATGGGTGAAATCGGGCGCGATGCCGGCGCCGCGCATGTACGACAGGCGCGTGTGCGTATCCGCAAACGTCTTGGGCGTGCCGTAGCAGCCTTCGTCGCGCGCCATTTCTCGAAACAGCTCGATATCGACCAGGCAGTCGTCCTTTTTCTCGTACCAGCGCCCTTCCATGTCGGCCTGCGCCATCGCCGAGAGCAGGCGCAGGTCCAGTTCATGCGAGAGCTTGCGGATCAGGAACTCGGCCGACTGGCCGTTCTTGTTCCCCGCCAGCGCGAAGAACGGCAGCTGGTGCACGGTGATGATGCGGCAGATATGCTCGCGCACGGCGAACGGCACGCCTGCATGCCAGCACAGGATGCGCGCATCGATCGCGCCGCGCTTCGAGTGGCCCGGCTGCCCGATGCGGCCACTGTCCGGATCGATCACAGTCGTCGCCGGCTTGGCGATATCGTGCAGCAGCGCGGCGTAGAACAGGATGAAGCGCTCCTCGTCGCTGCCGTCGATGTAGTCCGGCCCGCGCATCAGCGCCTCGATCACCATCCGCGTGTGAATCCACACGTCGCCTTCGGCGTGGTAGTACGGGTCCTGCGGCGTCGATGCCAGCAAGGCCAGTTCGGGAATCGCGTGCAGGAACCAGGCCCAGTCGGGCGTCTGGCCGGGCGCGGGCACGTGCGCCGCCATGGCCTTGTAGGTCAGATTGTCCATCACTTGCCTCCTTCGGTTACCAGGCCCAGGTCTTCCCATGTCGTCGTCAGGCGCGGTGCGTAAATGTCGACCCCGGGCGCCAGCTGATTGGGCACGTAGGGCTGCTGCGAGTGGTGCATCTTCGAATCCAGGATGGCCTGCACGAAGTCGCTGCGCACCCATTTGTAGCGTGCCGTGACCACGCCGTCTTCCTCGACCTTGATGTACAGGCCTTCGGCCAGGCCGGACTTGTCGGCCTGGGCCCAGCATTTCGCCAGGTCCAGCCCTTCGCGTGCGACGGTCGCTTCAAAGTCGTTCTTCCACGCCGGAGTCTTCGCCAGCGAAAAGCGGATCAATGCCAGCAGGTCGGCCAGCTTGCGTGGCGCGACACCGGCATACAGCACCGGCACCGCCAGCACCGGCGCGTCATCGAGCAAGGCGGCGCGCGCGGCGGTCGACAGGAAGACCTGCTTTTCGCGGTCGTAGATGTCGAACTCGCAGAACAGGTGCGGCAGATGGTTGTAGAAGACGCTGTGCTTCTTGCCCATCCACTCGCCGTACATGACGTAGCGCTCGCCCAGGCGCTCGATCAGCGCGCTCTCGTGGGCGGCGGCCCAGCGCTTGAAGATGCTGAACTGGCGCTCGCGCCCACCGCCGGCCAGGTAGTGGCCGCGGCTTTGCAGCAGCAGTTCGGCGCCTTCGCTGAAGCTCACGCCGGCATTGGCGCCATCGAGCTTTTCTTCGACGACGATATAGCGGCCGGCCAGCGCGGCATAGGCCGCGCGCGGATCGTTGCGTTTGCCCGGTTTGTCGAAACCGTCGTCGCCTTGCTGCAGCTGCGAGCCTTCCAGGTGACGGGTGGAAGGGTATTTATGTAATTCCAGATTGTGAACGAAGTTCGTCATGATGCGCTCCATGGTGTAGATAGGAGCTGACGACAAAGGGAGAACTACGCCACGACAGCAACGGTCGTGGGAAAGCGGCATGCACAGCCTACCGGGCGCTAATCCGGGCAGGTCAATCCGATATCGTCAGCAGATAGGTTGGCTGTGTACAGGCACGTCAGGTTCTCGATTCAGTAGTGAGGTTTTCTTGCGAAGGCGCAGATACTAACCCGGCCTTGAAGCGGATGTAAAGAAAAATATCGAACGCGGATTGTGCGCCAGCGGCCATCGCCGCCGGGGACGATGGCCGCTGGCGCGCATAGTCAATGCTGGTAGGCGCCGATGTCGAAGCCGGAAAACACATTGCGCGGACGGCCGTTAAAATCGGTCGGGGCGGCGTGCATCGGGGTGGCGCGCCCGATCGCCGGCGAGCTCGCGCTGAGACTGAAGTTGGGCAAGGCGACTTTGATGTCGCCCACGAACAGCGGCGCCGAACTGACCGTGCCGCTGTGCGTCAACCCATTTTTCAGACGCCAGTCGTAGCGGCTGTTCTTGTAGACCAGGTTATTGCGGTAGCTGTTGTTGCGCCCCGTGCGCCCCTGCTCCGAGATGCCCATCCTGTTGTCGTACACGATGTTGTTGTACACCGCCGTATGGTCGTTCGGGCCGGACGTGTGATAAAAGTCGCCGCCGCCGACGACGATGCCGGTGTTCGAGCCGGTCACGGTGTTGTTGGACACGACCACATTGCGCGCGTCGTGCCACAAATGAATGCCCGCTTCGGCGACGCGGTACACCACGTTGTTTTTCACGCTGCCCGTGGTGCTGACGTAGATCCCCTGCACGAAGCGGCAGCCGGCCGGTCCGATGTCGTGCACCAGGTTGGCGATCACTTGCGCCTGCACGCCGCGATAATACCCGTCCACGCCGATCGCGGCGCCGCCGTTGCTGGTGCAGGCCACCTTCTGCGCGATGTGATGCACATGGTTGCTGCGGATGATGTCATGCGAGCCGCCGTTGTAGATGCCGGAGCTCCAGCGCGTGCCGCCCCGGTGCGCGCTGCCGTCGACGTCGAAGCCGACGATATCGACGTAGTTGCCGCGGTTGTCCCACGCGGCCTTGCTGGCCGAGCGCTCCGGCGGCACGATCCGGGCGCCCCAGCGTTCGGTGGACACATAGGCAATCCGGGCGCCCGGCTGGCCGCTGGCGGTGGTGCGGATGCCGCCGCTGTAGGTGCCCGGGGCGACGAACACGGTCACGCCCGGCGCAACGGCGCGCGCGGCGCGCGCCAGCGTGCGGAAGGGTCGCGTGTCGGTGCCGGCATTGTCGTCGGAGCCGTGCGGCGACACATACAGCGCGCGGCCCTGCTTGCCGGTGGCGCGCGCCTGGTCTTGGTCGGCCGGCGCGTAGCCGGACATGGCGAACGACTCGGGCGCCACGTCAGGCACCGGCGCCGCGCTGGCACTGGCGGCGTCGACCGCGCCGACGCCGGCCGGATCGGGACGAACGGGATCGGCCGGCGGCGTGGCGGCGGGCACGCTGGCGGCCGCCGTGGGGGCCAGCGTGGGGGCCGCAGCGGGAGCGCGTTCGCTCTCCCCGCCGCCGCCACCGCAGGCGCCAAGTAACAAGGTAAAACCGCTGCAGGCAAATAACACGGCGCGATGCTCCAAAGTGATCATGGCAATCTTACTCATGCGAAGTTCCTCTTCCAAAAGCGTGAAAGCTTGGTTTGAGGCCCATCAAGCGCCAAGGTTCGGATTTTCTTCGAGGTTTTTTTCGGCAGTAACCGATGGCAATTTCACCTGTTGCGCCGCGCGGTGCTTGCCGTTATGACTTCGTTTTGGATTATCGCAACATGTTGGGCGCTAAACGGCAGCGCAATATTGCCAAAGGAATATGCGAACCGCTCAGCGAATAGACAGTGCCCGGACAAGTGCGTATGCTTTCAGGAAAGGCGAGCCCGTCCGGGGGACGCCGCGGCATCCGATTCCACCGACAGGAGCGCGTCCCGACTTGAACGTCCACGACACATCAGTCCGTCGCCATACCCGCGCCCTCCGGCGCGCTCTCCGCTCATGGCGCGCGGATCAGCGATGACGCCCACCACCCTCCCGCACCGCCTGCACGGGCGCCACTGGCTGGTGCCATTGATCGCCGCCCTCTACCTTCTTATTTGCATTACAGCAAGTTCGACGGCAGCGGCGGCCGCTCCCGACCGCTGGGAAAAACTGGCCACCCCGCTGTTCGAGCATATCGGCCTGGAGCAGGGCTTGCCGCATCCGGTTGCGATGGCGCTGGCGCAAGATGGCGACGGCTTCATCTGGATCGGCACCCAGCGCGGCCTCGGCCGCTGGGATGGCTACCGCATGCTCGCCTTCGTGCATAACGCAAGCGACCCGTATTCGATTCCCGCCGATTTCATCCAGGCCCTGCACGTGGACCGGCGCGGGCGCCTGTGGATCGGCACCGCCACCGGCGGGCTGGCCATGTACGACAAGGTCAACGAGCGCTTCATCCGCTTTCCGGCCGGCGCCAACGGCCTGGCCGATGCCGCCATCAATGCCATTGCCAGCGACGGCATGGGCGGCGTCTGGGTCGGCACGCCCTCGGGCCTCGATTACGTCGACCCGGCGCGCACCGCGGTGCGCCACTACCGCCACGAGCCGGGCGTGCCCGGCAGCCTGCCGGACAGCCGCATCCGCGCCCTGCACCTGGACCGCAAGGGCAACCTGTGGATCGGCACCAGCAGCGGCCTGGCGCGGCGCGACGCCGTCAGCGGCCAGTTCACGGCAGTGCCGGTGGGCCCCGACGGCGCCGACGCTCCCTGGCGCGACGCGGTGCTCTCGTTCGGCGAAAACAGCCGCGGGCAGATCGCCTTCGGCACCCTGAAAAGCGGCATCGGCGTGGTCGATGCCGGCGCCGCGCGCGGCAGGATGATGGAACTGGTGGGGGTCAGCGACCCCCACGCCAACATGGTGCTGGCCATCACCGAGATCGTGCCCGGCCGCTGGTGGGCCAGCACCTACGGCGGCGGCATCATCGACATCGAGGCCGACAGCGCCCGCGCGCGCCGCATCCTGCACCAGGCGGCCGTGCCATCGAGCCTGGCCAACGACCGCACCGCCGCCATGCTGCGCGACCGCAGTGGCCTGATCTGGATCAGCAACGAGCGCAGCGTCGATTTCCATGATCCCAACAACCGCGCGGTGGCCGCCGTCTTCGGCGCCCACGGCATGCCGGAAGCGGCCGTCACCGCTTTGATGACCGACTCCGGCGGGCGCGTCTGGCTGGGCCTGGCCGACCAGGGCGTGGACCTGGTCGACCCGGACGGCACGCGCAGCGCCGCCCTGCGCCCCGACCCGGCGCGCCTGGACAGCGCCCTGCCCAACCGCGTACTGCTGGCGATGGCCGAGGCCACCCCGCAAGACGCCTGGATCGGCACCCAGCTCGGGCTGTACCGCACCCTCGACCAGGGCCGGCGCGTGGAGCGCGTCGCGCTGCCGCAGGCGAACCCCTATCCGCGCATCGGCACCATCGCGCCGCAGGCCGGGCAGCTGTGGCTGGGCACCTTCGAGGGCTTGCTGCGCTACGACCCGGCGGCCAATACGCTCACGTCGTACGTCACCGGCCCGGGAGGCCTGTCCGACAACCGCATCCAGGCCTTGATGACCGATCCGGGCGGCGCGCTCTGGATCGGCACCCGCAACGGCTTGAACCGGCTCGACCCCATCACCGGCAAGATCGAACAGATCCTCGCCAATCCGAGCAACGAGAGCGCCCTGTCGGACCCGGTGATCAGCGCGCTGGCCATGGATGGACGCGGGCGATTGTGGGTGGCCACGCACGGCGGCGGCATCAATGTGCTGGAAATGCGCACCCCGCTCGGCGCGCCGGTGTTCCGGCGCCTCGGCCTCGCCGACGGCCTGCCCAGCACCGCGGTGTCGGCCCTGCGCCTGGACCGCAGCGCGCGCATGTGGGCCGCCACCGGCAACGGCATCGCCGTGATCGACAGCGGCAGTCTCAAGGCGCGTCCGCTGGCACGGGCCGAGGGCCTGGGTTTTCCGACCTACTTCATCGGCGCGGCCGCCGCCACGCCGGAAGGCGACCTGCTGTTCGGCGCCACCGGCGGGCTGACGGTGATCCATCCGGAGCGCCTGGCCAACTGGGAATTCCGCCCGCCGCTGGCCATCAGTTCCCTGCGCACCGACGGCCATCCGGTGGCGGGCGCGCAGGTGCTGGCCCAGCGCGACAGCCGCCTGATCCTGCCGCCCGGGATCAAGGGCTTCGAGATCGAAGTGGCGGCGCTCGACTTTTCCGACGCCAAACGCAACCGCTACGCCTTCCTGCTCGAAGGCTACGACCAGAGCTGGGTGGAGAACGACGCCAACCGGCGCGTGGCGGCCTACAGCAACCTGCCGCCCGGCAGCTACCGCCTGCGCGTGCGCGGCGCCAACCGCGACGGCGTGTGGGCCGACGAGGAACTGTCGATCCGGGTGCGCGTGCTGCCGGCCTGGCACCAGACCTGGTGGGCCTACCTGAGCTACGTGCTGGCCGGCGCGGCGGCGGCGTATGGCCTGTACCGCTGGCGCGTCGGCCAGCTGCAGCGCAGCCGCGCGGCCCTGCAGGCGCTGGTGTACTCGCGCACCCAGCACCTGGAAAAGCTCAACGCCATCGTCAAGTCGATCAACGAGCAGCTCGACTTCGACGCGCTGCTGCACACCATCCTGCGCGAATCGATGTTCATCAAGGGCATCGACGCCACCTGGGCGCTGGTGCGCGAAGCCGACACCGACACCCTGGCCGTGCGCGCGGTGTGGGACCGGGCCGGCGGCACGCCGGTCGAAGAGCGCATGGACCTGATCGAGGCCGAAGCGCGCTATGTCAACGCGGGCGAGATGATCACCACCGACATTTACCTGACCCGCGCCGGCGTCATCCCGGGGCACGCGGGCCACGCGCAGCTGGCGGTGCGCATCTGCATCGAGCACCGCGTCGAAGGCTTCCTGGTGTTCGAGAACCGCGCGCCCCAGGTGCCGCTCGAAGAAGGCGACCTGGAACTGCTCAAGGCCCTGAAGGAACCGTTCGTGTCGGCCTTTCAGAAGGCCAATGCGCTGCGCCTGATCGAACAGGCGCGCGCGCGCGCCGAAGCGGCCACGCGCGCCAAGAGCGAGTTCCTGGCCAATATCAGCCATGAAATCCGCACGCCGATGAACGCCATCCTCGGTTTCGCGGGCCTGGGCACGCACCTGGAGCTGGACGCCAAGCCGCGCGACTACTTCCGCAAGATCGCCCGGGCCGGCAACAACCTGCTCGACATCATCAACGACATCCTCGATTTTTCCAAGATCGAAGCGGGCAAGCTGGAACTGGAAGTGGTGCCGTTCGACCTGCCCGACACGCTGACCAACATCGTCGACCTGTTCGCCTGGCGCGCCGCCGAAAAGGAACTCGAACTGGTGATCTGGGCCGCGCCCGACGTGCCGCAGATCCTGATGGGCGACCCGCTGCGGCTTGGCCAGGTGCTGATCAACCTGGTCGGCAACGCGCTCAAATTCACCGCGCACGGCCACATCCAGCTGCGCGTGGAGCGCGCCAAGGACTGGAGCGGCGACGACAACCAGGTGCGCCTGTGCTTTTCGGTCGAGGATTCCGGAGTCGGCATCAGCCCTGAGCAGCAGGAGCGCCTGTTCCAGGCCTTTGCCCAGGCCGACGCCAGCACCACCCGCATCTACGGCGGCACCGGGCTCGGACTGGCGATCTCGCAGCAGCTGGTGCGCAAGATGGGCGGCGAGATCGGCGTCGACAGCGAACTTGGCGCCGGCAGCCGCTTCCACTTCACCTTGACCCTGAACGTGGCGCCGGCGCAGGGCCCGGCGCGCCTGCAGGCCGGCGCCGGGGCGCGCGGCAAGAAGGTGCTGGTGGTGGACGACAGCGCGCCCACGCGCGAAATGCTCGAACTGCAGCTGCGCAGCTTCGGTTTTGACGCCAGCGCGGTCGGCTCGGGCGCCGCCGCCCTGTTCGCGCTGCAGCTCGAACCCTACGATCTGGTGCTGATGGACTGGAACATGCCCGACATGGACGGCCTGGAAACGGCGCGCCGCATCAAGGACGACCCGACCCTGGCGTCGATCCCGTCGATCATCATGGTCACCGCCTTCGCGCGCGACCATATCAAGGCGGCGGCCGAGGAAGCCGGCATCGGCGCCTTCCTGGTCAAGCCGGTCACCGCCTCGCAGCTGCTCGACAGCGTGCTGGCGACCATGGGCTTCGACGCCGCCGTGCCCGGGCGCGACGCGGCGCCCTTCCCGTCCCAGGCGGCCGAACACATTCGCGGCGCGCGCGTGCTGGTGGTGGACGACAATCTGGTCAACCAGCAGGTGGCCAGCGAAATCCTGCGCCGCGCCGGCGTGCATGTGGACCTGGCCGGCAACGGCGTCGATGCGGTGCGCCTGGTCGACCAGACCGGCTACGACGCGGTGCTGATGGATATCCAGATGCCGGAAATGGACGGCTACCAGGCCAGCGCGCGGATCCGCGCCAACCCGCGCCACGCCGAGCTGCCGATCATCGCCATGACCGCGCACGCGGTGGCCGGCTACCGCGACAGCTGCCTGGCGATGGGCATGAACGATTACCTGTCCAAGCCGATCGAACCGGCCATCCTGTACACCGTGCTGTCCGGATGGATCCATGCCGATCCGACCCGGGTACCGGCCGAGAGCACGCCGCAGCCCGAGGTGGGCGGCGTGCCCGACCACCTGCCCGGCATCGACGTCGAAGCGGCGCTGGCGCGCCTGGGCCACAACGGCCCGCTGCTCACGCGCCTGCTGACCATGTTCGCCAAGGATTTTGCAGGCACCCGCAAGGCCATCGCGCAAGCCGTCGACGGTGGCGATCTGGACAACGCGGCGCTGCTGGTGCACAAGGTCAAGGGTGCGGCCGGCAACCTTTCGGCGCAGCAGTTGTACAGCGCCGCGGGTGAGCTGGAAGAGTGCCTGATGGCAAAGGATGGCAAGACTGCAATGGAAATATTGCCTGGTTTCCTACACTTGTTCGACGAGGTGATGGATGGAGCCAACAGTCAGGAGAAAAACACACAGCTATGATTTCTAAACCTTGATACTGATCAATAAGTGTCCTACCATGGCTAAGTGCTTTACCTACGTGACTCGTCATTTTCCTACACGAAAGGCCCTTACCATGACAACCCACCTGCATAGCGACCTGGACTCCCTGCTTCATAAATTGTCCAGCGACGACGTATTCCGCGCACGCCTGCTGGGCGACCCGGTGGGCGCCCTCGGCAGCCTCGGCATTGAGCTCGACGCCGGACAGATTCCAACCCGGCGCAGCCTGCCGGCCAAGGATGCGATTGCCCTTGACCGGATGGCCTTCATGTCCAAGCTGGACAGCGCTGCCGGCGCGATTCCGTTCTTTTTGTCCGGCACCGCCTGAGCCGGGGTTTTCACCGCGTTTCACTCTTCGAAACGCAACTCCAGCGTGGTCTGCCCCGCAGCTGCGACACCGCAGCCGCATACAGCGACCACCGCGTCAGACAAGGGATCGAGCCCGAACGCGCGCTCGATCACCATCTCATTAATGGCCGCCGTCACGAAGCCCGGCATGCCCGCCTCGGTGGCCAGCAAATAGAACGTTTGCGACAGGTGACCGGCGTCGAGCATCAGGGCGCGGTACGCCTTGGCGTGGTTGCGGTACTTCCAGAAATTGCGCGCCACCCGCGCCGCCATTACCACCATGACCGGGGCATCGACGAACCAGTGCTGGTCGGCCACGAACTGGCGCGCCAGCTCGCTGGCGGCTGCCGCATCGAGCATCGTCAGCGGTTCGAGCGCGTGGTGGAGCGCATGATAGTGGTACAGCCCGGGCGCCACGCCCGGCACGCGCTGCACCAGCACGTAGGCTTCGGTCGGATGCAGGCCGCCGGCCGAGGGACTGGTCTTTTTGAATACCAGCGCTTCCTGGGCCACCATGCGCTCGGCCTGGGCGCCGAAGGTACGCTGCAGCAGGCGCGCCAGCACGTCCAGCGGCAGCACGGCGTCGGGATCGTAATTGCGGCCGGTGTAGCGCTGCATCAGCTGGGCGTCGAGCGGGCCGCTGGCGGGCGGGGGCAGCTTGATCGCCGCCTCCGGATCGCCACGGCCGATGGCCGGCGCCGGCGGCGCGCCGTAGGACTGCACCAGTTCCTCGAAACTGGGAAAATGCATGCCCTTGTCGACCTGCATGCCGTCCCAGCGGCTGAACATGTGGGCGGCGGCAGATAGCGGGCGCCAGTGCTGCTCGCGCAGCAGCGCGTCGCGTTCGCGGGCCGGGTTGTCGCCTGCGCCGTCGTCGAGCAGGAGGCCGAGCGCGAGCAGGCTGTCGACCATGGCGGCGCCGAGCTGGCGCTCGGCATCCAGGCGTTCGGTCCAGGCGGTCTGGCCGATGGCGCCCAGGGCGGCCACCTGGGCGGCGTCGATGGTGGTTTCGCGGTCCAGGTGCGGCGCCAGCGCCACCCAGCGCAGCGAGGCGCTCAGCGCCCCCGTACCGGAAAACAGGGCAGTCCAATCGATGCCCAGGTCTTCGCGCGGTTCGATGAACAGTACTGCGCAACGCCGTATCTTCATAAGGTCCGCCCTTTCGAGGCCAGGCGCTGCCCGGCTGGATGAGTGCTGGTATTGAGCAATATCATAGCCTGTGCTGACCTCGCGCGCACCTCATTTACGGGTAATTCCGGGTATGCCGGTTCCTGATCGTTTCGCACCTTCATGATCCATCCCGGGCAGTGAGCACAACGGTGATGGAGCGCACGTGAGCAAAATAGCGTATTGAACAAACGCGTGTAACAGTTGCTAACACAATGCTCGCCCTGGTCCGTTTAACCCTGAGGTACCAGAAGCCCGACAAAAAATCAGGGGAAGCGCTATGAATCATCTCGCAAAAATGTTGGTGCCGCTGGCATTTCTGACCCTTTTCAGCGCTGTCTCGGCAGACGACTGGAAGGACGAAAGCGGCAAAGGAAAACGTCAGCATCACGAGCGCCATGAGTTCAAGGAAGAATTTTGGGACGGCGACTGCAAGGTAGAGCGCAAGATGGAGAAGAATGGCGAATACAAGGAGAAACGCAAGTGCAAGCCCGCACGGCACTCATCGCATCGGGATGAGCGGCCCGTGGTACCAGTGCGTGTAGAACGCGTTTACTACCCTGCCGAGAGCGTGCAGGTGCCCGTCAGATCGTCCGATCGTCGTCAGCCAGCCATTTCGGTTGACGTGAGGATTCGTCCCTGATACTGGTTTCAGGCTGCGCCCCGCGTCATCGTGCGGGATTTTCATTTGTGCCGAAAGCGCGGTGCAAATGAAACGGATCCCCGTTGGCACAGTCAGTCCATGCAGCGGCACCGGAGGGGATACCTTTTATACCGCCCGTAGATAATGCCCAAGCTGCCGCTTGAGCGCAGTTTGTAGATTTTTCACCATCAGGAAACGCAAACCAGTTGGCTACGAATGGGTACCCGATTCCACGCGTCTGGATAAATGAGTCCTGGTTCTCCGAAATAACTTGTTTAATTGTTCAAATGGGCTGATTAGTTGTCGGATTTGAACGAGCGGATTTCTGTTGACGGCAAAACCGAAGTACTTCCTCATGTCGGTTCGCTCGCATCGCTAGTATGTTTCTTTGCGTTGATTTTGGCGCGCTGCCCTGCCCACCTCATCAACACCAGTCCAGCCCCGCCAGTTATTGTGCCAGCGGCAAAGCAAATGCCAATAAACAAAGGCGCCCATGATGAGTATTGATCGTCCGCTGCACCAAACCAAACAGGCATCCAGTAAATAGCATATGGAACGCAGAATGACGCCGCTACGACCATTAAAATCCTAGTTGCTTGGCTTTTAAGATGCCGACATAAAAATGCAGCTACTGACGATAATAATATTGTTAAGAATATTGGCAAGTACATTACTTACCTTTCATCAACTGCCTCATTAGAGGCTCGGCAGCCTTTATTACAGATCAGCCCTCAACCGAAATTTACTATCAAAAGAGCTTGCAATTGAAGACAGTCTCTGACCCTCCTCCATCCTCACGCCTCTGGAATTACAGCTTTTGACAATGAAATGTACTCAATTTGCGCACCCAAGGACGACAGCCGCTTATGAAAAGGAAGCGCCTTCCATCATCAGTTAAGCTCAAGTCGTCGGTGCCAAGAATCCTAACTAACTGAATGCGAACTCCCTCCCGCACGTTTTTACCAGAACGACGAAAGATTGCCGAATCGAGTGACCCAACGACTTCATCCACTGTGCCAAATTTGAGCCCATAAGCCGTGTAAAAATTTACCGCCCCTATCAAAATGAAAACAATGGCAATGGTCAATCGAAGTGACAAACTCGAAGAATAATGTTGGGTAATTTCCGTTAACGAGATAGCTAAAGAAGCGGCATAAAACGACATCGCCAGACTTCCTAGCCCCATCAGAAAATATACGCATGAACGCACTGTATCTGTCATCATCTGCATCCACATGCTGTTTCGCTCGCCAATCGTTGGTCCGATGATACTTGCAGCACTCGACACTGACGCTCCCGGGACGCCAGGAAGGGCACGTTGACCAACCTGCCTCGACACGGATCCGGCAAAAGAGCAACTCCAAGCAACTGCTGACACCGGGCCCTCAAGCCCCCGCCGACAGTCGCCCTGGCCAACGTGCCGACATTTGGCCCTGTATAGCAGGGATCGTTAATATTCTGCATCAGGCCTTAGTGGCCCGCTAATGAGAAGTTATTTGGATCGATACACAACGTCGTCGCCAGAACCGTTTTCGTCTATCCCATTGGGACCAAGTGAATATAGTAAGAATTTTCCGTGTCCTATAACTTCCAGGTTTTTGTACACAAGGGGTCGACCCCAACCGTCTGGAGGTGTGTTAGTTGTCATCTCAAGTACAGAAAAATTTTCCTCATCAGTAGGGGCGCGCTTATGCTGACCTTTCCAGAATTCGATACTTCCCCCAATTAACGAGAGATTGGAATGAGTCGTCATAGAGCGGAATGCATCCTCGTCCGAGTCTAGTAAAGGTCGCGTCAAGACAAACGCGATAGCGATAACACAGATGACGAAACCAATCAAACCACACCAAAGTAATTTCTTTCTCATCGGACGCACCTACAATCTGGAGAGTTTTGAGCGTATTGCTGATAAAGCTGAGCTCGATTAATCTTCTGAGCCCGCGGCTTTCCCCACATAGGTCCCGGTTGCCCTACTGGGCGTATTCGTTCATAGGACACTCGATTGTGAATTTTCAAATGATGTGAATCACTTATATCATTTCGAGTACTCAACCGCACTAAAAACCCATCAGTACTATGCATACCTTCATGAAATAGAGTAAAGAACAAACTTTCCCATTCATCTTGAGATAAACATTTCTTGGGAGCGTATGCTAAAGGGATAACAATATCTCCCGACCAAGTCTCAGTTGCACCCAAGTCCTGCTTTGGAATTTCTCCGAGCTTTACCTGGCCTTGTGGTTTAATATCGTGGAACGTGCTTTTCATTTGATTGAAAATATATCGAACGTCTTCCACCGAAAGCCCTAGCGGATCGGTAAATGATATCGGATTTGCAGCGGCGTAACCGTATGAGTTGATACCTCCCGCCAGTCCAATTGGATCGCTCTGAATATATCGCCCGGTTAGCGGATCGTAATCTCGAAAATAGTTATAATAGCGATTGGTCTCACGATCATAATATTGGCCTGGGAAGCGCAGATTGTAGGTAAAACGCTCCAGACGACTTGGCTTTTCATCGGGGTGATCCTCTCCAAATGGGCTTGCCGCATCCCATCGCCATACCATCTTACTATCGCTGGCCCGCGTTATCACCCGGGCCGTTGCCAGGTGATCAGCATAGATATAGTACACATTCTCTCCGGCGCCAGCAGAAAGGGGTTGGATCACGGCAATGGGCAAACTTTCAAAATATATCGTCTCCTGCATCGGCGTACCTGTGCTGTCATACTCACCTATAATGCGGCCCGCCTCGTCATAGACAAGGTAATTCGTTGTACCGGCTGCATCCGACTTCATCGCCCGTTGTCCAAGTCCGTTGTAGCGATATTGAACTGCAGCACCGCCGCCTGACGCGCTGCTCAGACGCCCGTTGTTGCCGTAGAGGAAACGTATCGTATTGTCGCTGATGAGGTTGCCCGTGGCGTCGTACATATTGCGTTTTGCCGGCAACGGCCCGGAAGTGGCAGTCAATCGATTGCTGCCGGGATCTATCGTGTTGAGGTAGCTATTGGCTCCCAGAATAACTTTGGTCCGGTTACCGTTCGCGTCGTACTCGAAGCGTTGGCTGGCGATGGCGCTGGTGAAGCTGATCAGGCGATCACGTCCATCGTAGCTGTAACGTTGGTCCAACCTCCCTGACGCGGCGCTACCGACATGCGTGCTGGCCACGATCCGCCCAGCGGGATCGTAGCTGAGCGTGCGCATCGATCCGCCGACCTTGAGGTGACCAAGCGGATAGCTGACAAGACGGTTTTCAAGATCGAACTGGCGCTCGTATTTGTTGGGACTGCCCACGCTGTGATTACCCCATAACCATGAGCGCACGGGGCCAAACGCCTGGTACGCCACATCGCTCAGAATCGTCGTGCGCGCGGCGCCGGGGCGCATCAGACTCAACGCGGACGGTCTGCCATTGCTGTCGTAAGTGATGTCGATGCGATTGCCACTCGGGTAGGTCATCGAAGTAACATGTCCGAAGGCACTTCCTTCGCTGCCATAGGTGTAGGCGGTCACGAAGCGCCTGGACGCCGGGCCGCTCGTCTGTTCCTTCCTCACGAGCCTGCCCATGCCATCGTAGGCATACACCGTTTTTCCAGCCTCATCCGTCATCGCCGTCACTCGGCCCGCTGCGGAACTTCCGGCCACCCCATATTCGAACGTGCCGGTACCGATCCCGGTGACGCGGCCCGCCGCATCATATCGATAGGCGGTCTTGCGTCCAGCCGCGTCGGTGCTCGAAATCACGTTCCCCGCTCCATCGAACTGCGTGGTTGTGGTGCCGGTATCCGGGCTGATGAGCGCCGTTTGCTGTCCCAGTCCATTGACAACGTAGCGCGTCCGCAAGCGGCGCGGGTCGAGCACGGATGCAAGCTGATCCTGCTGCGTGTAGCTGTAGCCGATCAGTGCGGGTTTGCCCGTGGCGTCCGCCGCCGGCAGCGTCTGTTGAATCAGACGATTGAACGTGTCGTAAGTTCCCTTGCTGACGCGCGCCATTTGATCGGTACTCGATGTCAGATTGCCTACCGCATCGTATTCAAAACGCGCGCCCGGATCCTTGACACTGCGCTGTTCTCGCTGCAAGCGGTTGAGCGAGTCGAAAGCGCGCGTGGTCTGCGCCACCAGTTTGCCGCTCGGGTCTTTCACTTCCTGGCGCACGGCGTTGCCCATGGCATCGAGCGTAAAGTGGATGCTGTTACCTGCGCGGTCGCGCAAGCCAGTCATACGATGCGCGTCGTCGTACGTGTAGCTTAGCGCCGAGCCGTCGGGCGAGGTCATACGGATCAGCTGACCCGCGACGTCATACTCGTAGCGCGTGGTTTCGGATTGCCCACTTGTCGCGCGAACGGTGCTGGACATTAAGCGCTGGCGCGGACCATATTCCAGTTCAACGATCTGGCCATTGGAACGCTGGATTTTGGTGGGCAAGCCATTCGGGCTGTATTCGAGGAAACTGGTGACCTCGCCAATGCTGTTGCGCACACTCGCAAGGTCGCCCGGATGATGGCTTGCGCTGGTATCGGCGTAATAGACTATGCTGGACGATTCGGCCTTGCCGTTGGCAGCAACCGGACCGGTACTCGTCAGCAGCTGTCCAGTGCGGTTGTAGGTGTAGCGCCACTCCTGAACTGGACCGGTTCGCGCCGCCGCGAAGCCGCGCACCCCGTTGTTGTCGGTGGTGGCCTGGACGGTCGCGCGGCACACGACGGCAATTGGTTTCCCATTGGGCAGCACTGCGCCTCCGGCACACTCCACTACTTTTCCACTGGCATCGTGCTGCCCGTTATAGATCGTCGTTTCCATGCGCCCTGGCGAGGCGATACCGCTGGCCAGTGGCCAATCCGGATGCCAGCGCGTACTCGTCTTGCGCTGGCCTGCCGGAAGCGCGGTATCGGTGCTCGCGGGGCACGCAGCATCTTTGGCGAGCCCGGTCATACGTGCCAGTTCGGTCCCACGGATGGGGTCGCTGATAAAGCAGGTCTTGTTTCCATTAAAGTCGGTACGGCTTGTCACATCGCCCGCAGCGCTGTAGGTCGTGGCGCTAGCGCTCGCAGCGCAGCCAGCGCCGGCGGGTTGGCTCTCCGCAGTAATCCGGCTCCTGCCATTGGCGTCGTACGCAAGGTCGATGCCGCGGCTGCTGCCGAGCGGATCGGTGACGATTCGGCCGGTCCGGCTGGGATAGGCGAAAGTGTAGCGCTGTGCACCGCCGGCATGCTCCGACAGCACAGCCTGTCCGTCGCCGTCGTACGCGTACGTGGCAAAGCGCTTGCCATGTTCATCGGTGATTCCGGTGAGCAGGAATCGATCGTCGGCATCTTCATAGTGGTACGCGCGCGATGCAATCTCGGTACCGGAGCGGTCGAGGAAGTGCACACCGATCAGGCGCTCCATTCCTTCGATCGTCACGCCGCCGGCGAAGGCGGCGGGGGCATATTCGTAGCGTACGCTGCCCGTCGCGCTGGAGATCGACGCGATGAGGTCCCCCTCCCATGCGATCGTCAGGCTGCGCCCGTTGCTGTCAACAATTTTACTGAGCTGATTTTTCTCATCATAGGTGTAGTGCGTCGCCATGCCATGACGGGCGTGTACGCTGCCGAGCCTGAAATCGTCGCCGATCCGGAGGTAACGTTCGACCGTCCCACCCGGTGTCGTCAGGAGCCAAACGGTGTCATCAGGGCCTTGCACGTCCAGGGTCATGCCCTTGTCGTAGCTTGACTCATAGCGACCGTCGGCCTTCCGCAAGAATCGAAAAACGCTGCCGTCGCTCAAGGCGCCCCTCACTATTGGCCGGGTCGCGCTCCCCGTTGTTCGCGGCGCGGAAAAGACACGCTCGAACGAAAACGACCAGCCCATGCCGGCTGATTGGCCAAGTGCGTTTTCGCGCACGCTGCGGTAGGTGCGCTGGACACGCAGTGCATCATTGACGCCTCCGCCCAAGTCGGTTTCATGCTGGATTTTGGCGCCGCTGGCAAACTGGACCGGGTTTCCCGCTGCCTCTCCACATTTCAGGGGAACAGGAATCTCCCGCCCCGCCTTGCGACAAACGCCCTGTTCGTAAGTTTTGTATCCGGGCTCACATTGCAGGTGGGTGTTCGCATACCAGGAAACGCTGCCTCCTGAAGAAAGCCTGTAATAGCATTGAAAAAAGTCGCGCCGGCCTTTGTACGGCCGCATCAGGACAAGCTGCTGTCCGGTGTGATTTCTCGCTGTTCTTTGACAAGCAGTAACCGGGTCGGGCACATAAAGATCCCGATTGAGCACCCCCGCCGTGTAAGACCACCAGCCGAGCGTTCCCTCCGGCAGGTCATTCTCCGCATGCCCACGCCCATGCACCAGGACAAAGAACAGCAGCGCGACACGCATAAAATGAGCAGTCGACGGGACATTGCTGGCGGCGGGAAGCGGCATGGTTTTCCTGTCTTCTGCGAGAGAACGTCGGCGAATGATTGCCTACTGGAAACCAAATGGTAGCGATCTTCAACCATTTGCTATTGCGATGCAGCAATGTTTACTGATCACCGGTTCTGCGCAGGGCTTGCTCCGCCGCATCCCCTCCCCTCATGGCCAGTCATCAGCTTGTCATTTCCACCACCTAGAATTCCGCCTTTAATACAGGGAGACTCAGCAATGGCAATGAAACGAAATCTGGCAGTCATGTGCGCGGCAACCATGGCGCTGGCTGCGTGCGGCGGCGACGATCCGGTCGTTCTCAACACCCTCGACGGCAAGGCACCGCTGGTGGTGGCGCACCGCGGCGCCAGCGGCTATCTGCCGGAGGAAACCGTGGAAGCCTACGCCATGGCCATCGAGCAAGGCGCCGACGCCATCGAGCCTGACGTGGTGTCGACCAGGGACGGTGTCCTGATCGCCCGCCACGATCCCAATCTGGTCTACAGCACCGATGTCGCCTCGCATCCGGAGTTTGCCAGCCGCAAGCGCAAGATGAACGTCGATGGCCTGGTCGAGGAAGGCTGGTTCGCCGGCGACTTCACCCTGGCCGAGATCAAGACCCTGGGCGGCATCTCCACCGACGCCGAACGAGCGCAGCAGTTCAACGGCCGCTACAAGATCGCGACGATCCAGGAAATCGTCGACATGATCAAGAAAAGCGGCCGCAACATCGTCATGTATCCGGAAACCAAGAATCCAACCTTCCACCGTCAAAACGGCTTGCCGCTGGAAGACAAGCTGCTGGCCCTGCTCAGCGCCGCCGGCTGGAACAGCAGCACCGCGCCGGTGTTCGTGCAATCGTTCGAGCCAGGCAGCCTGAAATACATGCGCAGCAAGGGTTCGACCGTGCGCATGGTGCAATTGATCGACGCCGACGATGTCGACCTGAAAACCGGCGCCCTCACCTACGCCGCGCCCTTCGACCGTCCCTACGACTGGGCGGTGGCGGGCGACAAGCGCCTGTTCAGCGCCATGGTCACGCCCGCCGGCCTGGCCGAGATCAAGACCTACGCCAACGCCATCGGCCCATGGAAGCGCTACATCGTCAGCACCAAAGGCAGCACCGGCGCCGACGGCAAGCTGGTCGACGTCAATAACGACGGCAAGGTCAATGAAGCCGATACCACCACCACCGCGCCGACCACCCTGGTGGCCGACGCGCACAAGGCCGGCCTGCTGGTCCATCCTTACACCTTCCGCAACGAAAAGCGGCGCCTGCCGCTCGACTACAAGGGCGACCCCAAGCTCGAATACAAGCAGTTCTATGCGCTCGGGGTGGACGGCGTGTTCTCGGACTTCGCTGATACCGCCCTGGCCGCCCGCGCCGATTACTTGCGGGAGATCGGCTACTAGGCTCCACGCGGCAGCTGTGCTCTAATGCGCACCGGGAGCGAGCGGCACCCCCGCCGCATCCTCCCGCCTGTCACGGACCCCATGCCCTCTTCTCGCTAGCTCTTGCCTCCGCCCGCCCGGCGGCTGCCTGTTTTATAACCGGACCGAGGGCAGTATCCCAGCGGTGCCAGGGCCGGTGCAGTATGTGGGGTTCGACGTACCGGCCGGCAACTATGCCTACGGCCGGCTCGACGGCGAGCCGAGCGGGAAGGCGACGGCCTTTATCGCCCCGGCCGGACGCACCGTCTATCTCGGCGACTTCATCTACACCCGCAAGTTAAAAACGCCTGCGGGCGGTGGACGATGCCTGAATGAAGCAGCGTGGCGGACTGGCGCCGCCGTTGCGCAGTAACCGGTTCCTGAGCGGTGTTGCATCTTCAGGTGTATGAGGCCGGCACAATCCCCTCCGAGTTCAACAGCACGGAGCCGGACATGGACATGGACAACCTGCAATCTCAAACCCCAAAGGAAGCGGCGTGGCGTAGCCGTCTGCAACGGCATGCGCAAAGCGGTCAGAGCATTGCTGCATTCTGCCGCGATCAAGCGGTGTCGGCGGCCAGCTTCCCTATCTGGGGCGCTAAGCTGGCCGCTGCCAGCGGGGATCGATCTCGGCGGTGGTGTCAATCTGACGATGACGAGACGCTGATGTTGCCGCGCCGACGTCAGCTTCATCTTTTGTCGCCCTCATACTGCGGGCGTGAATGCCCACATCACATGCGACTGCTAGAGCGTTTGGCCGAACATGGGCGCGACCGCGCGCACGATGTTGCGGGCATTCGCATGCTGGTCACTCAGGTTGGTAAACACGATGATGGTCAGCTTCTGATCCGGGTAGCGCATGAAGTCGGTGACGTATCCGGGCATGCCGCCGGAGTGGTACACCCAGCGCTTCCCGTTCTGGGTCCGCAGCTGCCAGCCCAACCCGTAGTAGATGCCGGTATTGTCGGCATTGGCCGCCTGCACCAGCACGTTATTGGTCCACATCAGGGCCAGGGTCGATTGCTTGAGGATCTTGTCGGTGTACAGCGCAGCATCCCACTTCGCCATGTCCATGGCACTGAGCTCGATCCCGCTCGCTGCCATGCCCAGGTAGACCGACATCGCGTCGGTCGTGACAAACGGGACATGTTTCCCGTCTTTGAGCTCGTACCCGATGGCGCTGTCCGCGCGCGCCGGTTTCGGCGCGACGAGACGCGCGCTGTGCATGCCCAGCGGCGTGAACACCCGCTCTTTCAAGAAATCGAAATAGCCCTTGCCGGTGACCCTGCGCACGACGATGCCGAGAATATCGTAGCCGACATTGCAGTACCGGTACTTGGTGCCCGGCTCCCAGCTCAGGGAATACGCCCTGAACCTGGCCAGCATGTCGTCTTCTCCCAGGATCTTGTTGGCGAAAATGTCCGCAAAGGTCGAATCGTCCGGGTATTCGGGCAGGCCGGAGGAGTGGTTCAGCAGGTGCCGAATGGTGATGCCGCTCCATTGCGGCGGCACCGCCCCGATGAATTTGTCGAGCTTGTCGTCGAGCGATATCTTGCCCTCCTCTACCAGCAGCATGATGGCGGTGGCGGCGAACGACTTGCTGATCGAGCCGATTTCGAAGCGGTCCTCCGGTTTCACCGGGCGCGCCATCTCGCGGTCGGCGTAGCCGTAGCCCTTGCCGTAGACAACGGTGCCGTCCCGGACCACCACCAGCGTCATGCCGGGAATGCGCTGCTCGAGCAGTTGCCCCTGCATGTACTGGTCCACCTCGGGCTGCGCCGTTTGCGTGACGCCCGCCGCCAGCGTGGTCACCGGCGCCAGCACGACATCGCCGGCTGGCGGCGCAGCACCGCCCCCGCCCCCGCCGCCGCAGGCGGCCAACAGGCTCGTGGCCAGCGCCGCGATAAACAGGTTGCGCCTATTCATAGATGGTTCCGATCGCGACCGGTTTCACGGGCGTCAGCACGACGCCGTCGCGTGGCCCATCGGCAAAACTGTAGATGGCAACCTTGTAGATACCCATAGTCTGGTCCTCGAATGCGTGTCCGTCGGTGACGGGGATGGTGAGTGGAGCGGCACCGGCCATGTCGCGAAACATGACACCGGGCGCTTGCATGGAAGCGTCGTACACAAACTTGATGGCCGTGCAGTTCTTGCGCAACAGGCGCAAGCGCGCCCCGGCGTCGCGCCGCACGCTGATCAACCGCCCGCAGGCGGCGCGCAACTGGCCGGCTGCATACACGCCGTCGCCGCGCTCGCGGATGGAAAAGCGTCCGCTGAAGCAGTACAGCATGTTGCCGCGATTGAGGCGCAGCACCGCATCGTCCTTGTACAACCGGTCGGACACGTTCCCAGTTCTAATCCGTTGCCCATGCTTTTCTATGAGTGAGTGCGATAGCAGACAATCATAGCATCTGCACAAGTACGCCGAAGCCTTTCTTTCCAGATTTCAAGATATGGATCGACGCATTCCAGATCGGCATGGCCCATGCATCAACTCGATAGTGTCGCTTGCCTGTTCGCCCCGGCGCGTGCCATCGACGCCGTCCTTGCAGGCCAATTCAAGCCCCGTTTGACGATGCATCGCCCCGGCAATGTGGCATACCGCTCGCGCGCCGTTGCCCGGACGGGGAAATGGGCGCATGCTGTTGTCGGTTCAAGCCGGTCCAATCCCCCAAAGCAGTCGGGTTGTTGCGCTGACGCTACCTTTTTTATAACTTTTCCGGCAACAGTCATGTCACCCGGTGCATGTTCGATTAAGATGGTCGGATTTTTACTATCTGGAAACTTAAATGATCGTCGGCAAACGAAGCTTCCGCCTTAGCGCAATCGCCATGGCATTGGTGGTCTGGCTTCCCTGCGGCGGCGCCAGCGCGGCTGCTCCGGCGCCCGCGGCCCCTGTTGCGGCCGCCGCCCAGCCGGCGTTGACGGGCATCGCGGCCGAGCTGCGCACGCTGGCGATCACTGCGGCGGCGGTAACCACGCGCACCCCCCGCCCCTATGACGAACGCGACTGGCTGGCCCGCTTTTACGTGGCGCGCGCCTACACGCCAGCCTGGCAGGACCGCGGCCATAAACAGGCCAGCGCCGCCATCGCCCTGCTGCAAAGTGCATCTCTGCATGGTCTCTCGCCTGCCGAATACAACACTGACGGGCTGGCGCGCCAACTGGCCGATCCGGCCTCGCGCACCAGCGCCCGTTTCGACGCCGCCATGACGCAAGCCATGCTGCACTACCTGGCCGACCTGCGCGTCGGGCGCGTGCGTTCCGAATACCACACCACCCTGCCCGACCCGCGCCTGACCAGGACCGATCCGGTCGACCAGCTGCGTTCAGCACTGCTGAGCCAGCGGCTGGACCTGGCCGTGGCAGCCTCCGAGCCGCGCATCCCGCTCTACCGGCGCGTGATGGCGACCCTGGCGACCTATCGCAAACTGGCCGAGCAGCCATTCACGGCGCTGCCGCCGCTGCCCGATGGCGTCAAGAAGCTCGAACCGGGCGCGCCGTACGCGGGCGCGGCCATCCTGCGCGCGCGCCTGATCCAGCTGGGCGACCTGAGCGCCACCGCCCCGGCCGAGCCGCCCGCCAGCGCCGGCGTCTACACGGCGGCCCTGGCCGAAGGCGTCAAGCATTTCCAGGCGCGCCATGCGCTCAATGACGATGGCGTGATCGGGGCCGGCACGCTGTCGGCGCTGAACGTGCCGCTGACGCGCCGCGTGCGCCAGCTCGAACTGGGCCTGGAGCGCCTGCGCTGGCTGCCCGATTTTCCTGACGGGCGCCTGATCGCCGTCAACCTGCCCTCGTTCCGCCTGTGGGCGCTGGAACTGGGCCCGGGCGCCAAGAACCCGCTGATCGAAATGCGCGTGATCGTCGGCGCGGCCGTCAAGACGCCGACGCCGCTGTTCGTCGGCTCGATGCGTTACGTGGAATTCAATCCATACTGGAACGTGCCGCGCAGTATAGAAAAAGGCGAGATCATTCCCAAGCTGGCGCGCGATCACGGCTACCTGAGCAAGAATGACATGGAACTGGTGCCGCTGGGCGGTGGCGCCCCGGTGTCGGTGGTCGATGCAGAGACGCTGGACGGCCTGCGCGCCGGCCAATACCGTGTGCGCCAGCGTCCCGGTCCGCGCAATGCGCTGGGGGCGGTGAAGTTTGCGATGCCGAACACGGACAATATCTATCTGCACTCGACCTCGGCGCAGAGCTTGTTCAAGCGCGGCCGGCGCGACCTGAGCCACGGTTGCATCCGGGTCGAAAACCCGCTCGGCCTGGCCAAGTTCGTGTTCGGCGACCAGCCGCAAATGACTCCGGAAGCCATCGAAACGCTGATGAAACCGGCGCCGATGAAAACTGTCAGCCTGAAAAAGCCGATTCCGGTCGTGCTGTTCTACTCCACGGCCGTGACCGACCGCGAAGGACTGGCCCTGTTCCCGGAAGACGTCTACAAACGCGATCCGGGGCTGGAAAAAGCGTTAAAGGTGCGTAGCGATGCTATTGCGCAGGCGCACTGACCACGCGCTTGAGGCGCTGCCCGTGGATGCCCCACAGGCAGTCGTCGCCATCGACGCGGCCGGTTAACACCCAGCCGGTGCCGATTTTCTGCACGCCGACCTCGCCGCCAATCTCGGCGGCGAGTTTCTCGGCCCACATGCTGGCCGAACCTTTTCCCTTGAACAGTTCATTTCCTTCAAAGATTACCGTGGCATCGAACACGGGCATGGCAAATACGGTCGTCATTTTTTCTTGATCACTTCAGTTGGTGGAACGGACCCACATCCTACCATTTCGCCTCACCCTTCGCGCCCATCGATGCGGGCGCGCCACAGATACGGCGTGTAGACCAGCAAAAACAGCACGAACGACAGGCTCCAGCACACACCCGAGGCCAGCAACGCGCCATTGCGCCACGCATCCGGAACGAACTGCGCCAGCAAGCGCAGCACGGCGCCGGCCTGGATCAGAAAATACATGACCGGCTCGGAGCGACCCGCCCTGAGCACCCTGCCCGTGTGGCCGAGCGTGGTGCGCGTCATCATGCCGATAATCAGCCCGGCCATCGACCCGACCGCCAGCGCGTGAAAGCCTGCGCTGGCCGTACCGATGCCCAGCGCGGCCAGCGACAGCAAGCCAAATCCCAGCGCGATCCAGGCATAACCGAGGTGCAAAATCCACAGCAGCGGCACATGCAGCGTACGCTGCGGCTGCCAGCCCGCCAGGCGCAGCAGCATGGCGCAGGCGGCGGACATCATCAGCGCGGCCGTGAGCGCACCGGGCAGCGCCACTACCCAGGCAATGCTGGCGCCGGCCGTCAGGCCCAGCGCGACTTTGTCATACCGGGGCCGTACCACCGGCTTGGTGCCGGGCGCTCCATTGGTGGTGAACATGGGAATGACGCGCCCGCCGATCACCGCTTCGATGATGACGATCACCAGGATCGCCGCATGCACCGGCGTGAGCGGCGAGACGGCGATCCAGCCCAGCGTGGCCGCGTGAAACAGCGCATTGGCCACGGTCAGCAAACCGAGCAAGGCGATCAGGAACAGGTTGCGCTTGTTGCCCGACTGTTTCAGCACCCGGTACATGGGCCAGGCGGCCAGCGGCAGGAACAGCAGGTCGACCACGGCGGCGGCGAGCGGCGGCGCGCACAGCATGGCGCCACGGCCGGCCAGCCACACGCCGGCGAGGGCCGCAAGGTGGGCGCCGTGCGGGGTCGGCAGATTGGTCCAGTTGCGCCCGGCCGTGAACAGGAAACCGATGATGACGGCGATCGCCATGCCGTACACCATCTCATGCGCGTGCCAGCCCAGGCCGCCGTGCGGCCACGTCAGCCAGCCGAGATATTGCGCCAGCCACAAGGGTACCGCCAGCGCCGCGAACGCGGCCGTCAGGATGTAGAAAGGCCGAAAGCCGAGCGCCCACACGGGGTGTTGCGCGCTCCACGGCGCATGGTGGACCGGCGCGGCCGGTTCGTCGATTGTCAGCAGACTCATGTCATCACCTGTTTAAAGATATATTCAATATACTACTTTACGGCGCCGCCCCGGGCAACGACTATCGCGCGCGTTCCGACGGTGGAGCGGGCGCAGCGTCCGGGAAGTGCGCCATTCTTGATGCAGATTATGCTTTTCGAACAAATCGCACGGGCTTCTGGACGGCTGGCGGTGCGGCGCTTTACGCTGTTCGCATCAACCACGCCACTCATCGGAGAACGTATGCAAACCGCCCTACTCACCATTCCCGCCATGCAGGACCAGAGCGCCGCACTGGCCGTGGCCCAAGCCCTCGAAGCGGTCGCCGGCGTCGAGACCGTGCACCTGACCCTGGCCACCGGCAGCGCGCGGGTCGGCTACGACGAGGCGCGCGCCTCGGCCGATCAGCTGCGCCTGGCCGTGGCCGCCGCCGGCTTTACGGTGGCGCCGCCAGCCAGCGGCGGCTGCTGCGGCGGCTGCGGCGGCTGAGCCGCAGGCGGCGCGCGCATACGGCAGCCGGTGTGCTCTTCGGCGCCGGCGGCACCGGCCGTGCCGCCCATATTGCCGATCAGATCAGCGTGCCCAACGCTATTTGAGGCGGTGCTCGACGGCGAACACGGCGGCCTGCACGCGGCTGGCCAGTTTCAGCTTCTTGAGCACGTTCTGGACATGGATCTTGACCGTGCTTTCGGCCAGGTCCAGGTTGCGGGCGATGCACTTGTTGCTTTCGCCGCGCGCCAGGCTCTCGAGGATTTCCTTCTCGCGCGGGGTCAGCTTGTCGAGCTCGGACGCGGGAGCGTCGCCCGGGCCGCCAGCCTGCAACTGCGCCACCAGCTTGCCGGTCATGGCCTCGGCCACCACGGTTTCGCCGGCGGCCGCGCGGCGGATCGCACGCAGCAGGTAATCGGTGTCGATGTTCTTGATCAGGTAGCCGCTCGCGCCCGCGCGCAGCGCCGTGGCCAGGTCGTGCGACTCTTCCGACACGGTCAGCATGACGATGGCCGTATCCGGGCAATCCTGCCGCATCAGCTGCAGCGTTTCGACGCCGGACATGCCGGGCATGTTCAAGTCCAGCAGCACCACGTCGGGCTGCAGCTGGCGGGCACGCTTGATGCCTTCGACGCCGTCGGCCGCCTCGCCGACGACGGCAAACTCGGCGTGGCGCTGCAGGAGTGAGCGTATGCCGCTGCGAAACAGGCTGTGGTCGTCCACCAGCAGCACGCGGATCGGTTTATTCGTGGTGTCCATGATTCCTCTATCTATATTCGTATCAGGCGGCGCGGCGGCGTTCCTGCGGCAAGGTCAATGCGATCGTGGTGCCCGCGCCGGGGCTGGACGTGACGGCCAGCGTGGCCTCGATGCGCTGGGCGCGCTCGCGCATGATGTGAACGCCGACGTGGCTGTCGCCGCGGCCTTCGACCAGCGCCGGTTCGAAGCCGACGCCATTGTCTTCGATGCTGAGTAAAAAATCGTGCTTGTCTTCGAGGCGCACCAGCACCCGGCTGGCGCCCGCGTGCTTGCGCACGTTCGACAGCGCTTCCTGCACGATGAACAGCAGTTGCAGCTGCTGCTCGCGCGGGAACGGAGCGCCGTCCACGTCGGCCACCAGCTCGGCGGCGATGCCGGTCTGGCGGCGGAACTTGTCGACCGTGGTTTCCAGCGCGCCGATCAGGTTGCCCTCGACCAGGCGGCTGCGGAAGTTGTGCAGCAGCTCGCGCACATCCTCGTAACTTTCCTGCACGCCGGCGCGCAGGGCCGGCACGATCTCTTCCACGTCGCCGAACTTGCCGTCACCGACCGACTGCTCCAGCATCTGCACTTGCAGGTTGAGGAAGTTGAGGCCCTGGGCGATGCTGTCGTGCAAGCCCTGGGCCACCAGATTGCGCTCTTCCGATACCGCCATTTCGCGTTCGCGCGCGCCCAGGCGCAGGTTTTCGATGGCGGTGCCGAGCAGCTGGCCCAGCGTTTCGAGCAAGCCCTGCTCGCGCGCGTCGAGCACGCGCGCCGAACGGAAATGCAGATTGAAAAAGCCCAGGTGCTGCTGATGCGCATAAATATGGAACACCGAGACGGTGGCGAAGCCTTCACGGTGGCATTCGAGTTCGTAACTCTTGTCGAGCTTGCGCAGGTCGTGGATCACCGTCACTTTTTTCTGGACCGCTTCGCCGCACAGGCAGTCGCCGACCTTCATGCAGTGTTCGCGCTCGACCAGGCGCGGCGACAGGCCGTGGTGCACCACCATGTGCAGGTTGTCGCGGCCGGTATCGAGCACGCGCACCGAGCCGCCGTCGGCATGAAAATAGTCGCTGATGCGCTGCAAGAACCCTTGGCACAGCGGTTCCAGCGGCTGCGGACGCTGCAGGAAGGCGGCGCTGTCGTACAGCAGGGCCAGCTCGCGGTTCTGGTGTTCCAGCGCGGCCGTCTTGGTCTGCACCAGCCCGGCCAGGTTGCCGTACAGCGCCTGCAGGCGGTCGGCCATCTGGTTGAATCCCTGCGCCAGCTGGCCGAATTCGTCGGTGCTGTCGACCGCCAGGCGCACTTCAAAATCCTTGTCTTTCATGCGGCGCATGCCTTCGTGCAGGCGCGTGACAGGTTCGATGATCAGGCTGAACATGAGGTAGACCAGGCTGACGGTGCCGACCAGGGCCAGGGCCAGCAAGGCCAGCTGGGAGGCGCGCAGCCAGAAAGTGCGGGCTTCGCTGTCGCGCTCGACCAACTGGACCAGCGCATTGACGCGGCCCGCGAAACGGTCGGTACGCGCCAGGTAGCGTTGCAGCGCGCCGTCGCCGGCGCCGTGGCCGGCCGCCAGCGCCAGGGCGGCGGGACGCAGTTCGCGCTGCCACTCGGTGTTGATGCGCTCGAATTCGCCGAGGATGGAACTGGTGGGCGGCAGGAACAGCGGTCGCTGCGGGTCACCCTGGCGCAACTGGGCCAGGGTGGCGTCGATCTGCGCTATCTGCTGCCCCGCGCTGGCCTGGCGCGGCGCATCGTTCGCGGCGTCGCCCTCGTCCGTTTGCGACAACAGGATTGCCAGCCGGTAGCTGCTCATGCGCAGGCTGCCGGTATCGTTGATGGCGGCCGCGCTGCCTTCGAGCTGCCAGGACAGGTACAGCGTCACGCCGATGGCGAACAGGGCGAGCGCGAGGAAACCCACCAGCGCGCCGACGATCTTGGTCGAGAGCTTGTGGCGGGACGGAATGAGG
This sequence comes from Massilia scottii, assembly GCF_030846495.1. Taxonomy (NCBI): domain Bacteria; kingdom Pseudomonadati; phylum Pseudomonadota; class Betaproteobacteria; order Burkholderiales; family Oxalobacteraceae; genus Massilia; species Massilia scottii. Next base: position 191,415 of record NZ_JAVCWM010000001.1, on the reverse strand, counting down.
GTGTCGAGGGTCATGGGTGCTCCTTGCTGACGCCATGATACGCTGCCGCGCTGCAAAATGTTGCCGCCAGTATGGCGCTCATCCACCGGTCTGCGACATGAAGCGGATGATTTTGCCGGGTTGCTCGCGAAATTCGTGTTTTTCGGGCTTGAGTTCGATGGCGGCGCGGATCGCCTGCTCCAGCTCGGCATCGCTGGCGCCGCCGCGCAGCAAGGGCCGCATCTCGACCTTGTCTTCCTGGCCGAGGCACAGGTAAAGGGTGCCGTCGACCGACAGGCGCACGCGGTTGCAGTCGGCGCAGAAATGCTGGGACATGGGGGTGATGAAGCCGACGCTGGTGCGCCCGTCCGGCGTGGCCAGGTAGCGTGCCGGACCGCCGCCGAGGGTGGCCGGCTGGTGGATCAGGCCGAAATGGCGGCGCAGGTGGCGTTCGATCGGGCCAAGGTCGAGCCAGGTGGCGTCGCGCCCGGTGGCGCCCATCGGCATCGCTTCGATCAGGCGCAGCACGAACTGGTGCTCGATGCAAAAGGCGACCATGGCGTCGATCTGGTGTTCGTTGACGCCGCGCAGGGCGACCATGTTGATCTTGATCGGATCGAAACCGGCCGCCTTGCCGGCCATGATGCCGTCGAGGATCATGCCAAGGCTGTCGCGCCCGGTGATCTGATGCATGCAGGCGCGGTCGAGCGAATCGAGGCTGACGTTGATGCGCGACACGCCCGCCGCGCGCAGCTCGGCGGCGTGGTGCTCAAGGCGCGTGGCGTTGGTCGAGAGCGACAGGTCGTCGATGCCGGGCAGGCTGGAGAGCCGTCCGGCGAGGTCGGCCAGGTTGCGGCGCAGCAGCGGCTCGCCGCCGGTCAGGCGCAGGCGGCGCGTGCCGAGACGGGCAAAGGCGCCCACCAGGCGCTCGATTTCGTCGAAGGTGAGCCAGTGCTGCGGTTCCTCGAAGCCCTTGAAGCCTTTGGGGATGCAATAGCTGCAGCGCAAGTCGCAGCGGTCCGTCACCGACAGGCGCAGGTATTCGATCGATCGCCCGTACCGGTCGCGCAGCATGGCCCTACTCCCTGAAGATTGATGACAGGCTGATTGTAGCGGGATGGGATGGGTTTGAATGTGCCCATGACGGGCTAGCTGGACTAGTCATAAAGGACTAGATGCCGCACCGGTGCAGACACGCCGGTGCTGAGCGACGATGGCCACGACCTGGCGGCGGCGAGCGCGAACTGCTGCACGCCAGCGGGCTGATCGCATCGCCGGAGAACCAGCGCGGCTATCAGTCGATTTGCCTGGAAAAGGAGTTTGGCGCGACCCGGGTGGTGGGCATGCGCGAGCTGGAAAAACCGGCATGGCACTGGACCACGCGCTGATATGCCAGGCGCGCCTGTAGCGGACGCGCCGCTTCCTGCCTGCGATCAGAAGCCAGGTTTTGGCCCCTCGGTTTCATAGCTCACGGCTTCGGCTTCGCCGTCGATCAGCGCAGGCAACTGCTCGGCGAGGGTCTTGAAATGCGACGTCTGGAAGTGCTCATCCAGATCGGCCCGGCTCTTCCACAGCTCGAAAAAGACGAACTTGTTCGGGGTATGCGGCGATTGAAGGAAATCGTAGCGAATGCAGCCGGGCTCAGCACGCGAGAGCGGCGCCAGCATGGCGGCGAGTTCGATCAGGGCCGGCCCTGCATCCGGTTTGGCGGTGAGTGTTACGGAAAAAACCAGCATGTGTGCTCCATGGCGTACGTTGAGATAGGAAAGATTGCGGCGGTTTGCCCGATGCGCATGAAGAATTGAAACTTCAGCAATCTTTCCTGAATTATAACCGCCATGCTGTCATGCCGCTGGCAGGCGGCCCGTTTCGCCGATCAGGATCAGCGACAGGGGCGTGCCTGTTTCCGGATGTGCCGGTTCGCGCAGGTCCACCAGGCTCAAGCCGCCATCCCTGAACAGGCCGGGCCAGCTTGCGAGCGTACGGAGTTACCAGGGCGCCGGATCGGAAAACGCGTCGCTGAAGCCGGCCCAACTGCCCGCGCGCCAGCCGTCGCGGCAGTCTCCCGCAGCGCAGGCCGCAGCCGGATGCATCGCCTGGACGATCAGCGCGCCGCCGGGGTACGAGAGCACGCGAAAATCGCCATCGCCCGCCGCGCGCGGCTGCGCACGGCGACGACTGCCTTGCGATGTTAACGTGTCAAGCGCTGCGTGCCGTGCTGCCCTGTAGGTTAGGTGCGCCACATACCGCCGCGCCGTTGTTACGTACCATGAAGTCTGCCTGCTTCGCTACCGAAGCGCATCGAACGTCTTGACACTGAAAGCGCAGACAGACATGGACTCGATTAACAAGAACCAGCCGGAAGATAATTACAAGGATTTGGGCGGCAGCGCAGCGCTCGAGAAACTGAAAGATGTAGTCGACAGCGCGGAAACCTGCTTCTTCTGCACCCGGCATGAAGGCAGTGCAAGGCCAATGAGCGTGCGCCAGGTGGATGAACAGGGCAACCTGTGGTTTCTCAGCGCCGACGACAGCCACAAGAATAAGGAGATCGCCGCCGATCCGGCCGTGAAGCTGTATTTCCAGGGCTCGACCAATTCCGAATTCCTCGTCCTCGACGGCGTGGCCACGATCACGCGCGACAAGGCCAGGATCAAGGAACTGTGGACCTTCATCCTGAAAACCTGGTTCACCGAAGGCGAAGACGATCCGCGCATCACGGCCATTAAGGTGACGCCAGGCCAGGGCTACTACTGGGATAACAAGCACGGCAAGGCCGTCGCGGGCGTGAAGATGCTGGTGGGCGCCGTGATCGGCAAGACCCTCGACGACTCGATCGAAGGCAATATCACCGTCTGACGCCGCACTGCGCAGCCGGCACCGGAGCGCGCGTGGCGTGGGATGGCGTGACATTGGCGGCGTCGGCTCTCCAGTCGGATCAAAACGCAGCTCAGGCCACGCCCAGCGCCCGCGCCAGTTTGCACAGATAGTCATAGAGTCGGGCACTGGAGTGCGGCAAGTATGGGAGCAGCGATTTGTAATCGAAGTTGGGGCGATTGGTCGCCCACGCCAGCGCTGCCGCTATCCGTTCGAGCGTCTCATCGTCGTGATCGGCCCTGATCAGGCTTGCCTGGGTTTGCGCCAGCCCGGCAAAATCGGTGACCTCATGCGTGAACAAAATGCGGTAGAGAACGAGGCGCAAGGACTGGACACGTCCGAGGTCGCTTTCCGCGCGGGAATGCATCAAGCGGACACTCCTGCCTGGACGCTGTCGACGTCCTCAAAGAAAACGCCGATCCAGGCATCGAGCGCTGCCCAGAAGTTGACCACTTCGGGGTGCCCCGGATCGTCATGCCACCAGATCAATCCCGTCGCGATGCCCTCAGGCGCCGAGAAATCCAGACACAGGTAATCGCCACCGCCGTTGTGAAAAACGGTCAGGACCTTGCCGATATCGACGGGCATGCCCGCAGCCGTCTCGTCATCGATATCGAAGCGGTCATCGGACAGGTAAGCCCAGTCCCCGACAGGCAGCGGCCCCATGGAATTGGCGGACAAAAAGGTCCAGCCGTTATGCACCGTGGTGTAAAAGTCGCGGAACTGTTGCGGAATGCGCGGCCACACCGCCTGGAACTGTTCAGGCGCGGCCGCCAGCGGCGGATGCCCCCGATACCCATACAGCTCGCCGCCGGCGGTAAACGGATACAGCAGCGACACGGCACGGTCCACATCGGCCAGCAATAGCAGCGGCCTGGCCTGTTTGTCGAAAAAGGCCGCCACGTTCGGCAATTGCGCCGAAAAATCACGCCAGCCGGCGGATGCCTCCAGGCGCCCGCTCGCCTGCTGCGCCTGCAGGATCGCCACCCATTGCGGCGGCACCGGCAAGCCGGACGGGAGTTCCGCCGCCGTTTCCGCCAGCAGCGACGGCCGGATGAAACGCGGCAGCGCATCCCACACCGCTTGCTTGCTGATATTCATGATCATGCCGAATGACCGAGACGGCCGGGCTTGCTATCTGGTGCGTGAAAGGACATCCGGCGTTGCTCCCGCAAGTGTGAAAAACAGATCGATTCCGACCGCAGCACAGGCTCGAACGGCCGCGCAACATGTAAAAAAAGGAAGCTTATCGTTTTGGAAATTGGATATACTAGCATGATTATGTTGATTTTTAGATACTGAATTCAGCCTTCCGACGACCACGACCAAGCACGAGCCCGCATGACAAATCATTTCGATTCAAACGGTTGGACCAGTTTCAATAGTACCTTGCGAAAAATGCAGCAGAGCTACGAGATGGCGGGCGACCAGGCACGGCGCGACATGCACCGGCGCCTGCGGCGCCTCTCGAATCACATGGTCGAGTCGCTCGAACGCATCGGAGATGCCACGCTGCAGATTGAAAGTGTGCGTTGCGGCATGTTTGTTTCCACAGCGCTCGACCGGTCCGAACACCGTTTTACGGAATTGCTCAAGGCCCAGCTGGCCGGCCTTGACCTGTCGCAGGTGTGGGTGGTGCTGTGGGCAGCGGCCAAGGAAGTGGCCCTGTATGTGGGCGGCGGCGCCGTGCTCGGCGGCGCCATCGGTGGCGGCCTTGGCGCGCTGGGCGGCGGTATCGGCGCGGTGCCGGGCGCGGCGGCCGGAACCGCCCTGGGTGCCCAGCTAGGCACCGAAGTCCTGGTCTGGATGGGCTTGGGCGAACTGGTCATCCACATCGGCAAGACCATCCCCGACATGGCCGTCAAGATGATCGAAGGCTTTGCCCTCGCCTGGCAGGCAGGCCGCCTGCCCGAAAGCGCGCGCGCGCAGTCCGCCACCATGATGCAGCAGTCGGTCGATGCGTTTGCCCAAGGCACGATGCTGCTGTTCATCGCGATCCTGTCGGCCATCGCGCTGTATCTGTCGCGCGGACAAGCCAAACAGACCATGCTGCTGCAGCATTTGAGCAACAGCAAGCTGGGACCCAGGTTTTCCAGCTGGGTTGGCGCCAACCGCGACAAACTGGTCAACCATCCGGCCCTGCAGCCGCGTAGCGCCGCCGCCGATGTCGACTCCGCCGCGGCCGCCGCCAAAGCCAAACCTGCGCCGCCGGCAAGCAAGCAGGCGGGCGAACCGGTGAACAACCCGGCGCCGGTCAAGGAAAAACCCCGAAAGGAAGGCGAAGCCGCCGAGTCCTGCCCGGTGTGCCTGCTGGTGGCCAATCCGGTCAACCCTATCTCGGGCAGCAAGATCCTGGCCGGCAACAGCGAACGCGATTTTGCGCTGCCCGCCGCCCTGCCCCTGGTCTGGCAACGCATCTACAGCTCGGCGCAGCGCAAGGCGGGCTGGCTTGGCCAGGGCTGGAGCACGCCGCTGTCGGACGCGCTGCACATCAGCGACGGCCAGGTGGTCGTGCTGGACGCGTTTCATCGCGAAATCACCTTCTCGCTGCCGCGCGTGGGCGATGCGCTGTATTCGCTGTCGGAAAAAATCACCCTGGAGCGCACCGGCGAACGCAGCTTCGAGCTGATCGATGAAAAGGGTTTGCGCAATCAGTTCGCCATGCTCGGACGCGCGTACGACACCGCCGTGCTGGTCGGCATGGTCGACGCCAACGGCAACAAGATCAGCATCGCCTGGAACGCGCGGCACATGCCCGAATCGATTGAAGACAGCGCCGGCCGCGTGTTCGTGCTGGACTTCATCGAGCATCGCGGACAGATGCGTCTGGGCAGCGTCAGCGTGCAGCGCGACCCGGTCGATTACGAGGAAGCGACCAATGAGGTGCTGGTGCAGTACGCGTACGATGAACTGGGCAACCTGTCCGAGGTGCGCAACCGCATGGGCCAGGTCGTGCGCCAGTTCGCCTACAGCAATCACGTCATGGTCGAGCACGCGCAGCCGGGCGGGCTGGTGTCGCGCTACGAATACGATGAATATGAATGGACCGGCAAGGTCACGCGCAACTGGACCAACAATGGCATGTCGTGGGATTTCCGCTACCTTGCCGGCGAAACGGTCGTCACCGACAACCTGGGGCGCCAGCAGCACTACCGCTTCGACAAGAAACGGCGCTTCACCGGCATGGTCGACGCCATCGGCGGCGAGACCACGCGCCGCCTCGACAGCAACGGCAACCTGATCGGCATCGTCCATCCGGGCGGGCAAAGCACCAGTTACCGCTATGACGGCCGCAGCCGCGTGGTGCGGGTGGAAAGCGGCGGCAAGGGCACCGGGATCGTGTACGACACCGTGTTCGACAAGCCGGCCCTGATCACCGATGCACTCGGCGCCACGACCGCGCTGCGCTACGACGAGCGCGGCAACCTGCACAGCGTGACCGACGCGCTCGGCCAGCGCACCACCTACCAGTATGACGAACAGGGTCTGCCGGTGAAGGTGGTCGACGCCGCCGGCGGCGTCAAGCGGCTGGCGTTCAACCGCGCCGCGCAACTGATCAGCTACACCGATTGCTCGGGCCAGAGCAGCTACTACAGCTACGACCTGGACGGGCGCCTGCTGCGCGTGACCGATGCCAACGGCGGCGCCACCTCGTATGCGTACGACGCCGCCGGACGATTGATGAGCGCGGTACAGGCGGACGGCACGACCGAGCGCTACGAATACGATGCGCTGGGCCGCCTGCTGGCGCGCATCGATGCTGCCGGCAACCGCACCAGCTACGAGCTCGACGAAGACGGCAAGCCGCGCAAGCGCATCGATGCGCGCGGCGGCGTGCTCGCATACCGTTACGACGACGTGCGGCGCATGGCCGAACTGATCAACGAAAACGGCGACGTGCACCGCTTCGTCTACGACGCGCTCGACCGCCTGATCGAGGAAACCGGCTTCGACGCGCGCCTGACGCGCTACCGCTACGACGACGGCGGGCAGCTGGTCGCCAAGGAAGAACACGGCAGCGGCGCGCGCACCGAATACACCCGCATCGACACCAGCTTTGTGCGCGACAGCGCGGGCCAGCTGGTCGACAAGATCATCTCGCGCGTGACCGGCGAAGCGCGCGCGGAACAGCTGCGCCTGCGCTACGCCTACGACGAGCTGGGCCGGATGACGCAGGCCGCCAATGCCGATGCGCAGGTGTCGCTGCAGTACGACGCGCTGGGCCGGCTGGTGGCCGAGCGGACCGACAGCGACGCTGGCACCACGCTGCTGCGCCATGCCTACGACGAGATGGGCCACCGGATCCAGACCGTGCTGCCCGATGGCCGGGTGCTCAACAACCTGTTCTACGGCTCGGGCCATCTGCACCAGATCAATATCGATGGCGAGGTCGTCACCGACATCGAGCGCGACCAGCTGCACCGTCCGGTCAGCCGCACCCACGGCGCCCTGACCAGCCAGTTCCGCTACGACTCCGCGGGGCGGCTGCTGTCGCAGGTAACCGGCCAGATCGGCGCGGGCGAAGGCGCCGGTCCCGTGATCGCGCGCCAGTACGAATATGACGACAGCGGCAACCTGCTGGCCATCGACGACAAGCGCAACGGCCGCACGGCATACAGCTACGATGTGATCGGACGCATTCTGTCGGCGGTGCAGCCGCGCTCGGACGAGCGCTTTGCGTTCGACCCCGCGCATAATCTGCTCGATGACACCATCGCCGGCGTGGGCCGGGTCGAAGGCAACCGCGTGCGCGTGTTCGAAGACAAGCGCTACGAGTACGATGCGCACGGCAATCTGAGCGAGAAGCTGGTCGGCAGCCACACGCAAATGCGCTTCGAGTGGAACGGCGCGCATCAGCTGGTCAAGGCGGTCATCACGCGCAATGCGCAGGGCGATCAGCCGGCCGTGCACACGGTGAAGTATGCGTACGACCCGTTCGGGCGCCGCATCGCCAAGCGCGACAAGGCCGGCACGACCCGCTTCGCCTGGGACGGCAACCGCCTGCTCGGCGAATCGCGCGAAGGCCACAGCCGCACCTACATTTACGAGCCGGATTCGTTCGTGCCGGTGGCGCAGTTCGATATCGCTGCGCCGACGGGTGGCGAAACCGGTGCCCAGGCCCGGCCTGTTCTTCACTACCTGCATACCGACCACCTCGGCACGCCGCGCGAAGCCACCGGACCCGATGGCGAGCTCGCGTGGGGCGCCACGTTCAAGGCATGGGGCGCGGTACTGGAAGAGACGGCGCCGCGAACGGCAGCGCTGCCGGATGGTTTGGACCAGTTCCAGGCAATCCGTTTCCAGGGCCAATACCACGACATCGAAACCGGTTTGCACTACAACCGCTTCCGCTACTACGATCCGGACGTCGGCCGCTTTGTGTCGTGCGACCCGATCGGTCTGCAGGGTGGCAACAATCTGCATGCCTACGCCCCGAATCCGACCCAATGGGTCGATCCGCTCGGGCTGACGCCGTGCCAATGCGGCGCCGATCATACGGGAATGTCGTTCGAGCAAATATTGATCGCCCATGGCGCCGAAAAGCGTGCCCTGATCGTCGCCGAAATCGAAGCGGCGGTTCAGCCATCGATTCAACGCATCCTGGCGCTCGATCCGAATGCGCGGGTTGGCTTCCGGGGCAGCCTGGTCGATGGCTTGAAAAACGATACGAAGCTTGGGCCGCAGGGAGAGCGGGTCGCATTCGACGGTCACGTCGCCACCAAAAACGGCGAGCCGTACACAGGGCAGCAAGGATATGACGTCGATTTCCTTGTCGTCAGCAATACACTGGCCAAAGGGTTCAAGAAGAACGTCTTCTTCAAGGATATCAGCAAACTGGACAGATCATTGAAGGATACGTTCCGTGAGCTGCGAACCACGCTGGAAGGCAAGGAAGTGCTCAGTGGGATGAAGAGTGAGCTGCCTGTCTTCAGGGTGTTTACCGAGAGGCAAATCGCTAATAAACCGGACGCCCCTCACTATTTCACGCCAGTCGAATAAGGATCAATACAAATGTCAGACAACAGCATGCTTGCGATCGTCGAAATTCCCGCCGCCGCGTCTCTCGAAGAAACGGCGCGCCAACTCGGACGCGCGATGGACGGAATCGAATTCACGCTCGACGACACCGGCCGTTACGAGGAAGTGCCGGCCTTCGTTGCCGGTGATCCGGATGAGGGAGCGAGCTTCATCCTGTTCGGCATACCCGAGGGTGAAGAAGGCGACGCCTACATCCTCGAATTTGCCGCCGAGACGGATGTATCCATTCCGGAGTTTCAAAAAACCGCCCCGGATTTCGTGCGTCACTTCCTGTGCGAAAAAGGTGTCGATTCCAGCGGTTATCTGGACTACTCCGACGAGCTGGCCAACGCGCTGAAGCTGCGCGGAGTCTCAGCCGCGGTACCCGTCGAGTAGCGCTCGCGGGGTCGGCATCACTGGCCGTGCAGCGCACGCAAGAGCATTTCCAAGTCAAGAAACGGTAACAAACATTCTGTAGTATTTACCGGCACCCTGTTCGGTTGAGCCGCAACTCAGTCGAGCAGGCCTCACGGAATACAAGCGACGTTCACGCGACATTGGCAGTCTTTTAAAGGCGCATCCCATGAATACAAAATCGAACTCGGTCAACACGACTATATCAGCATGGTGTAAAGCCGCGCTGGCCTCCGGCATCGCATTGAGCGCCGTGGCGGCGCATGCCGACGACTTCCCGAAGTGGAATGCGGCCATCACCAAATACAATGAAAAGCAGGTAAGGAACTTTCATCCGACCTTCGACTTCGATTCGGATGGCTGCTACGCGGCCACGCCATTTCACCGCAACGAGCAGCTGCGGCAGAATCCGGGCAAGAATGCGACCGGTTCCGTTTCCGGTGGATGCCGCGACGCCGACTGGACCGTCTACGCCAACACCGTACACCGGCAGCTATGCAAGGCCAGCGTCGAAGGCGCCGACAAAGTCGAACGCTGCGCCCATTTTTACGAGCTGTATTTTGAAAAAGACCAGGCCATCGGCCTCACCTTCCTCGGCGGCCACCGGCACGACGTGGAGACGGTCATTGTCTGGACCGGCAAAGTGAACGACCAGCCCGACTTCGTCTCGCATGTATCGACCAGCGCCCACGGAAAATACACCACGCGCGCCATTGGCCAGCTGCAGACCCATAAGGGCCACCCGCTGGTGGTCTACCACAAGGACGGCGCCGGCACCCACGCCTTCCGCTTCGCCAATGCCGAGGACAAAAAGCGTGTCGAGTTCCTCGGCAACTGGGGCGAGTTCCATGCGCCGGACATCATCAGCCATTACAGCGCGGTAGCCGACTGGAACAGCGACGAAACTGTCCGCTACCAGGCCAACCGGGATTACCGCCTGGCGCTGGAAGCGTCCAATTTCGGCAGCGCCTCGTTCAAGACGCGCAACGACAGCGACTTTGCGAACGCCGCCAACAGCACCGTGCCACGCAGCGACGCCTTCTGGCGAAGTACGTCTTTTTCGCTGGACGACGTGTGGAGCACCAGAGCGAGCGAGTTCAAAGCCAACTACCCGCAAACCTACCTGCAAATCAGAGAATAGAAGCAGCCAGGGGAGGCGTCGACCGGCCGTGACGCCTCCCGCCAATCCTCCCATCCCTTCCCCGCCATGCTGAACATCGATGTAAACGCCAAACATTTCCACGCCGCACTTGCCGAACACTGGAAGACCGATTCATTGCCCGATTTTATCGGCATCATCGCCGGTGACGGGACCATGCTCGCCATGGAGGAAAAGGAGGATTACGTCGACAGGCGTGCGCGCTACGATATTCGTCCGGCCGGCGTCACCTCGATCGACAGTTTTTTGGGAGATCCGGAACACTATTTTACCGAAGTCACTCCCTATATCCACCGCGCGCCGATCTCCGGCACCGACGCTTACGCGATCTGCGGCGAAGGCGTGATGGGGAACGAAGGTTTTGTCGCGGTGGTGAACCCTCGCGGGCTGGTCTGGGCAGCGTGTTTCAGTGTGTCGAATCCGTTTTATGAAGTGCGGGTGGTCGATTATTGTGTGGAAGCGAGGAGCACCCACGAAATCATCTGGCGCTTCCCTGTCGAGCGGCCATGGGAGATCGGTTTTACTTACCTTGATTTTTAAGAAACACGCACGCCACACACCGGGCATCGACGGTTTGCTTTCTGCGTTGTATAGTCGAGCCATCGACACTTCAACAAAGCGAGCCATGGCCGAGAAATCTGAGATCCTGTTCGGCGTTGCCGAAGCCAATGACGACACCCTGGCCGCCACGCGCTTGCGCGCCATGGCCGACGAACTGGGCGAACCCGATCACATCGATCTGGACGAGGACCGCGCATTCCGCGTCAACATTTATGCGTTTGGCCGCAATTTCGTCGAAGAATGCGACGTCGATGCCGAGGATCAGGAGGGCTACGTGCTGGTGACGTCCGGCATGAGCGACCGGATCATGACCGGGCCGGACGGTGAAGACCTGGACGAGTCCCTGGCGACCGAGCTGGTCTGGTATGTGCCGGATCTTAATCCAGCCTATTTTTCCACCTTGCGCTGGCTGGCGAAACTGCCCGACACGGACCGCACCTGGTTCGGCCAGGGCCACACGGTACCGTTGCCGGCCCCGCCGCTGGAGGGCTGCCCGTTTCAAACCTTCCTGTTCCTGCCGCCCATCATCCGCACCGACCGCGAACTGTTCGAACATATTGAACATGGCGGCCATCAGATTGCAACCTTGTGCGTGCACCTGATCGCGGAGAGCGAGTACGCGCTCGCCAGGAACAGCGAGGAAGGCCTCGGCGAGTTACTCGACCTGCTCGACGACAACGATCACCCGCACGTCTTCAACCCGGCGCGCCGCCCCTACGTTTAACGACGCACAGGATAGCTTGATGCGCAGACTGATGAAAACCCAATGGCACGATCTGCGCGATCAATTGCTCAAGCTGGACGATAACGCCGAGCCGGAACGCATTTTCAGCACGCTCGTCGCCGGCTTCAGGAAATACCGCGCCCAGTTCAGCAGCAAACCGTTTTCGCACCGGCGCTTCGCTCAATACTTCAGCATGAAGGCCGCGGACTATCCCGTCGCACAGTCGGGGATGCGGGATGATGCCTTCCGGCACTTCAAAACCCGCATCGGCCAATATGAAGTCAAAACGGACCTGGACTCCATCGTCGTCACTCTTCACGATGCGATTGAGCAGTTGCTCGTTGTGCACGTCGAACAGTGTTGTCCTGTGTGCGGCCAATCCGATGCCTATATGTACAAAACCGTCGGCACCGGGCAGCTTGTGCTGGAATGCCAGGATTGCTTCCATGTGCAGGGCTGCGCTGGCGAGCCGTACGACCAGAGCAGGGTCACCTATGCGCGCAACGACGATATAAGCGCACTCGATCCCGTCGCCACCTGTGCGCGAGCTGGCGATGGCGTGGCCGCGAACGGGCCGCAGGCCGCACCTGGACGCACGGCGCGCATTCGTGTCGACTTTGGCGACATGCTGGAGTACAACCTGGTCGTACTATCGCGCCGCGACGAAGAAACCGACTCCTGCGGCGCGCCGGTCTCATTTTACCGGGGCATGCCCGTCGCCATCTTCGATGAAGATACCGATGAGCAAGGCAATCTTGACGATCTCATCGCCGATGGCCATGCCGAACCGGTAACCGTGCCGCCGCCCTGGTGCCCGGACGCCACATGGCTGTGCAGGATCGACAAGAACGGCATCCGGCACGCATCCGAGGCCCGCTAGCAAGGCTACCGGCCTGGCGCCTTACTGCACCAGCGGACTGTCCGCGCCTTCCATGCTCAAGCCCTCGATCTGCGCCTGCCCCACCAGGATATGCAGATACTGGTGCGTTGCGCGCTGGCTCGACTGGCGGTCGAGATAGGCCGCGATCTCGCTTTTTACCGCCTCGAACGGCAACAGCCGCCCTTCCACCCGGCGCAAGGCCTGCACGATATGCAAGCCGAAGCGCGTCTCCAGCAAGCGCCCGGCCAGCTCGCCTTCGCGCAGGCGGAACACCAGTTCCTCGAACTCCGGCACACATTGCCCGCGCGACAACTGTCCCAGGCTGCCGCCCACCTTGCCGGAACTGCAGTTCGAATACTCCGCGGCCAGTTCGTCGAAGCGCTCCGGATGCGCCTGCAACTCTTCCAGCACGGCTTCCCCGGTGGCGCGCAGCAATTCCAGCGGCGCGCCCGGCGTCACCTGGAACAGGATATGGCGCGCTTCGACCATGTCGCCGCTGGTGTAACGCTGGGCATTGTTGCGATACCACGTCGTGCATGCGGCCTCATCGGCCTTGGGCACCTTGATTTGCAGCGCCAGCAAGGCGTCGATGCGGGCATCGTCATCTTCCCCGGTAATCTCCAGCGTATCGGCCTGCTGCAGCAGCAAGGTCCTCAGCACCAGTTCATGCACCGCTTCCTTGAGCGGATTGTCCGCTGCCTGATGATGCGGCAGCTCTTGCTCGATCGCGACATCGTCGATATCCACGCCATTGACTGAAATACCCATGATGATTCTCCTGATTAACGGCTACGCACGAGCTGGTAAGCGCGGCCAAGATACGTCAACGCGCCGAATCCGCTCCACACGTGCACCAGGCGGGTGAACGGGAAGATCACGAACAGCGACATGCCCATGAACAGATGCAGCTTGAACAGCAGCGGCGCGTCAATGATGAAGGCGGCCGCATCGCCGCGGAAGGTCACGATGTGCTGCGCCCAGTTCATCAGCAGCACCATCATGTGCCCGTCCATGTGGCCGGCCGAGACGAAAATCGACGACAGGCCCAGCAGCAAGGTCGCCAGGATCCACAGCAGCACGATCTTGTCCTTGAAGGTCGTCGCATGGCGCAGGCGCTCGTTGGCAAAGCGGCGCACCAGCAGCAGCACGATGCCGGCCAGGCACAGCAGCCCCATGACGCCGCCGGCCACCATCGCCACCAGCTGCTTGAGGCCATGGCTCACGCCCAGCGTATCCCACACCCACACGGGCGTGAGCAGCCCGGCCATATGCCCGAAGAACAGGCCGATGATCCCGATATGAAACATGATGCTGCCGGCCCGCAGGCTGCCCTGGTGCAGCACCTGGGTCGATTCCGACTTCCACGTGTATTGCTCGCGGTCGAAACGGATCAGGCTCCCGAGCAGGAAGATCGCCAGCGCGATGTAGGGATAAATCCCGAACAGAAATTGATGCAGGTAGTCCATGATGCTTCCTTTACACGCTGGCAGCGGCGCGCGCCGTGCGGGGGTAGAAATTGATCGGATGCGTGCCGGGTGCGCCGGTCGGCTTGAGCAGGGGTTCGACCCCGTCCATGCCAGGACCGAAGGTTTCCAGCGCCTCGTCCATGTCGCGCACCGGCGGCTCGCTCAGTTCCTCCGCCGCCACCGGACTGAGATGCTCCAGCACGGTGAACACGCCGGCGTAGGCACTGCCGTTGGCGGCCAGCTTGCGCCCGATATGGGCCAGCACGTGCACCGCGTCCGACAGCAGGCGGGCGGCCTCCTCCGTGGTTTGCTGCGACAGGAATTCGAGAAACAGCGGCACGAAGTCGGGCAAGTCGTCGCCCGTCATGTGCAGGCCGTGCTTCTTGTACTCTTCCATCAGGTCGACCATGGCCTGGCCGCGGTCGCGCGACTCGCCATGAATATGCTCGAACAGATGCAGCGAATGCGACGGATTGCGGTCGAACGTCATCACATAGTTTTGCTGCAGGTCGATCAGGGCGCCGTCGCTCAGGTAAGCGAACAGCGGCAGCAGCGGCGCGTGCAGTGCCGGCGAATGGGCTATCGCGTTCGCCAGCGCGGGCAACTCCGCGATCAGCTCCGGTTCCGGGTACAGCAGCAGGCTGGAGAGCACCTGGTAGTGTTGAGTCGTTTTCATCATGCCTCCTGAACGTCTTTTTTCTTGCGTGACTTGGGCATCGCCATGAAGATGGCCGAACCCTGCTTTTTCTTGCCGAACAGGCTAGTTTCCGTCACGCCGTCCGAGCAGCCGTTGCCAAAGCTGAAGCCGCACGAGCCTTTTTCGTTGAAGCTGTCTTCCGCCATTTCCTTGTGGCTGCTCGGAATCACGAAGCGGTCTTCGTAATTGGCGATCGCCATGATGTGGTACATGTCCTCGACCATATCCTTGGTCAAGCCGACCTGTTCCAGCACGGTCAGGTTCTCGACCTTGTCCACGCTCTTGCTGCGCATGTAGGCACGCATGGCCAGCATGCGGTCGAGCGCGCGGATCACGGGCGGCTGGTCGCCGGCAGTCAGGAGGTTGGCCAGGTACTGCACCGGAATGCGCAGGCTGCTGGTGTCCGGCAAAATGCCATTCATGCCCATCTTGCCGGACTCGGCCGCAGCCTGGATCGGCGACAGCGGCGGGATGTACCACACCATCGGCAGGGTCCGGTATTCCGGATGCAGCGGGAAGGCCACTTTCCAGTCGACCGCCATCTTGTAGACGGGCGACTTCTTGGCCGACTCCAGCCACGCATCGGGAATGCCCTGGCGCCGCGCTTCGGCGATGATGGCCGGGTCGTGCGGGTCGAGGAACAGGCCCAGCTGCGCCTGGTACAGGTCGCGCTCGTCGGGCACCGACGCCGCCGCTTCGATCTTGTCGGCGTCGTACAGCAGCACGCCCAGGTAGCGGATGCGGCCGACGCAGGTTTCCGAGCACACCGTCGGCTGGCCCGCTTCGATGCGCGGATAGCAGAAGGTGCACTTTTCGGCCTTGCCGGACGACCAGTTGTAGTAGATCTTCTTGTACGGGCAGCCGGAAATGCACATGCGCCAGCCGCGGCATTTATCCTGGTCGATCAGCACGATGCCGTCGTCCTCGCGCTTGTACACCGAGCCGGACGGGCAGGATGCCACGCAGGTCGGGTTCAGGCAGTGCTCGCACAGGCGCGGCAGGTACATCATGAAGGTATTCTCGAAGGTGCCGTACATCTCCTTCTGCATGTTGTCGAACAGCTTGTCCTTGCTGCGGGCGGCGAATTCCCCGCCCAGGTCGTCTTCCCAGTTCGGGCCCCATTCGATCTTGTCCATCTTCTTGCCGGTCAAGACAGAGATCGGCCGCGCCGTCGGCGGCGTTTCCGACAGCGGCGCATTCTGCAGGCGCTCGTAGTCGTAGGTGAACGGCTCGTAATACTCGTCGATGGCCGGCAGGTTCGGGTTGGCGAAAATGTTGGCGAGGATTTTCAGGCGGCCGCCCTGGCGCGGCTCGATCTTGCCGGCGGCGTTGCGTTTCCAGCCGCCATTCCATTTATCCTGGTTCTCCCATTCCTTCGGGTAACCGATGCCCGGTTTCGTCTCGACGTTATTGAACCACGCGTATTCGACGCCGTCGCGGCTGGTCCAGACGTTCTTGCAGGTGACCGAACAAGTGTGGCAGCCGATGCACTTGTCCAGGTTCAACACCATGCCGATTTGCGCTCTGATCTTCATACGTGTGCTCCATTCTTTTCTTCTACCAGGGGGCCTTCCAGCCACTCCACCTTGTCCATCTTGCGTACCAGCACAAACTCATCGCGGTTCGAGCCCACCGTGCCGTAGTAATTGAAGCCCCACGCCAGCTGTGCGTAGCCGCCGATCATGTGGGTCGGCTTGGTCACGGTGCGCGTGACCGAGTTGTGGATCCCGCCGCGCTTGCCCGACAATTCCGCACCCGGCGTGTTGATGATCTTTTCCTGGGCGTGGTACATCAAGGTCATGCCTTCCGGGATGCGCTGGCTGACCACCGCCCGCGCCGTCAAGGTGCCGTTGACGTTGAACACCTCGATCCAGTCGTTGTCGACGATGCCGGCGTTCTTTGCGTCAATCTCCGAAATCCACACGTGCGGGCCGCCACGCGACAGGGTCAGCATGCGCAGGTTGTCCGAATACGTGGAGTGGATGCCCCATTTCTGGTGCGGCGTCAGGAAGTTCAGCGCAATTTCCTTATTGCCGTTCGGTGCCGCACCCAGCATCGCCGCCGTGGTCTTGGTGTCGATGGCCGGTTTGTACACGCACAGCCCCTCGCCAAAATCGCGCATCCAGCGGTGATCCTGGTAGAACTGCTGGCGCCCGGTCAGGGTGCGCCATGGGATCAGTTCGTGCACGTTCGTATAGCCGGCCGTGTAGCTGACCTCTTCCGATTCCAGCCCGGACCAGGTCGGCGACGAGATGATCTTGCGCGGCTGTGCCTGCACGTCGCGGAAGCGGATCGAATCGTGTTCGCGCGGCAGCGCCAGGTGCGTGTGGTCGCGTCCGGTCATGGTCGACAGCGCGGCCCAGGCCTTGACAGCCACGTGGCCATTCGTTTCCGGCGCCAGCGACAGGATCATTTCGGCGGCATCGATTGCCGTATCGAGGCGCGGCTGGCCCTGCGAGACGCCCTCTTCCGTTACCGTGCGGTTGATACCACGCAGCACTTCCACTTCATGGCCGGTCTTCCAGCCAATGCCCTTGCCGCCGTTGCCCAGTTTTTCGAGCAGCGGGCCGATCGAGGTGAACTTCTTGAACACCTCCTTGTAATCGCGCGTCACCACGGTCAGGTTGGGCATGGTCTTGCCGGGAATCGGCTCGCACTCGCCGGCGCGCCAATCCTTCGGATCGAACGGCTGGCCCAGCTCGCCCGGGGTATCGTGCATCAGCGGGGTCAGCACCAGATCCTGCTGGGTGCCCAGGTACTCGCCGCCGATTTCCGAGAACTTCTCGGCGATGCCCTTGTAGATTTCCCAGTCCGACTTCGACTGCCACAGCGGTTGCACGGCTTCCGACAGCGGATGGATGAAGGGATGCATGTCCGACGTGTTGAGGTCGTCCTTTTCATACCAGGTGGCGGTCGGCAGCACGATGTCGCCGTACAGGCAGGTGGTCGACATGCGGAAGTCCAGCACCACCACCAGGTCCAGCTTGCCTTCGGCGGCGGGACGGATCTTCACGTCGCGCGGCTTGACGCAGTGGGTTTCGTCGCTCATCAGCGCGTTCTGGGTGCCCAGCAAGTACTTGAGGAAATACTCATGGCCCTTGCCCGAGCTGCCCAGGATGTTCGAGCGCCATACAAACATATTGCGCGGGAAGTTGGCCGGATTGTCCGGGTCGTCGCAGGAAAAATTGAGCTTGCCGGCCTTGATCTGGCCGACCGCGTAGGCGGCCGGGTCCATGCCGGCGGCCGCCGCGGCGCGCGTCACTTCCAGCGGATTGGTCTCGAGCTGGGGCGCCGATGGCAGCCAGCCCATGCGTTCAGCCTTGGCGTTGTAGTCGATCAGCGACATGGGCGCGACGTCGTCCCCGGCCGATGGCGAGGAAATTTCGCTCGTGTGCAGCTTTTCGTGGCGCCACTGGCTGGTGTGGGCGTAGAAGAACGAGGTACCGTTCATCTGGCGCATCGGACGGTTCCAGTCCTGGGCGAAGGCCAGCGGGGTCCAGCCGGTTTGCGGACGCAGCTTTTCCTGGCCGACGTAGTGGGCCCAGCCGCCGCCCGACTTGCCGATGCAGCCGCACATCATCAACAGGTTGATGATGCCGCGGTAGGTCATGTCCATGTGGTACCAGTGGTTCAGCGCGGCACCGACGATGACCATGCTCTTGCCCTGGGTCTTGTCGGCGTTTTCGGCGAACTGGCGCGCCACGGTGATGACGTCGGCGGCCTTCACACCGGTGTGCTTGACCTGCCATGCCGGCGTGTAGGGAATATCGTCGTCGTAGCTGGTAGCGACGTTACCGCCGCCCAGGCCACGGTCGATGCCGTAGTTGGCCAGGGTCAGGTCGAACACGGTGGTCACCAGCGCGGTCGTACCGTCGGCCAGCACCAGCTTCTTGACCGGCACCCGGCGCATCAGCATGTCGCTCGCATCCTTGCCGCCGAAGTAGGCGAAGCCGACTTCGGCGACGGCATCGCTGCACTTGATCAGCGAGAGCAGCGGGTCGATGGCCTTGCCGCTGGTGCCTTCTTTCTGTTCCAGGTTCCAGCGGCCCGACTCGCCCCAGCGGAAACCGATGGAGCCGGCCGGTGCGCAGATGGCACCGGTCGCTTCATCGATGACCAGGGTTTTCCAGTCGGGATTGTTGGTTTCGTCAAGATTGTCGGCCAGGTGCGAAGCGCGCAGGAAGTAATCGGGCACGAGGGCGCCGTTGGTTTCCTTGAGCATGACCAGCATTGGAAAGTCGGTGTACTGCTTGGCATAGCCCCGGAAGTAATCCGAACCGCCCTCGGCGTGGAATTCCTTGAGCACGACGTGGCCCATGGCCAGCGCCAGCGCCGCGTCGGTGCCCTGCTTCGGCGCCAGCCAGATATCGCCGAACTTGGCCATTTCGCCGAAATCGGAGGAAACGGCCACCGTTTTCGTGCCCTTGTAGCGCACTTCCGTGTAGAAGTGGGCGTCCGGCGTGCGCGTCATCGGCACGTTCGAGCCCCACACCATCAGGAAAGTGGAGTTGTACCAGTCGGCCGATTCCGGCACGTCGGTCTGTTCGCCCCACACTTGCGGGCTCGCTGGCGGCAGGTCGCAGTACCAGTCATAGAAACTGAGGGCCACGCCGCCGATCAGCGACAGGTAGCGGGTGCCGGCGGCGTAGCTGACCATCGACATGGCGGGAATCGGCGAAAAGCCGACGATCCGGTCCGGGCCGTATTTTTTGATGGTGAAGGCGTTGGCGGCGGCGATGATCTCGTTGGCATCATCCCAGTTGGCGCGCACGAACCCGCCCAGGCCGCGGATCGATTTGTACGATTTGGCGCGTTCCGGGTCCTGGCTGATGTAAGCCCAGGCGGCGATCGGATCCATGGTCAGGCGGGCTTCGCGCCACATCTGCATCAGGCGGCCGCGCACCATCGGGTATTTGACGCGCTGGGCCGAGTACACGTACCAGGAATAGCTGGCGCCGCGCGGGCAGCCACGCGGTTCGTGGTTAGGCAGGTCGGGACGGGTGCGCGGGTAATCGGTCTGCTGGGTTTCCCAGGTGATCAGGCCATTCTTGACATACACCTTCCAGCTGCACGAACCGGTGCAATTTACGCCGTGGGTCGAGCGCACGATCTTGTCGTGCTGCCAGCGCTGGCGATAGGCGTTTTCCCACGTACGGTCCTCGTGGACGACGGCGCCGTGGCCGTCGGAAAACGTCTCCTTGGGGCGATTGAAGAACTTCAGACGATCCAGAAAATGACTCATGCTGCCTCCGCTTGAATGAGAGCGGCGCCTTCGACAAGGGCGCAACCCGATGAAAGCAGTCTACGCAGCGGCAGTCATGATGCATATTGGCAAGAAGGTGGTGCGGCGCGGCGACAAGGACTAGGCTGCCTAGTCCTTTGTGGCTATGGAGGGTGCCGGATGGATACGGTATACATGCGCTATCTGAACATGAACCTGAAGGAACGACCGATGAACATCACCAGTTATGACGACCTGATCCACGCCGCGCGCGCCCAGCCGCAACCGCAGCGCCTGCTGTTTGCCTTTGCCCGGGCGGAGTTGCCCGACGACGCAGGCGCCGACCAGCGCGCCGGTTTCGCCGAGCAGCGCGGCGGCGCGCTGGCCCCGGTCATGTGCGTGGACAAGACCGCCGACGAACTGGGCAGCTTTGCCGATCTGGTGGCCGAGTCGAAGCACACCGGCAAGGAGTGGGATATCGTGTTCGTCACCACCATGTCGGGGCGAAATGGACAGCCGCCGGCCTCGACCGAGGCGGAAGCGCCGCTCAATATGATGGTGACTTATATCCACACGGGCCAGATCGGGCAGTTCCTGGCGTTTGGGCGGGATGGGGAATTGCGCCAGTTTGCACAAGCATAGGGCTCGCTGCGATCGCGACGCGGTCGCTCCGGACGTGCGCATCAAGCGATAAGGCCAGGCCCCATGCGGCGTGCCGGGGGCCGTTGGTAATCCATCAAGCGCTGGCCAGGCCTGCGCGCAAGGGTTCGCACCGGTCCCGCGCAAGCGCCAGGACGTCGTCCACTTTGGCGCGTGCGATTGCCAGCGGGAACACGCCGCAGTCCGCCTGGCCCTCTTGATGAATCTGCATCATGCATGCCTGCGCCTGGTCCGGCGGCATGGCCAGGACCGATTCGAGCACCTCGACCACGAATGCCATCCGCATGTAGTCGTCATTAAAAATTACCAGCCGCGCTTCATCGCTGACTGGCGCGAGCGCGTCGTCCCGCTCCGCGCCATCGGTGGCCGCACCGTGCGCGATGCGACAGACTAGACGGTAGCGATCAAGGCCATGCTCTTCCAGGGCACTGGCTGCAATGCCGATGCGATCGTGGACGACGGCAAATAGAAAGACGCCGAGATCGACCGGCTTCGCCATGTTGATAGCGCGGCCCGCCGCCTCCAACAGCGCCTGCTTCAAATGCTCGCTAGGTAATATTCTTCGTTCCAGCAAATCATCCAACTTCGCGGTCCAGATCGGCACGCATTGCGCGAGGCGCGCTCCCCAGCCGCTTGGCCAGTGGTAGGCTTTTGCCCCTTCAGCAAGCTGATCAGCCACAACGGTGCGCATATTCCCATGCAGCTCGGCCACCTTCCCTGCCGGCATGCATTCTTTCAATATCGCGCGGGCGGCGTCGTCCTCGATCACATGGATCAGCACGCGTTCCAGCGTGAGGCGTTTGTCATAGTGGCGCCGGCATGAGGCAAACGATTCTTGCAGCACGCGTTCGAGGTCAGTAGTGGGAGCGCCAGTGGCGATATTCAAATGGGCCATGCGATCGCCTTTTATCCCTGCGGGAAGATTATATAAGTTTCAACAAGGAACGAGATGTTATCCAGTCGTGGCGTCGCGGTCAATTGGATCGTTGGTGCGAAGATTGATGACCGTTGGCGCCGCGCGCGGCCGGACGGCCTGTCAACGTCACGGCAACACGTATGCGAGGGCGAACGAGGACAGGTGTTGTGCCGACGCCTCATGGCAATAGATTAAACAATGGCCTGCGCTCCCGCTTCCGCAAACCCGACCGGCACGGGGCAAAGCGCAAGCGGCAGGCCGTTTTTCATCCCCGCTCGCCCGGATCCCCGCGAACCATTAATTCTGCAACGTGTTGACATGGATCAATGAGTTCGCGAGACTGCATCTATCACTGCAGTAGAAGCGATATCGCGGCAGCGAAATCTTGTCGGGATTCTCAGAACAAGTTTGAACTCATCGGGAGCTCCCATGTTAAAAAATTATTCGATCCGAGTCATTTTTACCGCGTTCCTTCTCGTCAGCGTGGCGCTGTCGGTGTGCTCCCTGATGGCCTTCTCGCGCGTCTCCACGGAGCAGGAAAAAACCATGCTCGCCAGCGAAAATCGCTACCAGTCCTTCCTGCTTGCCGACGAGCTGCGCCAGAGCTCAGACGACCTGACCCGCCTTGCCCGCACCTTCGTCGTGTCGGGCGATGCTGCCTACGAACGCCAGTACATGGACATTCTCGCGATCCGCAACGGCGCCAAGGCGCGTCCGCAAAACTACGAACGCATCTATTGGGATTTCGTCGCCGCCGGCGTCGACAAGCCGACGCCGGACGGACCAGCCATCGCGCTGGCCGACCTGATGCGCAAGGCGGGGTTCACCGATGCCGAATTCGCCAAGCTCAAGCAGGCCCAGGACAACTCGGATGCCTTGGTCAAGACCGAAGTGATCGCCATGAACGCCGTCAAAGGCTTGTTCGATGACGGCACCGGCAAGTTCACGCAGAAGCGCGAACCCGACATGGACATGGCGCGCAAGATCATGCACGACGCCAATTACCACAAGAACAAGGCGACCATCATGGCGCCGGTCAACGAGTTCCTCGCCATGCTCGACAAACGCACCGGCGAGGAAGTGCGGGTCGCCGCCGCCCGCGCCGATACCGCCTTCTGGGTGGCGGTTGGCGTGCTTGGCGTGTCCTTGTGCCTGTCGCTGGTCACCGTCCTCATGATCTACCGCCACATCAAGCTCGGCTTCACCCACGCGATCGATACCGCCAGCAAGATCGCCTCGGGCGACCTGAACGGCGAGGCCGCGGAAGAGCGCAGCGATGAAGTCGGTGAGCTGCTGCAAAGCATGAACACCATCAGCATTAACCTGAGGCAGACCGTGCAAAAGATCCGGGAAAGTTCCGACGAAATATCGGCCGCCACCCACGACATTGCGGTCGGCAACGCCGATCTGTCCGCGCGCACCGAATCGCAGGCCAGTTCGCTGGAAGAAACCGCCTCTTCCATGGAAGAGCTGACCAGCACCGTCAGGCAAAATGCCGACAATGCCCGGCAGGCGAACCTGCTCGCCTCGTCCGCGTCCGAGGTGGCGATCAGGGGCGGCACGGTCGTCTCGCAGGTGGTCGATACGATGGGGTCGATTAACGAATCTGCCCGCAAGATTGTCGACATCATCAGCGTGATCGACAGCATTGCGTTCCAGACGAATATCCTTGCGCTCAACGCGGCCGTTGAAGCCGCACGCGCCGGGGAACAAGGTCGCGGCTTCGCTGTCGTGGCCTCGGAAGTGCGCAACCTGGCCCAGCGCTCGGCCGGTGCGGCGAAGGAAATCAAGGCATTGATTAACGATTCGGTCGACAAGGTGGACCTGGGCAGTAAGCTCGTCGATCACGCCGGCACGACCATGAACGAAGTGGTGGCCAGCATCCAGCGCGTTTCCGCGATTGTCGGCGAGATCGCGACGGCCAGCCAGGAACAGTCATCGGGCATCGAGCAGGTCAACCAGGCCATCGTCCAGATGGATGCCGTTGTGCAAAGCAATTCCTCGCTGGTCGAAGAGGCAGCCGCCGCTGCCGAATCGCTGGAGGAGCAAGCCGGCAATCTGGTCGAGACCGTCAAGATTTTCAAGGTTGATGAGATGGGAACGCAAGGCCATGCAGCTACGCGAGCGCCTGTGGCCAGGAAGAACGGCACTCTTGCGGCCCGGAAGAAACCGTCACCGGTGCTGATCGGCGCCGAGTAGACCGGCGAGCCGGCGGCGCCGGCCCGCTCACGATCACCCTCGCGGCGCGCAGGACGTTTGATTGCGCGCGCGGCTTGTCCCGTTCAAGGCGGCGCCATCACGTAGATGACGACCGCCAACGCCCACGATGCCACCAGCAGCAAGGTGAGCCACAGCACCAGGCGCTCCGTGCGCGGAAACGTCAGCGTGCGCGCGCTGAACGCCTGCACGACCGTCAAGACCAGTTGAAAGCCACCCACGCTGCTGAATGGAAGCAGATGGAACGCCGCCATTTTCGCCGCCGTCAAACCGAGCACGAAACCGAACGACTGATCCGCCAGCGCCGCATGATAAGAAGCCAAATAGGTCTGGGCGCTGGAGAAGGGCTCCAGCGCACCGCTCACCAATTGAGCAAACCCGCCGGCAAAATAGCGCAGAGCGTCAACACCGAGCAACACGCACGCGATAGCGAGAAGGCAGGCGGGAATGCTGACCGACACCAGCAGCTGCACCCACGCTGGCTGGACATCGAGCGCACCCTTCTTTTCATGCGCGGTTAACAGCGGCATGGAATCCGTTACCTTGAACCGAACCGACGAGTTCATGGGAATCGCGCGCAGTATCCAGTTTTTTCGCGTCAACAGCATCGGGCCAAACCCAAGCGTCACCCCTTCCACCACGACACCAAGGGACTGTGCGACATAGGCGGTGAGCAGGACCGGCACGTGCGAGATGATTGCCCAAATCGAGCAAAGCGTCAGGAATATCATGGAAGGGCCTGCCCATGGACGCGGCGGGCTTGGTTTGCATGCTCGCACAATGCCTGGGCGCCATCGTCGGACCACGTTCCTGGGGCCACTGCCTGGTGGGAGCGCTGGAACTGCGGCGCAGGTGTGAAATCGATCAGGGCGGCAGGCGGAATATCGGCTGCCTTGTGAAACTCGTAGGGAACACCCAGCGCATCGCCGACCAGCAGGCCGACGATGCCGCCAGCCAACCTTTCCGGGTGTGTTGGTTGGCGCTGCGTCATGAGCGCGTGCCTGCGGGCGAAAAGGACATCGGTACAGTTTTCTCTCGTCGAATAAGCCTCGCATTGTCTTCAATACGCCGGCAGACGGCAAGAGAAACTAAAAGTGAGCAACATGATGCCCGAAGCCGGGTGTCGGCCGGCCGGGCCTGCTCACCGTAGCGTGCACTCAGGCGGTGCCGGAATCGTCATTGGCCGCCTTGATGGGCTCAGCTGGTGACATGCCGTCCTTCTCCCAGCGGTCGAAAGTGGCCATGATGGCGTCACGGGTTTTCTGGCTCAGTTCGGGCAGCGTTCCGCCGAGGGCCTCGGCGGCTTCGTCAAAGCCCTGCTGCACGGCAGCCCGGATCGAGGCCAGCCTGGATGGGTCGTCGCCGATCGCTCCCTTGGCCATATTGAGGATGCGCTCGGACACCTGGGCAACGCCGAACTCGCCGTCGTCGGCCGTGGCCGCCTTGGCCGCTTCGATGGTTGCCGGATCGGCAGAGAGCTTTTGCTCGCCGCTGACCACCTTGGACAGATTCAGCCCCTGCTGTTCGATCGCGGGCAGGATCAGGTTGATGACTTCCTGCGCCTGGCGGTCCGACTCGGCCAGCAAGGCGTCGAGGTCGGGCAGCGTATCGACCGCCGCCGCGGCCGCACGCGGCACGCCATAGGTCAGCGGCGCTTCGGCCGGCCCGCTCAGGGTCACCTTGTCGGTCTTGATGCTGCCGTCAGCCTGAACGCCCTCGTTCGGCCGGCGGCCCGCTTCTCGTGGCGCAATCGGCGTGGCGCCGTTTGAGGGGGTTGTATTCGAAATGGTAATGCTCATGACCTCTCCTTCTTGGCGCGTTGCACGCCGTAACGTTAGATCTTCATAGGCAAAAGACGGCAGTTTGCCGTGCTCGTTTATGATTAACGGCAGGATCGGTAAAAAGTTGAATGATCAAACTAGCGCGCCGCATAGCGCGTCGCCTGGCGCCTCTATCCGCGACATGGGGACCTCGATGCATTTTGCGGAAAACCAGCGTTATCAGATGGCGTGATGAATTTCAGATAAATCGAATCGAATTGGCTGGGACAATAAAGATCCCAGCCATGCGAGATGAATTGCAATTCCGTTGGCCCGGCATACAGCAGACAAGGCTTTACCCTAAATTGAGCGTCCAGGTGGGAACGCCTTCATCGTCATCGGTGGATAATGCGACGTCCTGGGTCCAGCTGGCAATATAAGTCCAGTTAGTATCTTCCAGCCAGGCCAGGGTATCGAAATCGATGGCGCGCAGGCGGATGAATTTGACATACAGGTCGATGTTATCCTTGATCCACATGTCGTCGCCGTTAACCCGCAGCTTAATCTGCAGGTGCCCGCTCAAGCCGTGTGAAAACTCGAGCCCGTAGCCCGGATAGGGCATCGGAATCGTTCCTATGCCGGCTGGCAGTTCCGGCGTCAGGTCGTTTCGGCGGGGCAGTTTGGTCGGCCCGCTGTAGGTGTAGCCGCGGCTGTCGCCGCGTTCGTGGTCATCCACCTCCGCATAATCCAGGTTGAGCACCCGGATTTCCGTTCCATTTCTTAAAATGCTAGCCTGCACGAGGTTATCGGTTTCGGCATTAGGAACATTTTTGGTCGCCGCGACCAACCCGATTGATCCGATCCACATAATATACTCCTCAGAATAGATGGCGATTAGCATGTGCTTTCTTTAGGAAAAGCTTCATGCAAATGGGGAGCGATTGGATGCAAACCCTCTGGAAACAGCGGGAATACTGCCAACCACCCTCATCCATTATTCTGTGGAGTTCAATGCCGGTGTTTGCGCCATCTTAATCGCAGGCCAGCGCCCGGCTGGGGCCGCCATCATTCATTGTAGACATCGATAAATTAAGCAATATGGAAAAACTTATCGCCGGGGAGCCAATTCCATTTGAATTCTTGCGGAAACGACGATCCCGTAGCGCTTACGGCGTGCCGGCCGGCAGCACCCGCCCTTTGACCGCATCGATCGGGCACACCATCGGCAAAAACTGTTGCTGGCGCGCCGAATAGCCCATCAGCGCGCCGCTGTCGATATCGAAATACCAGCCATGCAGCACCAGCTTGCCCTCCTCCACCCTGCGTTTGACCCACGGGTAGGTCAGCAGATTGTCGAGCGACTGCAGGATGCTGGCCTGTTCGCACGCCTTGTGCCGCTCTTCCGAACTCTTGTGCGCCAGGTCGCGCATGACGCGCACCCGTACCGGTTCTGCGATGCGCATCCAGCGCTCGACAAAGCCGGTTTCGCGCTGCTCCGGTTCGAGCGGCTGGGGCGCCAGCAAGGCGCGAATGCCGCCGCAGCGCGCATGCCCGAGCACGATCACCCGCGCCACTTCCAGGTTGCAGATGGCGAACTCGATGGCCGAACTGACGCCCGGTGGCGCGTCCGGCGTGCAGGGCGGCACCAGATTGGCGATATTGCGCACCACGAACATGTCGCCCGGACCGCTGCCGGTCAGCAGCATCGGATCGACCCGCGAATCGCAGCAGCCGATCAGCAAGGTGCTGGGACGCTGTCCCCCGCGCAAGGTGTCGTAGACGCCATGGTCCTCGCTGAAATACTGCTGCTGGAAGCGGCTGAAACCGCGTACGAACTTTTCGATGTCTTGCATGTCCTGCTCCGTTCAGCCGGCGTGCTCGCGCAAGCCGTCGATATTCATGATCGTGACATTCCTGCCCTGCACGCCGATCAATCCATGCATGGTCAGATCGCCCAGAATGCGCGAGAAATGTTCGGGCGTCAGGTTCAGGCGCGACGCCACCACCGCTTTGCTGACCGGCAGCGTCACCTGCGCGCCCTGTCCGGTCGCCTCGTCCTGCAGCAGGTAACCGATCACACGCTGGGTGCCCGACTGCAAGGCGACCGATTCCAGGTCGCAGATCAGCCCGTGCATGCGCCGGCTCAGGCCGGCCAGCATCTTGCGGGCGAAGCCCGGGTCGTTCGCGATACCGTCGAACACCGCTTCCTTGGTCACATGCAGCAGCAGCGAATCGGCCAGCGCCGTGGCCGAGACGATGTAGGGCTTTTCCATGAACATCAGCGCTTCGCCGAAGCTGTGCCCCGGGCCGATCAGCTCGATGATTTTTTCCGCGCCGTTGGCCACCCCGGCAGCCAGCTTGACCTGGCCGAAAATGACCAGGTGAAAGCCGCGGCAGGTATCGCCGCGCTGGAAGATGATGTCGCCGCGCGCCACATGGCGCTCGCTGGTGCCGGCCGCGATGGCGTCCAGCTCGCCTGGCGACATCGCATCGAACAGCGGCAGCCGCGCCAGGAAGGTCTGGGGCGAAAATCGGGTCTTTTCCATGACCGCTCCGGCTATCAGCACGGCATGTCCGCACGGCGCCGCGCGTAGTACCACCACGTGACCGCGATGCACGAGACGTAAAAGCCGACGAAGCTCCACAGTGCCGCGTCCGGACCGCCGGTCAGGGCGATCGAGGTGCCGTAGCACTTGGGAATGAAGAACGCGCCGTAAGCCGCCACCGCCGAGGTAAAGCCGAGCACCGCCGCGCCTTCCTTATTCGCGTCGAGAATGGCCTGCTCCTTGGCGGCATGGCCCTTGCCTTCGGCGGCACGCTGGCGTTCGGTGAGGAAAATCACCGGAATCATGCGGAAAGTCGAGGCATTGCCCACGCCGGTACCGGCGAACAGCAGCATGAACATCCAGAAAAAGCCCATGAAGTTGCCCGCCGCGCCGCCATGCGGCAGGAACTGGATCACGCCGATCACGGCCCCGATCATCAGCACGAAGGTCCACAAGGTCACGCGCGCGCCGCCCAGCTTGTCGGCTACCACGCCGCCCACCACCCGCGCCAGCGCCCCGACCAGCGGCCCGAGGAAAGCGTAGTCGAGCGGATTGACATCCGGGAACTGGGTCTTGATCAGCAGCGGAAAGCCGGCCGAATAACCGATGAAGGAACCGAAGGTGCCGGTGTACAGCCAGCACATCAGCCAGTTATGCTTGCGCTTGAAAATGATGGCCTGCTCCGAAAACGACGCCTTGGCCGAGGCCAGGTCGTTCATGCCGAACCAGGAGGCAAGCGCGGTGAGCGCAATGAACGGTACCCAGATGAAGCCGGCGTTCTGCAGCCACATGGCCTTCGAGGCGCCGCCCTTGACCCACAGCTGGGACTCGCCGCCCAATGCGCCGAACACGCCGGCGGTGATCACCAGCGGCACCACGAACTGCACCGCCGACACGCCCAGGTTGCCCAGGCCGGCATTCATGCCGAGCGCGTAGCCTTTCTGCGCCTTGGGATAGAAAAAGCTGATATTCGCCATCGACGAGGCAAAATTGCCGCCGCCAAAGCCGCACAGCAAGGCCAGGATCAGCATGATCGGGTAGCTGGTGTTGACGTCCTGCACCGCAAAGCCGATGCCGATGGCGGGAATGAGCAGCGAGGCGGTCGAGATCGTGGTCCACTTGCGCCCGCCGAAAATCGGCACCATGAAGGAATAGAAGATGCGCAAGGTCGCGCCGGACAAGCCCGGCAGCGCGGTCAGCCAGAACAGCTGGTTGGTGCTGTACTTGAAGCCGATATTGGGCAGGTTGACCACGACCACGCTCCACACCATCCAGACGGCGAAGGCGAACAGCAGCGCCGGAATCGAAATCCACAGGTTGCGGTTGGCGGTCGCCTTGCCGCTCTTTTGCCAGAAGGCCGGTACTTCGGGCTCCCAGGTGGCAATGACATATTTACTCATTTGATTTCTCCTTTAAATTAGGCGACGACAGCCAGCCGGGCCGGCGCGGCGGGCCGCGCACTGTCCTTGAAGCTGAAATGCATCCACACCAGCGACACGCATACCGTGCCGTAGAGCAGCATGAAAGCAGACGAACGCACGCCGGTCAGGTCGACCAGTGCGCCGAACAGGATCGGCAGCACGAAGCCGCCCAGGCCCCCGGCCAGCCCCACCACGCCCGAGACGGCGCCGATGTTGTCGCTGAAGTCGTCGCCGATGAACTTGAACACCGATGCCTTGCCGACCGCCATGGCCACGCCGACCACGAACAGCAGCACCGTAAACATCACCGGCGTGAGGCCGATCTGCAGCGTGGTGCTGCCGGTCACGGTCTTGATGATCATGTTGGTCTGCGGATAGGACAGCAGGAAGAAGCAGACCCAGCACACCCACATGACCCACCAGGTGACCTTGTAGGCGCCGTACTTGTCCGAAATCCAGCCGCCGAGCGCGCGCAGCACGCCGCCGGGCAGCGAGAAGCAGGCCGCCAGCAGCGCGGCCAGGCCCATGTCGAAGCCGTATTCGGTGACGTAATACTTGGTCATCCACAAGGCCAGGCCCACATAGCCGCCGAACACGACCGAGTAGTACTGGCAGTAGCGCCACACGCGCGGATCCTTGAGCACCTTCATCTGTTCCCTGAACGACACGCCGGCCGGCATCTTGTGGGCGGGGTCGCTGTACGTGCCGAACCAGAACACGGCAGCGGTCAGCAGCATCGCCACCGCGTACACCTTGGGCAGCATCTGCCAGCCGAAGGCGGCGATGATGGCCGGAGCGACGAACTTGGTCAGGGCCGAGCCGGAGTTGCCCGCACCAAAGATGCCCATCGCCAGCCCGCGCCGTTCCTTGCCGAACCAGCGCGCCACATACGGCGTGCCGACCGAAAACGAGCCTCCGGCCAGGCCGACGAACAGGCCCAGCACCAGGAAGTGCCAGTAAGCGGTGGCGTGCGAGATCAGCCAGATCGGCAGCGCGGTGACCAGCATGAGGATGAAAAACACGATGCGCCCGCCGTAGCGGTCGGTCCAGATGCCGAGCGGAACACGGACCAGCGAGCCGCTCAGCACCGGCGTTGCCGCCAGCAAGCCGAATTCGGTCTCATTCAGGCCCAGCTGCGCCTTGATGGGAATGCCGAGCACCGCGAACATCATCCAGATCGCGAAGCAGATGGTGAAGGCAAAAGTACTGCTTGCCAGCACCGCTATTTGTTGTTGATTCTTGCTAGACACGTTGTTCTCCCGGACCGATGACCTGATACAGGAAGCTTACGTGCTGCCGTAAAGCACGACTATTAGCCTGAGGGTGAGTTTTCCCCGGCAATCTGGCTAGTCTTCTAGCCCAAAAGAACTAGACATCACACGGCAGGAAAGCTGTGTTGACATGAATCAATGATGCGTTTGCGGATTTTGAGGTATAACGACAGACCAAGACTACGTGAGGCCGTCCATGCAAGACATTGCAACACCCGATTCCAGCTGCGAACCCGGCTGCGCCACCCAGGATGCCGCCCAGCTCAATGCCAGCTGCTTTTGCGCCGGCCCCTCCGCCGCGGCCCTGGCCGACGCGCTGCAGAACGGCAGCGACGGGCCGGAAGTGCTTGCATTGATCAGCGAACGCTGTCCGCATCTGTTTGCCGCATTGCCGGTGTTCGTGTCGCCTGAGCAGTCGGCGCGCATGGCGCAATTGATCGGCGCGATCGAAGAAGTGATCGCGCTGCCGGCCTGGCAGGCCGCGGTACTGGCCGACGCACCGGCCATCGCGCGCCACGATCCGGGCGCGCGCGGCGTCTTTTACGGCTACGATTTTCACGTGGGCGAAGACGCCATCGGTCTCATCGAAATCAACACCAATGCGGGCGGCGCCCTGCTCAATGCGGCGTTGGCGCGGGCCGGCCATGGGTGCAGCGCGATCAGCGAGGCCGGCAACGGTGCGGCGCGCGCGCTGGCGCTGGAAGAGGCCATCGTCGACATGTTCCGCGCCGAGTGGCGCCTGGGCGGGCGCAGCACGCCGCTGCGCACCATCGTCATTGTCGACGACGACCCCGAGAACCAGTACCTGTATCCCGAATTCCTGCTGTTTCGCCAGCTGTTTGCACGCCACGACATCGAAGCGCTGATCGTCGACCCGTCGATGCTGCGCTGGGAAGCCGGCAGCCTGTGGCGCGGCGACCTGATTGTCGATCTGGTGTACAACCGCCTGACCGACTTCATGTTAGAGGCGCCCGGCCACGCGGCGCTGCGCGACGCCTACCTGGCATGCGCCGTGGTGCTCACGCCGCATCCGCGCGCGCACGCGCTGTACGCCGACAAACGCAATCTGGCGCTGCTGACCGACGAGGCGCACCTGGCGGCGCTGGGCGTGCCCGCTGAGACGCGCGCGATCCTGCTGCGCTCGATTCCGCATACGGAGCAGGTGCGGGCCGACCAGGCCGAGCGCCTGTGGCGCACGCGGCGCGAGTGGTTCTTCAAGCCGGTGGCCGGCTACGGCGGCCGTGCGGCCTACCGCGGCGACAAGCTCACCAAGCGCGCCTGGCAGGACATCCTCGATGGCGACTACGTCGCGCAAGCGATCATGGCGCCGCCGGCGCGCACCGGCGGCAGCGCCGAGGCGCCGGATCAACTCAAGTTCGATATCCGCAGCTATACCTACGACGGCAAGGTGCAATGGACGGCCGCGCGCGTGTACCAGGGTCAGACCACCAACTTCCGCACGCCGGGCGGCGGCTTTGCGATGGTGTACACCGCGCAGGCATAGCTACGCGCGGGCGCCCTACTTCCAGACGATGATTGCCTTGTCCGCGCGTCCGCCTGGAGGCGCGCCATGTGCAATCAGGTCCGCCAGCGTCACGCCATCGAGGACCCGCAGGTACGCCGCCGTCGCCGCCCCCAGCACGCCCTTGAGGGCGCACGCCGGCGCCAGCGTGCAGGCGTTACTGGCCGGATCGAAGCACTCGGCCATGTAAAAATCGGTTTCGCTGTGGCGCACCACGGCGCCGATATTGATCTGCTCCGGCTCCAGCTTGAGGCGCAGCCCCCCATTGCGGCCCCGCACCGTCTCCACCATGCCCGACAAGCCAAGCTGGTACACCACCTTCATCAGATGGTTCTTCGAGATCCCGTGCACGTCGGCGATGTCCTGGATGGTCGCCAGGCGATCGCGGTGCATGCCCAGGTAGATCAGGGTGCGCAGGGTGTAATCGGTATAGGCGGTCAGTCGCATCGGCGTCGGAATGGTTGGATGACAGGTTAAATGAGGCATCCAGTATACATCTATTGATCCAGATGGCGTCGTGAGCACGTAAAAGAAGTATTTAACTTGCTTGTTTAAATAGATGTATCTAGAATCTTTCTTTAACGGAGCGGACTGTACCGCGCCGTTCTAATAACAAGGAAACCACGCCATGCACGCCTCACGCAAACTATGGACCTGGCTCGCGGTCATCTGCGTCCTGTCCTTCGCCGTCCTCGGCTGGGTCGGGACCGAGATCTACCTGAGCGCTCCCCCGATTCCACAGCAAGTCACCAGCCGCCAGGGGGACGTCTTGTTCTCCGAAGGCGAAGTCCAGCGCGGCCAGCAAGCCTGGCTCTCGGCCGGCGGCCAGCAGCTCGGCTCCGTCTGGGGCCATGGCAGCTATCTGGCGCCAGACTGGTCGGCCGACTGGCTGCACCGCGAAGCGCTGGCCCTGCGCGAGATCTACGCCACCAAACAGTTCAGCAAACCGTTCGCCCAACTGGACTTCGAACAGCAGGCAGCCCTGAGCGACCGCCTCAAGCGCGAGATGCGCGCCAATACCTGGGACGCGCGCACCGGCATCGTCCTGCTCTCGCCCGAACGCGCACAAGCCGTGCGTGAAGTGGCGGCCCATTACAGCGCCCTGTTCGGCGCCGACCCCAAACTCGACGCCCTGCGCGAGCAGTACGCCATGAGCGCCGGCAGCCTGACCAATCCGGAAGACCTGCGCGCCCTGCCCGCCTTCATCTTCTGGTCTTCCTGGTCAGCCGCCACCGACCGTCCGGGCGAAACGGCGATCAGCTATACCAGCAACTGGCCGCATGAACCGCTGGTCGGCAACGGCCCCACCGCGGGCGCCGGCATCTGGTCGATCGCCAGCGTGATCCTGATGATCGCCGCCATCGCCGCCATGATCTTCTATCACGGCCGCGCCGGCGAAGGCGAAGACCCCGTGCCGCCCAAGGCCGACCCGCTGTTCGACATGAAGCCGACGGCATCGATGCGCGCGACCCGCAAGTACTTCTACGTCGTCATCGCGCTGATCCTGACGCAGGTCGGCATGGGCATCGTCACCGCCCACTACGCGGTCGAGGGCCAGAGCTTCTTCGGCTTCCCGCTCGGCCAGATCCTGCCGTTCGTCGTCAGCCGCACCATCCACACCCAGTTCGCCGTGCTGTGGATCGCCACCGCCTGGCTGGCCACCGGCCTGTATATCGCCCCCGCGATCTCCGGGCGCGAACCGAAATACCAGGCGCTCGGCGTCAACGTGCTGTTCTACGCGCTGCTGTTCATCGTGGCCGGCTCCACCATCTCCGGCTGGCTCGGCACCCTGCAGCACCTCGGTAACGACTTCACCTTCTGGGTCGGCAACCAGGGCCTGGAATTCACCTCCATGGGACGCGTGTGGCAGATCCTGCTGTTCGTCGGCCTGCTGTTCTGGGTCCTGCTGCTCGGACGTGGCCTGCTGCCGGCCCTGCGCAAGCCATCCGAAAGCCGCGGCCTGATCGCCATGGTGTTCCTGGCCGCCCTGTGCATCGGCGGCTTCTACGCCACCTCGCTGACCTGGGGTCCGCGCACCCACTACGCCATGGTCGAATACTGGCGCTGGTGGCTGGTCCACCTGTGGGTCGAAGGCTTCTTCGAGGTGTTCGCCACCGCCGTCATCGCGCTGCTGTTCACCCGCCTTGGCCTGATCGCCGCAAGCACCGCCAACAGCGCCATCGTCCTGGAGACCATCGTGTTCCTGTTCGGCGGCATCCTGGGCACCCTGCACCACCTGTATTTCACGGGCACGCCGACTTTTGTCATCGCCATCGGCGCCATGTTCTCCGCGCTCGAAGTCGTTCCGCTGGCAATGATCGGCGTCGAAGCATGGCGCAACTACAAGCGCTCCAAGGCGGCACCATGGGTGCAGGCCTACAAATGGCCGATCCTGTGCTTCATCGCAGTCGGTTTCTGGAACGTGGTGGGCGCCGGGCTGCTCGGTTTCGCCATCAACACGCCGATCGCGCTGTACTACATGCAGGGCATGAACATGACGGCGGCCCACGGCCACGCGGCGCTGTTCGGTGTCTACGGCATGCTCGGCATCGGCCTGATGCTGTTCTGCCTGCGCGGCCTGACCGAACGCGCCGCTTGGTCCGACAAGCTGCTCGCACCGATGTTCTGGTGCCTGAACATCGGCCTGGCGATGATGGTGTTCATTTCGCTGATGCCGGCCGGGATCTACCAGGCCTGGGCCAGCGTCACGCAGGGCACCTGGTATGCGCGCTCGCCGGAAGTGGTCCACTCGCAGCTGATGGAAACGCTGGTGTGGCTGCGCGTGCCGGGTGACGTGGTGTTCTCGGTCGGCTGCGCGTTCCTGGCGCTGTTCGCCTTCAAGCTCGCCACCGGGGCACGCGGCAGCAATTACGTCGTCGGCTCGGTAGCACCGACCACGCGTTGACGTCTTTCCCCCCGGCAGGGACTTCCTGCCGGGGGCTGTATCGTTTACACTACACAAGGAGTATCAACATGACACACGCTGATTCATCGGCCGCCTCGATTGGCCTCTACCCGTTCGACGCGCGCGGCGTCGCCAAGCGCTTTCGCCACGCCGCCATTTTCGGTGCGCTGGCCGCGCTGGAGCCGGGAGAGACCATGCGCTTTTATAACGACCACGATCCGCTGCCGCTGCTGGCGCAGATCGAGGCCCATTTCGGTTCGCGCGTGACAATCGCCTACGTGGCGCGCGCGCCGGGCGAAATCATCATCGACTTCGGGATCGCCTGAACAAAAAGGACCACGCATGGAGTACCTCGCCGTCAAACACCTGCACATGAGCTGCGCTGCGCTCAGCATCGGCCTGTTCGTGCTGCGCGGCGTCTGGATGCTGAACGACGCGCCGCAGCTGGCGCGGCGCTGGGTGAAGGTAGCGCCACACCTGGTCGACACGGTGCTGCTGGCCAGTGCCCTGACCATGGTGGTGTGGAGCGGCCAGTACCCGTTCGTCCAGCCCTGGCTCGGCGCCAAGGTGGTGGCGCTGGTACTGTACATCATGCTCGGTGCGGTCGCGCTCAAGCCCGGCCGCCCGAAACAGGTGCGCGCCATCGCCTTCGGCGCGGCCCTGCTCACCGTCGCCTACATCGTCGCGGTCGCGCTGACGCGCCGGGTTTTCATCGTCGGCTGACACCCGCCGCCAATTACCCCAAAATGTAATGCACATCAAGGAATTTACAGAACGCAAACCTTAGCATTCTGTTGACGACCGCTTCCGCGACGTCCAACAGAAAAAGAAAAGGTCACATCATGCGCTCGCTTCCTCTCCGCCTCGCCGGCACCTGCCTTGCCACCGCTTCCGCCTTCATCGTCCTGTGCTCCGTCTCCGCCAATGCCGCGCAGCCGGCGCTGCCTGTCATCGTTCAGGAACTGGTGGCCCCGCCGGCACTGCCGCCGCAGATCACGCGCAAGACGCCGGCGCGCGTGGTCGTCAACCTGACCGTCGAGGAAATCGAACGCGAAATCGCGCCGGGCACGCGCTACACCTTCTGGACCTTCGGCGGCACCGTCCCGGGCAAGATGATCCGCGTGCGCGAAGGCGACACGGTTGAACTGAACCTGCAAAACCTGGCCGGCAACAAGCTGCCCCACAATATCGACCTGCATGCGGTGACCGGTCCCGGTGGCGGCGCCGGGCAAACCCTGATCGCACCGGGCAATCAGGCCAGCTTCACCTTCAAGGCGCTGGCCCCCGGCCTGTA
This sequence comes from Massilia scottii, assembly GCF_030846495.1. Taxonomy (NCBI): domain Bacteria; kingdom Pseudomonadati; phylum Pseudomonadota; class Betaproteobacteria; order Burkholderiales; family Oxalobacteraceae; genus Massilia; species Massilia scottii. The sequence goes on along the minus strand of NZ_JAVCWM010000001.1, from coordinate 154,907 downwards.
CGTCTACCACTGCGCCACCGCCCCTGTCGGCATGCACGTCGCAAACGGCATGTACGGCATGATCCTGGTCGAACCCAAGGAAGGCATGTCCAGGGTCGACAAGGAATACTACGTGATGCAGGGTGACTTCTACACCACCGGCGCCTACCGCGCGCCCGGCCTGCAGGGTTTCGACATGCAAAAGGCGATCGACGAACGGCCGACGTACGTGCTGTTCAACGGCGCCGATGGCGCCCTCACCGGCAAAGGCACGCTGACCGCCGCCGCCGGCGACAAGGTGCGCATGTTCTTCGGCGTGGGCGGACCGAACACCGTCTCGAGCTTCCACGTCATCGGCGCCATTTTCGACAAGGTCTACACCGAAGGCGGCATGCGCTTCCAGGAAAACGTGCAGACTACCCTGGTGCCGGCCGGCGGCTCGACCATCGTCGAATTCGTGCCGCGCGTGCCGGGCAACCTCACCCTGGTCGACCACTCGCTCACGCGCGCCTTCAACAAGGGCGCGGTGGGCCTGATGGCGGTGAGCGGCCCGGAACGGCCCGATATTTACGGCAAGGGCATCAAGACCGCCCTGCCCGGAACCAAAGCGCCGCCTGTCGTCGCCAGGGCTGCGGTACCCGCCGCCACCGATGCGCAACGCCTGCGCGGCAAGGCGGTTTACGACAGCACCTGCGCCTCGTGCCACCTGCCCGACGGCAAAGGCGTTCCCGGTGTGTTCCCGCCGCTGGCCAATTCCGACTTTTTCCAGCAGCGACCTTACGAGATGGCCCATATCGTGCTGCATGGCCGCAGCGGCGAGATGGTCGTCAACGGCGAGCATTACAACTCGGTCATGCCACCACAGGACCTCAATGACGATGATGTCGCCGCCGTCATCAACTACGTGAGCACCGACCTGAATGCCGGGAAAACCGTCATCACGCCGGCCCAGGTCAAGCAGATGCGTCAGATCAAGGCCAATTGAGCGCGCCATGAAACACCACCTGACCACCTTCGCCTGCGCGGCGATGCTGTGCGGGACGGCCGGCGCCGGCGAGTACGTGGCGCTGCCCGGCGCCGAGCTGCGTTCGGTGATGCCGGCCGACGGCAAGGAAGCACCGGCCATCGTGGCGCCGTTTTCGATGCGCGCCACGGCGGTCACCAACGCCGAGTTCCGCGCCTTCGTCCTCGCGCATCCGCAATGGCAGCGCGGCCAGGCGCCGGCCGTGCTGGCCGCGCCCACCTATCTGGCAGCGTGGCGCGGCGCCGCCGATCACGGCACGCTGGCGCCGGATGCGCCGGTGACCAACGTCAGCTGGCACGCGGCCAACGCGTTTTGCGCCAGCGAGGGAGCGCGTTTGCCGCGCTGGTACGAATGGGAATACGCCGCCGCGGCCAACGCCACGCGCGCCGACGCGCGCGAAGACCCCCAATGGCTGGAGCACATCCTGAACTGGTATGCCCATCCGGCCAGCACGCCGCCGTCCCGGGTGCGCGCCAGCGCGCCCAACTATTACGGCCTGTACGACATGCATGGACTGGTGTGGGAATGGGTCGAGGACTACAGCGCGCTGTTCGTCAGCGCCGACAGCCGCAGCCAGGACCCGCGCAAGGTGCTCGACTACTGCGGCGGCGCGGCGCTGTCGCTCGGCGACCGCCGCAACTACGCTGTGCTGATGCGCATCGCTCTTCTGGCCGCGATGGAAGGCGCGCAGGATGGCGGCTACCTGGGCTTTCGCTGCGCCCGCGGCGACGCCAGCCACACACCTACACCGAGACAATCGCCATGAATACCTTTAACCCCCTGCGCCGCCTCCTGCTGCGCACAAGCGCGCTTGCCGCCAGCATGATCGCGCTCCCGCTGGCGCATGCCAACCCGCTCCCCGCCGAATCGCTTTACCGCCTGTCGGTGCCGCTCAAGGATAGCCAGGGCCGCCAGTTCGACTGGCGCGCGCTGGCCGGCCGTCCCCTGCTGGTAACGATGTTTTACGGCGACTGCAATGCTGCCTGCCCGATCATCATTGAAAACCTGCGCCGCACGGTAGACCAGGTCAAGCCCGCGCCCGGGCGCCTGGCGGTGCTGATGGTCAGCCTCGATCCGTTGTACGACACGCCCGACTCCCTGGCCCAGCTGGCAAGCTCGCACAAACTCGATCCCGCCATCTTCCGCCTGGCGGTGGCTGCCAATGAAACGCATACACGGGCCATGGCGGGCGCCTTGCAGATCAAGTACCGCGCCGTCACCAACGGCGAAATCAACCACACCACGCGCGTGTGCCTGCTCGACGCGAATGGCAAACTGCTGGCCAGCAGCACGCAACTGAGCCCACTTCCCGATCCGGCCTTCGTTGCGCAGATCCGCCTGGCGCTTAAATAGGGGGCTACTCATAAGACGGATATCAGTTAAAGGCACACACGCACTGTATTGCAGAAAAAATTGATAACATCGACACCCAGTATGGAAGACTGGAAGAGCTTATGCTCACCGGGCAGGATTTTTTGAGCCAATGGTTGCGCCAGTTCCAATCCATTTTCACTGTTGGTCAGCATGACAAAGCCGTCTCCCGTTCGCACAGAGGCAATGGCGAATGCGCGATAGCCCGTATTGTTACCCCACTGCCAAATATAATCGTCATCGGGACCGTGCTCAATTCCCCAGCCCAATCCCCACCCGAGACCCAGTTTTGGATCGACCGTGGCGGGTGATGCGGTTATCTGTTTCATCACATCGTCATCGTTAAGCACCTTGACGATGAATTTTCCATAATCCGCCGCGCTGGTGTGGAGGGAAAAAGCGGCGTTCGGGCTTTTTAAATCCAGCGTGGCCCTGGGTGCTCCATTCGCTTTCGTCCCAGGCAGAAGGTGTTTCTCGATTCGTTCGTTCCGTACGTAGTCGCTGTCGTTCATGTCCAGGGGCTTGAATACCTGCGAGGTCATGAATTGATCCAGCGGCTGACTGGCGACCGCCTCCACAGCCCGCTGCAGCAGCACGTAGCCTTCCCCTGAATAATTCCATTTTATCCCGGGCGCCGAGTCGACATTCAGTGTCCCGGAGGCCCAATTTGGCAATCCTGACGTGTGGTTCAACACCATCCGGACGGTAATTGCCTGAAGTCGCGGGTCGGTCACCAGAGCGGAAGGCTCCGCTTTCGACGGATCGAACTGGTGCCGATAGCCCTGCGGCAGATACTTCACGACCGGCGCGTCAAGCGCCAATCTTCCTTGCTCTACCAACTTCAGCACAGCATACGCAAAGACCGGCTTACTCAGCGATGCCGCTTGAAAAACGCTGTCTGCATCCGGCGTGTAGGCTGGCAAGCAACCCGTCGCCGAATCGATTGAATCGAGCTGCCGGTTCTTGATGACGGCAACCGCCACAGCGCAAACATGGTGCTTTTCCGCAAGCACTTTCAATGTGTCGTGCACATTCGCCGGCGCCAAACCGGTCCGCGTGGAAGACGCACACCCGGACAGGAACAGGGATACAAGCGGCATCAGAAGCAGGCAGCCGGCATGGCGGGCGAAAAAGGCACTTCGATTGGACGTCAGCACGCGTGAGGGTCGCATGAGCACCTTTTCTTATCAAGAATCGTCGTAAAAACCAGGGAGAATAGCATTTCCCGAATCGATATTGGGAATCGCAACGCCGCTTGCGCCGACGTCCCCGAACAGGCACGCCAGCGGGCAAAAACCAACCTGGATCAAGGATTTTACGATCGGTTCAAAACGCCGTTGACCCCACTACATATAGTCAATAACCTCTCTGCATGCACCACATATTGTGTTTCACGGAGAGCAAATGACCATCCCACCGCTACACTTCCCTACCCAAATCCGCAAGCGAGACGGCGCCGTCAAACCGTTCGACGCCACCCGCATCGAATCGGCCATGCAGCGCGCCGCGCTGGCCAGCGGCGAATTCGATGCCGGCACTGCCCATCTGCTGACATGGAACGCGGTCCTGCCCACGCTGTCCGCACTGTGCACCGATACCCCCGGCGTCGAGCAGGTGCAGGATGCCGTGGAGGCAGCCCTGTTCGAGGCCGGCCACCGCGCCACCCTGCGCGCTTATGTCGTCTATCGCGAACAGCACCACAGCCTGCGGCGCGACCGCAAAAGCCTGATCGACGTCGAGGCGTCGATGAACGAGTACCTGGAGCAGCGCGACTGGCGCGTCAACGCCAACGCCAACCAGGGCTACTCGCTGGGCGGGCTCATTCTCAACGTCTCCGGCAAGGTGATCGCCAACTACTGGCTCGATCACGTCTATCCGCCCGCCGTCGGCGCGGCCCACCGCAACGCCGACCTGCACATCCACGACCTCGACATGCTGGCCGGTTACTGCGCCGGCTGGTCGCTGCGCACGCTCCTGAACGAAGGCTTGAACGGCGTGCCGGGCAAGATCGAATCGTCGCCGCCCAGGCACATGTCGAGCGCCATCGGCCAGATCGTCAACTTCCTCGGGACCCTGCAAAACGAGTGGGCCGGGGCCCAGGCCTTCAGTTCCTTCGATACCTACATGGCGCCCTACGTGCGCGCCGACGCCTTGAGTTACGAGAGCGTCAAGCAGTACATCCAGGAGCTGATCTACAACCTGAACGTGCCCTCGCGCTGGGGCACGCAGACGCCGTTCACCAACCTGACGTTCGACTGGGTGTGTCCGGAAGACCTGCGCGAGCAGGTGCCGTTCATCGCCGGCGTGGAAATGCCGTTCACCTACGGCGATCTGCAAGTGGAAATGGACATGATCAACCGCGCCTACATCGAGATCATGATGACCGGCGACGCCAAGGGACGCGTATTCACCTTCCCGATCCCGACCTACAACATCACCGAGGACTTCGCGTGGCACAGCCCCAACGCCGAGCTGCTGTTCGAGATGACGGCGCGCTACGGCCTGCCCTACTTCCAGAACTTCCTCAATTCGGAACTGAAACCGAACATGATCCGCTCGATGTGCTGCCGCCTGCAGCTCGACCTGCGCGAACTGCTCAAGCGCGGCAACGGCCTGTTCGGATCGGCCGAGCAAACCGGTTCGCTCGGCGTGGTAACCATCAACTGCGCCCGCCTCGGCTACCTGCATGCCGACGACGAGGATGGCCTGTTCGAGGCGCTCGACCGCCTGCTCGACCTTGGCCGCGACAGCCTGGAAATCAAGCGCAAGGTGATCCAGCGGCATATGGACAATGGCTTGTTCCCGTACACGAAACGCTACCTGGGCACCTTGCGCAACCATTTCTCGACCCTGGGCGTGAACGGCGTCAATGAAATGATCCGCAATTTCACGTGGGGCGAACACGATATCGCCAGCGAATGGGGCCATGCGTTCGCATTGCGCCTGCTGGACCATGTGCGCGCGCGCATGCTGGAGTTCCAGGACCAGACCGGCCATATGTACAACCTGGAAGCGACGCCCGCCGAAGGCACCACCTACCGTTTCGCGCGCGAAGACCGCAAGCGCCATCCGGACATCCTGCAGGCCGGCACCGACGCCATGCCCTACTACACCAACTCCTCGCAACTGCCGGTCGGCTTTACCGACGATCCGTTCGAGGCGCTGGAACGCCAGGATCCGCTGCAGCGCAAATACACCGGCGGCACCGTGCTGCATCTGTACATGAGCGAGCCGCTGTCCACGGCCGACGCCTGCCGCTCGCTGGTGCGGCGCGCGCTGAGCCGCTTCGGCCTGCCGTACATCACCGTCACACCCACGTTTTCAATCTGCCCCAAGCATGGCTACCTCGGAGGCAGCCATCCGTTTTGTCCCAAATGCGATCTCGATCTGATCGCGCGCAAGCAACGCGAAGTTGCGTAACCACCCAAGGAGTAGTCCATGTCAGACCTGAGCCAAACCGTTTTCTTTGCTCCCCAAACCATCACCCTGACCGACGCCGAGCGCCAGCCCTGCGAAGTCTGGACCCGCGTGATGGGTTATCACCGCCCTGTGTCGTCCTTCAATACCGGAAAAAAGGGCGAGTTCCACGAGCGTACCTGGTTTACCGAGCGCGCCGTTGCGGCGCGCAGCTGAGATGGGTGCCGGCGAGCTGCGGGTGGGCGGCATCACCGCCTTCACCGCGACCGACTTTCCCGGCAAGCTGGCAGCCGCGGTGTTCATCCAGGGATGCCCGTGGCGCTGCGGCTACTGCCACAACCCGCATCTGCAGCTGCGCCAGCACGGGCCGCTGACGTGGGATTCGGTCATGGCGCTGCTGGTGCGCCGCGCCGATTTGCTCGACGGCGTGGTGTTCAGCGGCGGCGAGCCGACCATGGATCCGGCGCTGCCGGACGCCATGGTGGCCGTGCGCGAGATGGGGCTTGCGGTCGGCCTGCACACCGCGTGCATCTACCCGCGCCAGTTGAAGGCGGTGTTGCCGATGGTGGACTGGGTGGGCTTCGATATCAAGGCGCCGTTCGACGCGTACCAGCGCGTGACGGGCGTCTTCGGCAGCGGCGAACCGGCCCGCGCCTGCATGGAAATGATCGTCGACAGCGGCGTGGCGCACGAATGCCGGACCACGCTGCATCCGGCCCTGCTGTCCGAAGCCGAGGTGGAAGCGCTGGCGGGCACGCTGGCCGACGCCGGCGTGCGCAATTACGCCATCCAGACCTTCCGCGCGCAGGGCTGCGCCGATGCGGGCCTGAATGCGACGGCCGGCGTAGTGATGGGCGAAGCGGCACTGGCGCGCATCGCGGCCCGCTTCGAGAGCTTCGTGCTGCGGCCTGCCTAGTCCTGCGCCGTCGTTTCCACGTCAGCGGCGAATCGCGGTCGGACCGAAACTCATGCTCTCGCCGACGTTCTGGATGCTCTGCCCCTGCTCTTTGATCATTCGGACCACTTCCAGCTTCAAGCTGGGGTCGAAGGTCTTCCGTTTTATTGTCGCCATGTATTACGCCTCAGGTGGTGTATTTTCCACCTATTGAGGTGTCCGGGAAAATTAGATTACGGCATTGTCGCGACATTGGGACGGCTCGATCAGCTCAATACCGAGCTCGAATCAGTCATCACAGGACTGCTGCGTGTGACCGGGAAACCGGCCCCGCCGGCGGCGCCGACACCATCGCTGACGTTCGAATCCGCACGTGACTACGGCGACGTTTGGGCCCTGACCGAGTTGTGGAATTCGCTCGGATTCGATCGCCTGCGCCAAGTGTTTCGCCGCACCCGGCACACGATCGATATTGAGGCGCTGATCCGTGTGATGGTGCTCAACCGGTTGTGCGACCCGGACTCGAAACTGGGTGTCTTGCGCTGGGTCGAAACCGTCACCTTTCCCGGAATCATGGCCGAGAAAATCGAGCATCATCAACTGCTGCGCGCGATGGACGCCATGGCCGAGCATCAAGACGAAGTCGACCAGGTGCTTGCCGGTTTGCTGCGGCCGATGGTCGATCGGGATCTTGCCGTCGTGTTCTACGACATGACGACTATCCGCGCAGACGGGCTGTCGCAGCAGGAAGAGGACATCCGTAAATTCGGCATGTCGAAGGAGGGCCTGATTGCCCGCCAGGTCATGCTCGGCGTGGTGCAAACGGCCGATGGTTTGCCGCTCTATCACGAGGTATTTGATGGCAATACCGCCGAGGTGACCACCATCAAGCCCATCATTGAAAAGATCGTCCAGCGCTTCCCCGTCAAGCGCGTCATCGCCGTCGCTGACCGCGGCTTACTCTCGACGGACAACCTGGCCGATCTGCAGGCCATCACCCTGCCGGGCGGTGGGAAACTTGAATTCATCCTTGCCGTTCCCGGGCGGCGCTGCAACGATTTCGTCGATATCCTGACGCCGTTCCACGACGCCACTTGCGTCAACGCTAAGGAGGAAGTGTTGGGAGAGGCACAGTGGGACAAGCTGCGCCTGATCATCGCTCATGATCCACAGGTGGCGCTGGCTGCGAGCGCCAAACGCGACCTCATCATTGAATCGCTGGAGCAAAAGGCGGCGCAATGGGTGGGCAAACTCGACAGACAGGAAGGCGGCGCACGCAAGCGCGGACGCAAACTCTCCGATGGCGGAGCACGCGCCCGCTTCTATCACGAGGTGTGCGAAGCGCACTTGGCGCGCATCGTCCGGGTCGACCTTAAAAGTGAGTTGTTCACGTACTCGATCGACGAGCGCGCGCTGACGCATGCGCGCCTGATGGACGGCAAACTGCTGCTGGTCACGAACACCGCCGATCTGGCACCTGCCGACGTTGTGAAACGGTATAAATCATTAGCCGATATTGAACGCGGTTTCCGGGTCCTCAAATCCGAAATTGAGATCGGACCGATCTATCACCGACTGCCTGAACGCATCCGCGCTCACGCAGCGATTTGCTTCATGGCACTGATTCTGTATCGCGTCATGCGCACCCGTTTGCACGCCAGCGACACGTCACTCTCGCCCGAGCGCGCCTTGGAAAAGCTGCGTCGCATTCAACACCACCGCGTCACGCTGAACGGTACTGAATCGGTCACGGGGATCTCAACAATTAACAAGGAGCAGACAGGCATTCTCGCCGCGCTCACGATCAAAAAACCGACCATCGAAACGCAACTGACCTTCTTGTAGTGGCATTTTTAAACAGCGCCCCTATATGAATCAATAACTTACGCGTTCAACTGTCGAACTCGGGGGTACGGGATGCATGCCAAGCGCGGCTTGGAAGCCATCAACGCGCATGGCATTCTGCCTAAACGGATCGGCGTTCTGGTGCACGATTGCTGGGCTCCTTATTGGAAACTCGACGATGGCGTGCACGCTTTGTGCAATGCCCATTTGCTGCGCGAACTGGTCTACGTTCACGAGTTGACCGGTCAAACCTGGCCGGTCGCCATGACAGAACTGCTGCTCAATGCCCAGCGCCTTAGCGGAGCAGCACGGTGCCAGGACCTGCCCCTTGACGCTGATGGCATCGCCGCTTTCAGCACCGTCTACCACGCCATCGTGGCAGAAGGCGAGCAGATCAACCCCCGCAAGCTCCAACCTGACGGGCAATCCGGCCGCTGCAAGCAGTCCGACGCCCACGACCTATTGCGCCGCTTCCGCCTGCATGCCGACGCCATCCTGCGCTTCATTGCCGATCCGGCCGTCCCGTTCTCGAACAATATCGCGGAACGAGCCGTCCGCATGCCGAAGGTCAAACAGAAGATCTCGGGTTGCTTCCGCACGATCACAGGAGCCGAGAATTTCTGCGTCATCCGCTCTTGCCTCGACACGTTTCGCAAGCAGGGCCACAGCATGCTTGACGTGCTACGCCGCGCATTTATCGGCCAGCCGATGCTGCTCGCCGCGTAGCGGCTGAATAGTTACAGTACATGAAGTTTCAAAATAAAAGGCTGAATGCATGGCAAGTTATCTGATATGCGTTCAAGGACGGCGACTTCAAATTCATTTGGCTTCAATTGTCCTGGTTTCATGGCTGGCCGGTTGCATTCACGCGCAGTGTGTTCGCTACGCTTTGTTTGATTTCAAACCTTCGATGTGCAATGGAGACGCCCGCTCCTGCCGGCTGTGCTCAAACGCGCTTATCCGTCTCATAGTTCAAATTTTTCGCGTAACTCGAAGTAAACCCTTTTGCAATGGTCAAAGTATTCACGCTCGTCGTGCTTGCGTTTTTCTGCTTCCGTACCACCAGCTGGCGCGTCCGCTGTCGGACAGTCGATGATTTGCACAGAGACGCAATCGCCAATCTTCAACTGCCGCTGTTCCAGCCAGCGTAGGTGTTCGTCAGGGAGTTCGGAAGCCCTTGAAGTGAGACCTCCAACGGTTACGAATAAGTCAGGACTTTCATCTTCGCGGGCTTGTCTGGTTTTATCTCCGAGTTTGCCGATACAATTGACCGTAGCGGTCAGCACGCTTAGGTCATCCGTACCTGCGATAATCTGTTTCTCGTCGTTTATTTGAACTTTCAGCGCATACATAACTTAATCCGATTGAGTCTCTGTTTGTTACCTCGAATAACGGCTTCTGGCCGATTGTACGCGGTCACGGCACCGGCACGCACCTGCAAGGCTGCCCGTCTATGCAACTTGGAAATCAAGTATCGACCGTGGCAATTCAATGGGAGCTGCCTTTTATGCCGATATGCTCAACATCGAGCCTTGCTTCGGCGCGCACGACAAATTCCCCGTTTTTTAACATTACGCATTCGTTCGTAATGCCCCTGACGTCGAGTTCAAATAATTGCTTCTTGCGTGCTATCAATGCATCTACGATTGCTGCCGACATTGGATGCGCATGTGTAAGCTGGTGCCTTACTGCAGTGACATTCTCGGTAGTTTTGTGCCATTGATCCACCACGCAGGCATTCCATACGCACGCAGCCAGCTTCAATACCGCCTCCAAGTCATTCTTGGAATACCCTTCTTCAAGGTCTTGAATGAGCGGGTCAGCATACTCGATGAGGGTAAGCGAAATTTTCTTTGTCGGGATCATTCAGTTTTTCAGGTATTTTTGGGTAGGCGAACATCTGCTTCCAGATGCGCGGCGTGAGCGACCCCTCATGGCCGTGAACAGGCTGTTAACGACTAATGAACTCAACGGCTTCCGCCAATGTACAGCCGCTGAGAAATCTTAAATATGAAATTGCGGGTATACGCCCGCCCCATTGTAACGCAAGTTGAATGATGTCGTTCGCAACCTCGTCGGACAGGTTAAGTAGGCCATCGACCCTGTCAGTTGGAACAACACTCCTGCCGACAAAGTCCTCGATTTGTCGCTTCATTTGATCATCAAGTTCCATATGTCACGGACTCTTTTCGGTTGACTGCTATTGGCCGGCACGTGCCTCAGGGCACGCCTTACGTAAGCACTTCGTTGCATTGGGGGCAAAGCACAGATAGGTCACCGGCTGGGTATTCCTTGAATATCAGGTTCAATGTTGACATTTCGTCGTTATAAATAATAACTTTCACACCTCTCCCCAATGTATAAAAACCTTCACCCAACGGCAGCTCTTGGCCGACTCCAGCCGATTGTGTGTCCCAGCATATTACTTCGTTTCAGCGAACAGGATACATAACAACTTTCGGCGTCTCAGAATTTGACACACCCACTATAAAACCACAATCCAATTTCTCTGGCACGCACTCAAAACCAATGGTCCAGCCGATTTCAATAACCCCAGAGGGCGCCGGAGTCGTCGAGAAATATCGATATTGCACATCGCTAACGCGCAATTTATCTTTACGGATTTTTTTTGTCTGCACTAAATATCTCGCAGCGAGCTTCACCGCCTCACTCGGCAGAAGCACCGGAACTCGCATATGCGAGGATTGAGCAGGTGATTTGCTTTGTCCCTGCGCAAGACCAGTGGCTACAAGGGTCAACCATAGAAAAGCTATCTTAACCATACCTGCCATTTTTGAATTTAGTCAAACACGCCCGTCTGCTAATGGCCGACAGCACGGGGCCATGGCCGTAGAGCCATGCTTGGGCCCGGACCAGGAGAATCATACTCGCGACAATGGCGCATTGCCACATTTCGAAGCGGAGGGGGGCGAAACAGCGGCAATTGCAGCCTCTCTCCCCATAGCGGACCATCGAGACCCGGATCAGTGAATAAAACTTGTCATTTGTTTGATTTCGTCTGAAATTTCCTTAGTGTTCACCTGCACTGGCAGGTAAAGGATTTCAGGTTCGCTCTGATAGCTAACGGCCAGTTCGAGCACAAGGACTCCATCCCTTCCTAAAAATCGGTGTTCCTGCACCGTGGTCCATGGAATTAACGCGTGAGTCTCGCCTTTGGATTTCACAATACCGTTAGGCCCTGAGGAAACTGTTAGAGGGCTCGCCCAGTGTGCAAAGCTAACGAATAGCGAAATTCCAAAACCCAACAGGAATATGATCGGCGCCATTTCGACGTGACCCATTGTTCCATCTTTTGCGAACGCCGAAAACATCCCAAGAAAGAGTAGCGTGCCCGCCCAGATTAAGCCACCCTTAACTTCGTGTTTGGTGAATGGATCAAACGGCCCCTGGCGACGCAACATGTTGGTCCACGGTTCCCGCCATTTCATTTCAGTACCTTAATATGATGTTGCGGCTAGAAGGAATATCCAAGTAACTGTCCGCTTCTGGCCGAACTCTGCTGCTCGCGTCAGCATAACAGGTTGCCGAACTGAAGAGATGGCAGACTGCACATGACCGGCTGGTACCGCCCCTTACCGGACGTTTTGTTCAAAAAGAACAGAAGGCCTTACTTCATCTTCAACAGTGACAACAGCCTGTCCGTAATTTTTGATGTGATACTCCCGCTGTGAAACGCTTACGCAACTCGCATACGAAACAGCCGCTGGCGCTCAGGTTTTAAGCACGCAAGCGTTCGATGAGGGTATTTGCCATCCGTGTATCACTCCCACGACGAGACCCAGAACCGGCAAAACAAAAACGAGCAGGCTAATGCGCTCGTTCATCCATACGTTTGTCGACGCCCAGCGCACGCAGAGGGTCACCGCGAGCACAATCGCAGTCACGCCGATCAGTATCTGAGGAACTGCGGGCATGAAAAGGACGAACAGAATCAAGGTAAAAGCCATGGCCTTGCCAATCCCACCGCAGGCGTCGAGATACATGCCAAAGACTGCGGCGACGACCGTCAGTGCGCCTGTGATTAATGAAAACAGCCAGCTCGGAGGAAGCGGCCCAGCGCGGTTATCGTGCTTATTAGAAGGCATCATCATTTCTCCAGACCCTGGTGACATCAAAGCGGGCTCCTTCCAAGGGGTGTCTTTGAAAGGCAGTATCGCTGGACGATAGCGCGATTTCATACTACTCCTGGCCGATAGCGAACATCCGGAACGGCTCAGTGTACGCGGTGTTGCTTTCACGGCAACTGCAGGATCTTGTCAGGCGCTCTAAGTTAGCGCTATCGGAAACCGGCCTCTGCCTTTGCACAGTTCCAAGACATTCGAGGAGTTTCCTTGAAACTGGACGCTACGCGGGAACGACCGGGGTTTTTCTTAGTGCCTCAACATCGCTGCGCAGCTGCGCCGCCAGCTCCGCGGCGTGCTCGCGGTCGAAATCGGCATGCATCCGCTTGCGCACCCCAAGTTCATTGAGCATCACATGCTGGTCCGGCACCACGCCTTGCTGCGCCAGGCACTGGCGCGCGCAGGCCAGCGGGCAGCCGTCGATGGCCAGTACCGGCCGGCCCGAACGGGCCAGTTTGACCAGCGGCGCCACGCCCCCGCCCACCCCGGCGATGCACGACATTTCGGCCGCACCGCTGCGGTCGAGCGCCAGCGCCAGATGGTTGGCCATCTGCGCCGCGCTCGAACAACCCGAACATGAGTACACCAGCGGCAGCGCCGCCCTGTCCGCATCCATCATCACTTTCCTTCAGTTGGAGGCCGCACGGCGCCAGCGCGACGGCAGCAGGCGCGCCGGGTCGAACAGCGCCACATCGATCGCGTCGATCGTGTTCTTTACCAGCAGCCCCAGTTCGGTATCGCCTTCCATGGTCAGGCGGCGCGAAAAAAACAGGGTGTCCGGATCTTCGCGCCGCTGCGCCAGCAGCAAGAAGTCGCGCGCGCTGGCGCCGATCGACAGGTCGGCCTTGCCGGACCCCGACAGGGCGACGAAGCGCGATCCGCGCCAGCTCACATCGAAGCGCACCCCGGCGTCGGTGACGCCGATGCTGATCGAGCGCCCTTCCAGCGCGGCGCGCACGTCGCCCGGCAGCTGCGGCCCGAGCACGCGGCTCAAGCCGGCGGCGAACAACAGCGAGCCGGGAAAACGCGGCAGGTGGCCAAGCGCCCGGGCCAGCGGCTTTGGCAGGATCGGATAAACGTGCGCTTTCATGCCGCCTCCCGCTTGTCGAACGCCATGCCCGGCTTGCCATGCCAGTAACCGTCGCAGGGCGCCGCCGGCATCAGCGCTGCCAGGCCGGCCTGCGCCTGGGCGCTGCCGATCTGGCCCAGGCGCGCCCGGTCGAACAAGGCGACGATGGCATCGGTATGCTGCGCCTGGGGACTGATGCGCATCACGTCCACGCCCATCGCTTCCATGTCGGCCATCTCGCCGAGCAGGTTGTACACCAGGTGCGACTGGATCTGGGTGCCGTTCAGGATCAGGAAGGTGTCGGCGTCGCGCGTGCGCAGCTCTAGCCCGTCCGGATGCGCCATGCAGCTGAACTGGCAGTCATCCTTGCCCAGGTTGCGGTGGCGCGCCGTGAAGCAGCGCGCCGAAAACGCCAGCGGCATGCGGCCGTAGGCGAACACCTCGGTTTCCAGTCCCGCGGGACGGCTTTGCAGCATCGTCGCCAGCGCCGCGCGGCCCATTTCGAGCGGCATGACCCAGCGCCGCGCGCCCAGCTGCGCCATCAGGGCCACGCTGTCCTCGTTGTACAGGTTCAGGTGCGGCCCGGCCACAAACGGCAGTGCGCCATCGAGGCAGTGCACCGCGCCGATGTCGTTCGCTTCGACCGCGAAGCGGCCGTTCGATGTCAGCTTGCGCAGGTTGGTCAGGTCGCTGCCCGATTCGAGCAGCGCCTGGGTCGACAGCACCACCTCCTTGCCGGCGTCGGCCAGCATGGCCGCCAGCGACAGCCAGTCGGGCAGGCGCAGCTCGTGGCGCCGCGAGCACACCGTTTCGCCCAGGTAGACAATATCGACCGGGCTTGCCGCCACCGACTCGTAGAACGCCATCATCGTATCGCGCGGCCAGTAGTACAACACCGGTCCGAGGGCCAGTTTCATCATAGTGCCTCCCTTACTTCCATGAGCGGTGGTAGGCGCCCAGCGTATGCTGCTGCCCCTCTGCCACCTTGTTCAGATCGGCCATCCAGGCCTGCCTGGCCGAAAAACGCTTCGGACTGGCGCGGTACTGGTCGATCGCCTCGCGCCACACGCGCGTTACCTGCGCCACGTAAGCGGGGCTGCGCTGGCGTCCTTCGATCTTGATCGCGCTCACGCCCAGTTCAATCAGCTGCGGCAGCAGTTCCAGGGTATTCAGGCTGGCCGGTTCCTCGATCGCGTAAAACTGTTCGCCGGCGACGTCGAAACGGCCCTTGCACAGGGTCGGATAATTGGCCTGCTCGCCGTCGGCGTAGCGGTCGATCAGCACGCCGTTGAGGCGCGACTCCAGCCCGGCCGGGGTCTGCTGCCAGCGCACCGCCTTGGCCGGCGAGCACACGCCGTGCGTGTTGGGCGACTCGCCCGTGGCATACGACGAGAGCGCGCAGCGCCCTTCGACCATCACGCACAGGCTGCCGAAGCCGAACACCTCGATCTCGACCGGCGTGTTGCGCACCACCTGCTCCACCTGCGCCACCGACAGCACCCGCGGCAGCACCGCGCGCGCGATGCCGAAATGGCGGTGGAAGAAGTTGATGGCCTCGTAGTTGGTGGCCGAACCCTGCACCGACAGGTGCAGCCGCAGCGCGGGATAGCGCTCGGCGGCGTAGCGCATCAGGCCCGGGTCGGCCAGGATCACGGCGTCGATGCCGGCGCCGGCGGCGCGGTCGATGGCGCACCGCCACAGCGCGCCGGCGGCCGGCTGCGGATAGGTGTTCAGCGCGAGCAGTACCTTGCGCCCGCGCGCGTGGCTGTAGGCGATGCCCTGTTCGATCGCGGCCTCGTCGAAGTTCAGGCCGGCGAAGTTGCGCGCATTGGTGGCGTCGCGAAAGCCGAGGTAGACGCAGTCGGCGCCGTTGTCCACGGCCGCCTTGAGTGCCGGCAGGCTGCCGGCCGGGCACACCAGTTCAAACGGCGTGGCGCCGTCGGAAGTATTTGACATCATGTTCATTCGTCGTAAGGTGGGGACTGCACTGTAGCCCGACGGCATGCCGGAAATCTTTGACCTGCATCAAGGATTTTCGGCATGCGAAGCGGCGACAATGGCGCCATGGACAAACAGCAGGAGGACACGATGGAGACTATCGGCAGCTACCTCGAAGCCGACCATGTGCGTTGCGATGCGCTCTTCGGAAGCGCGCGCCACGCCGTGCGCAAGGGTTTGTGGCGCGAGGCGGCACAAGCCTTCGCCACATTCTGCCACGCGCTCGAACGCCATTTGCTGATGGAGGAACGGATCGTCTTCCCCGCTTTCGAGAACGCCATTGGCGCAGCCAGCGCGCCCACCGCATCGATGCGCAGCGAGCATCTGCGCATCCGCGGCGTGGTGCAGCGCCTGTCCAATGCGCTGCGCGAGCGCGACAACGAGGCCTTCCTCGATCATGCCGACACCCTGGGCATTGTGCTGTACCAGCACAGCGAAAAGGAAGAAGGCGTACTCTATCCGATGATCGAACGCGTACTGGCGCCAAGCTGCCACAAGCTGGTCGCGGCCATGCAGGCGTTCGGCGCGATGGACGAGATGGCCAGCGCCGCATGAACGCCGGCACGCCCCACGTCCACCACCTCGACGTACGCGGCCTGGAACCACCCGAGCCGCTCGAACGCGTGCTCGACGCGCTCGAGACGCTGCCGGCCAGCGACCACCTGTGCATGCTGATCGAACGCGAACCGCGCCCGCTGTACCGCATCCTCGCGCACAACGGCTATGGCCACAGCACCACCGTCTTGCCCGACTATCAATATGAAGTGCGGATCTGGCGCCGCGCGCCGGACGCCTGACGCATGCAGCGCACCCTCTCGCTCGAACAGTCGCCGCCGCTGGGCGCGGTGCTGCGCTACTTCCTCGCCACGCCGCTCTTCGCGCTGCTGGCCGGCGCGCTGCTGCTGTGGCAAGGCGCCCCCGCGCTGGCTTCGCGCTGGTCGCCGTCCACCCTGGCGCTGACCCACCTGCTGACGCTTGGCACGCTGGGCATGGCGATGGCCGGCGCGCTGATCCAGATCCTGCCCGTGGTGGCCGGCGTCACGCTGCCGCGCGTGCGCCTCCTCGCTCCCGGCGTGCACGCGCTGCTCGCTGGCGGCACGGCGGCGTTGGCGGGCGCCTTCCTGTTCACGCGTCCCTGGCTGTTCCAACTGGCGCTGCTCCTGCTGCTGCCCGGCTTTGCGTGGCTGATCGGCGCACTCACGCTGGCCTTGTGGCAGATGCCGCCGCCAGGCGCGCTGCCGATGACCGCCACGGTCAGGCTGGCCCTCGGCAGTCTGGTGGTCACCGTGTGCCTCGGCGCCCTGCTGGCGGGCGCCTTTGCCTGGCCGGCATCGGCCGCGCTGCTGCCGCTGATGCTGGCCACCGACGTGCACGCGCTGTGGGGCGTGTTCGGCTGGGCGGGATTGCTGCTCGTTGGCGTGTCGTTCCAGGTCGTGCCCATGTTCCAGGTGACGCCCCTGTACGACAAGCCGCTGCCGCAGATCCTGGGCGTGACGATTTTTCTGCTGCTGGTCGTGTGGACCGTGAGCGCCGCGGCGCTGCGCGCGCGCCTGGCGTGGATCGACACACTGGCCAGCGTACTGCTGCTGGCCGCCTATGCGCTGTTCGCGCTGGCCACGCTGCGCCTGCTGGCGCGCCGCAAACGGCCGCAGGCCGACGCCATGACCCTGTTCTGGCGCCTGGCGATGGCCAGCATGCTGGCCTGCGCGGCGCTGTGGGCGGTACCGGCGCAGGTGGCCGGTGATGGGCGTCTTCTGGCGATGGGCGTCCTGATGCTGGTCGGCTTCCTGTACTCGACCATCAATGGCATGCTGTACAAGATCGTGCCCTTCCTGCTCTGGCGCGATTTGCAGGAGCGCGCCGCCGACGGCCAGCGCGTGCCGGCGATCAAAACGCTGATCGCCGACCAGGACGCGCAGCGCCAGTTCTGGCTGCACGCGGCGGCCGTGGCCTTGCTGGTGACGGCTTGCTGGTGGCCGGCGCTGCTGGCGCGGCCGGCGGCTGCGGCGATGTGCCTGTCGGCCGGCTGGCTGTTGCTGAACCTGACGACGGCGCTCAGGCGCGCCTGCAACGCAGTCGCCTCCAGCCCGTCGCGCACGACCCCATGCCCGACGCCCTAGTCGGAACGGCGCTGCCGCCTTGACGAGCGCTTCACGAACACGTACTTAAGCTTCCCTTAGCTAAGAGCCGCGCGGCAACACGGTCGGAAGGAAATATACTATCTTGACGCCTGGCGCCGAGGTCCCTCCGCACCGCCCAACCACTACGCCGGTCGACCGGCTTGACGTCTGCGTGGACGACGCCAGTGCCGTCGGCGTGGTCACCAGCGCCGCCCTGGCCGGCCAGCTGGGCGGCGGCGCCACGCCGGTCTGGTGTATGGAATCGGCAATTACCTGTTCGTGCTCACATTCAAATGACTGTTGCTGGGCCGCTACCGCAAGCGCTCGGCGCCGATGTGGACGCCGTTCGTGTGGGTGTCGGAAGGCGTGACCAATCTGTACGAAGGCATTGCCGTCCCCAATTTCATGCGTTATCTGCGCGGCACGCCCTGGTTACCGGTGGCATTGGCCTTACTGGGCTGCAAAATGGGGCGCGGCATCTATCTGGACACGACCGATATTGCCGGGTTCGACTGCGTATCGTTCGGCGACTACAGCGAGCTCAACGCCTTTGCCTGTCCGCAGACGCACCTGCTTGAAGACCGGGTGATGAAGATCGACCATGTGGAGATCGGCAGCAAAGTGACGATGGGACCGCGCAGTGCCGTGCTCTACAGCGCCAAGGTCGACGACAACGCCCGCCTGGGTCCCTTGACCCTGGTCATGAAGGGGGAGCATATCCCCGCGGGAACCAGCTGGGCTGGTTGCCCTGCAGCCCCGGTGCGCCCCGGAGTGCCCGCTCAACCGGGGTCAGACCTCAATTAAGAAATATTGCCTAACCGGGGTCAGACCTCAATTAAGAAATGTTGCTCAATTGAGTCTGAGGCCGATGTAATCCAAGTCATGCGCGCTGGGGGATGACAAGGCTGGCCACCAGCGCATCGGCCAGCTCAACCACCACGGCATGCCGCTTGCGCGCTTCCGAACGCTTTTTCGACTGGATCTGCTCCATATCGGGTTCCTGCACCGGCTCGCACGCAAGAGCGTAATCGCCATCGGCACGACGTTCGGCACCCAGCTCATTCCACATCTGGTCGTAATCGGCCAACACCTTGCCGCGACGAATCGCGCCGTGCACCACGCGGTTCGCATTCCCGACCAGCCGCACGCGGCCGCAACCGAAGGCATGGCCGAGCTGCCGCACCAGGGTCACCAGTAAATGCTTGGGCCGCACGCCGTGCAACTCGCGCGTTGCCGTGCGGATCGATTCAAGCCCTTCGCCGCCCTTGGGCCCCTGGATGCAGCCGATACACACAATCGCCGCCCCCGCCTCCTCGGCAAACGTGAACGCCAGCGAAAACACCGGCGTACCACTTTCGCACAATTGCAGCACCAGCTCGCCTTCCCGTTCCATGGTGGATACGGCGCGCAATTGCAGCTCGTATGTGGTGCCGGTTTTCCCCTCAACCGATCCGAGCGGCACGCCGGCACGCGCGGCGGCCACGATCATCGGCCCCAGCCCGCGGCTGAACACGAAGCCGTAATGGATCGCCAGCACGCGCAGCCGCGCTTCCACGCACAGCGCATTGCTCAGGTAGGGGCGATAAATCTTGTACAGCAGCTTGGGGGAATCGCGGACCAGGTCGCAAAACACCGGATGCGCATTCAGCACGCGCAACCATTGCCCGGTGACACGGCGGTGCAACAGCGCCCGCGCATGCAGCTTGAGCCGCTCGCGCCAGTATTGCGACTTGGGCAAACTGGCCGGCACGCCCGAGCGCAGCGTGATCGACGGCGTCAGGAAAAATGTCTCCAGCCCCCCTGCGAAAGGGCCTTCTTGAAAATTCATTACTTACTCCGGAGGGCAATCTGAACGATGCAACAGTTGGCTTGTCGTCCGAACACCACCGTCGCACTAATTGCTTATTGTAAATTAAAATATCTAGAGTAAATACATTTTATTTCCTACTGCACATATAAGCAGACACACATGCTGATTGCGAGATGGAATTGATCCGCGCTGAATGCCACGG
Organism: Massilia scottii; assembly: GCF_030846495.1. Taxonomy (NCBI): domain Bacteria; kingdom Pseudomonadati; phylum Pseudomonadota; class Betaproteobacteria; order Burkholderiales; family Oxalobacteraceae; genus Massilia; species Massilia scottii. Next base: position 135,035 of record NZ_JAVCWM010000001.1, on the reverse strand, counting down.
CAATACGATATTTCCCCGCAGCATTTCAAGTAAAATGACCACTTTATCCAACCGGCCTGCAGGAATGCGATTTCACCCCACCGACATTGCCCTCCTGCCGCCGTATGAACGCCTGTTCGGCCCCGTGACGCAGGCAAGGATCATTCGTCTGTGCGTTCTGTATCTGGCTTTATTCGGCGCCGGATCGGCATTCCTGTTCCTGTCGCACCAGGAAAACCTGCGCATCTTCGGCATGGGATTGATCGTGCCAGGCGGCGGCTTCCTGGCCCATGCCGACATCTGCACACAGAATGGCATCGGCCACCTGCTCGCCGCTCTCGCCGGCATGGCCGCTTTTGGATTCTCGCTGATGATCTGGTTCGGCACGGGAAATATCCTTGCGCCGCCCCTGGTCTGGCTGGGATTGGCCATCGGCGCCGCCACCATGCGCCATGGCGCGCTGCGCGAATCCACCGTCGACATGGTCTTTGCCGCTCTGGCGCTGGCCATGGGTGCCACGGCGGTCGCCATGGCCACTTGGTTCGCACTGGGGCGCCGGCAAAGGCGGATCGACAATGCTTATCTGGCCAGCCAGACCGGCCGCCTTGGCCTGATCTTCGACGCCAAAAGCTCCCCCGCTCACGCGCCCGAAATGTCGCTCGAACACCTCCAGCGCCTGCGCTTTGCGCTCGACCGCGCACTGCAACCGCTCGACCAGTTCAATGGCTTCGAAAAAATCGACCAGTTTCAAACCGCCGCCACCCGCTATCAGCTGAACTTCCTGGCGTACGGCGTGGCGCTGACCCAGGCCCGTTTCACGCCGGCCTTTCGCGGCTACATGCACGAAGCCCAGATCGCGCTGCTCGACAAACAGGCGCAGCACCAGGTCTGGTCGTACTGGAAGCTGGAAAACCTGTGGGGAAATCTGAGCGCCGATCCCGACCCGGTGGCGCGCGAAAACATCATGTACACCGGTTTCGTGGCGCTGCAAATGGCGCTGTTCAGTGCCAGCACGGGACGCCGCGACTTTTCGGAGACAGGGCGCTTTACCCTCACTCACCCGTCGGGCCAACGCTACGCGCATGATGCCGCCTCGCTGGTGCAGCGCCTTGAGCACGAGTACAGCACCTCGCCCTACTATCTGATCGCGTGCGAACCGAATTGGGTCTACCCGCTTTGCAATACCATCGGCGCGAGCGCCATCATGGCCTTCGACGCCCAGCATCACGAGCAGCGCTGGGCCGCCCGCGCGCAGGACTTCCGTCATCACCTGGAAGCCGAGTTCCTCGACGGCTTCGGGCGCTACATCCCCTGCAAGTCGGCCCGCACCGGCCTGGCCCTGCCGGCCGTCGGCGGCGTGATGCCGCTGGCGATGCCGTGCTTCTTCCTCAACGTGATCGCCCCCGACCTGGCGCGCCGCCAATGGCTGCTGCTGCGCCGCCAGCTGTTCGACCGCAGCGGCGCATTCCGCCGCCGCGCCTTCTGGCCTATCGATACGGGCAACTACGGCTTCTCGCGCGCCAGCGCCTACAGTGCCACCGCCCTGGCGGCCGCGGAACTGGGCGACAGCGCCGTCTACAGCGCCTGCCTGGACGCGCTGGAAAAAGAATGCCCGAGTGTGCTCAGGGATGGCGTGATCCACCGCCGCAAGGCGTCCGTATGGGCCCATGGCGTGGAACTGATGGCGCGTGCCGGCGCGCGCGACGGCTTTCGCGATGTCATCGCCGCACCGAAGCCGGTAACGGGACCGCAGCTGGACAGCCTGGCCTACCCCGCCATCCTGGTCGCCAGCGCCCACGCCGACCACAAGGCCCTGCGCGCGGTGCTTTACGCCGACGGCGTCCACGCCATCGGCTTGAGCGGCCTGCAACCGAACGCACCTTATCTTGCCAACGGCATCCCCATCACGGCCAACGCCGGCGGCAAGGCGCGCTTCGACTTGACGCTCAACGGGCGCACAAGCCTGCACGTGCAGCCGCAAGGAGGTGGATAATGGCGTGCTGCGTGCTCATTGCCGCTGTCATCGGCGGCGCGATCGGATTAAAGTCGTGGCTGACACTGGCGGCGCGGCGGCCGGGCCAGGCCCAAAATTGGCGCTTGATCAAACCTACGGACCCACCATGAACGAGACCAAAAACGTCGGCACGCCGGAGCCCTTTTCGCTGGCGGCGCGCTCCAAGAGCTTCGGCTACGCCATCGCGGGCATCGTCTTCATGCTCAAAACCCAGCACAACGCCTGGCTGCACCTGATCGCGACCATGATCGTGGCCGGCCTGGCGTTCTATTTCAAGGTCAGCGCGGCCGACTGGCGCTGGCTGGTGGTGGCGATGGTCGCGGTATGGGTGGCCGAGACCATCAACACGGCCGTCGAATACGTGTGCGACGTAGTCTCGCCGGGCTATGCGATCGCCGTCAAGCATGCCAAGGACATCGCGGCCGGCGGCGTGCTGATCGCGGCCGTCGGCGCGGTGCTGATCGGCGCGCTGACGTTCTGGCCGTATGTGATGCGCGCGCTTTAGGCTTCGCGCTGGGCGGCGTCGCGCCGCTCGCTGTAGCGGTCGACCAGATAATCGCTGCGCTCGCGCACCAGCAGCGTGAACTTGAACAGCTCCTCCATCACATCGACCACGCGGTCGTAATACGGCGACGGCTTCATGCGCCCGGCCTCGTCGAACTGCTCGTACGCCTTCGGCACCGACGACTGGTTCGGAATCGTCACCATCCGCATCCAGCGTCCGAGCAGGCGCAGGGTATTGACGGTATTGAACGACTGCGAGCCGCCCGATACCTGCATCACCGCCAGCGTGCGTCCCTGGGTCGGCCGGGTGGCACCGACTTCGAGCGGAATCCAGTCGATCTGGTTCTTCATCACAGACGTGATGGCGCCATGCCGCTCAGGGCTGCACCATACCTGCCCTTCCGACCAGAGCGACAACGCGCGCAGTTCGGCCACCTTGGGGTGCGTCGCCGCTTCGCTGTCGGTCACCGGCAGGCCGTGCGGGTCGAAAATGCGCACTTCGGCGCCCATGTGCGCCAGGATGCGCGCCGCTTCTTCGGTGAGAAAGCGGCTGAACGAGCGTTCGCGCAGGGAGCCGTACAGCAGCAGGATGCGCGGCGGATGGTCGAAGCGCACCGGCGGCGCCAGTTTGTCCTGGTTCGGCAGGTCGAACTGCGCTTCGCTCAGGTTGGGCAGGGTCATATCCATTCAGGCTCCCTTCGGTGGCAAGATGTCGAGTACAAGGTCGCCGGGACGGCACAGGCGCACACCAAGCGGCGTGACCACGAACGGGCGGTTGATCAGGGTCGGATGCGCCACCATGGCGTCCAGCAGGGCATCGCCGCTCACGGCCGGATCGGCCAGGCCAAGCTCGGCGTATTCCGCCTCCTTGGTGCGCATGGCGTCGCGCACGCCAAGCCCTGCGCGCGCAATCAGGTCGGCCAGCACGGCGCGCGTGGGTGGCTCGGCGATGTAGTCGACAACATGCGGCTCGGCGCCGCTGGCGCGTATCAGTTCCAGGGCGCGGCGCGAATTGCTGCAGCGCGCATTGTGATAGATGGTGATGGTCATTGAGGGCTTTCGGGAAGTGTCGGGGGAGTGCAAGGCGCGCCGCTGCAGCAGTTCTCGGTCAGGAAACCGATCAGCGCATTCATGGTCGCAAAATCGGCGGCGTAGATCACGAAGCGGCCGTCCTGGCGCGCCGTGACCAGGGCGGCATGCGTCAGTTCCTTGAGGTGGAACGACAGCGACGATGGCGCGATGCCCAGCTGCGTGGCGATGTGGCTGGCGGCCATGCCGGCCGGTCCGGCCTGCACCAGCAGGCGAAACACCGCCAGGCGCGATTCCTGCGCGACTGCGCTCAGCGCCGCCAGTGCCTGTTTGGTTTGCATGATGGGATATCCATAACTTCGATCATTCAATAATACTCGAATTATAGAATCGACGCAAGCCGCCCTGGAGGGCGGGCAGGTCAGGCCATCGCGGCAAGCAGCAGCACGCCCGTGGCACCAATGGCCGCGCCGGCCAGCCGCGTCACGCGCGCACTGCCGGCCGCATAGCCGGCAGCGAGCAGCACTCCACTGGCGCCAAGGAAGCCCGCGGCGCTGGCGACGCCGAGCAGCTCGCGGCCGTGTGCCTGGCCGTGCAGCAGCGCGAAGCCGGCCACCAGCGCCATCGCCAGCGCGGCCGGCACGCGCGCGGCGCCAGCCAGCAGCGCGCCGATGAGCACCACGGTAGCCGCCAGCCCTGCCTCGTTCGGCCCGCCCACCTGCACGGCCGCGCCCAGCGCCATCATCAAGACAAACACCGGCAGCAGCACGCCCCTGCCCTGCTGCCGGCTCCACAAGCCAACGCCCAGCATGGCCAGCAGATGATCGATGCCGCTGAACGGATGCGCAAAGCCGGCCGCGAAACCGGCAACGGCGTCGTGTCCGGAATGGGCTGCGGCGGGTAGCGCGAGCAGGCACAGTGCGAGGGCGAGCGTCTTTTTCATGGCGTGTTTTCTCCTGATTTGGCATCGAGCAGGCCCTGTTCGCGGATGAAGGCCACCACGGCCTCCACGCCTTCGCCGCTGCGCAGGTTGGTGAAGATGAAGGGACGTTCGCCGCGCTGGCGCCGCGCGTCGTGCGCCATGATGTCGAGATTGGCCCCGACGTGCGGCGCCAGGTCGGTCTTGTTGATGATCAGCAGATCGGAGCGCGTGATGCCGGGGCCACCCTTGCGCGGTATTTTCTCGCCGCCGGCCACGTCGATGACATACAGGGTCAGGTCCGACAGTTCGGGGCTGAAGGTCGCCGCCAGGTTGTCGCCGCCGGACTCGATCAGGATCAGGTCCAGGTCGGGAAAGTCGGCCTGCATGCGCGCGATGGCTTCCAGGTTGATCGAGGCGTCCTCGCGGATCGCCGTGTGCGGGCAGCCGCCCGTCTCCACGCCCATCAGGCGCTCGGCTGGCAGCGCCCCGGCGCGCAGCAGGATCTCCATGTCTTCGCGGGTGTAAATGTCGTTGGTGATGACCGCCATGTCGAACTGGTCGCGCATGCTTTTGCAAAGCATCTCGCACAGTGCCGTCTTGCCGGAACCAACCGGGCCGCCAATGCCGACCCGCAGGGGATTTGATGTCATGCCGTCTCTCTCTTCCTTGATAATCATGATCGGTACAATCTGCCGTGCTGCGCCTCGTGCCGCATCGACAGCAAGGACAGGCCGGGCGACCAGTTCGACATGGCGTCGTCGCCCAGCGTTTGCGCGCGGCGCGCCGCCTGTTCGATCTCGCCGCGCAGCGACAACAGCATGCGCTGGCCCGCCACCTGCCCGAGCGGAACCGACTTGACGCACACCAGCACCTGGTTCTCGACCGTTGAGAACAGCATCGCCAGCAGCGCTTCCTCGTGCGGGATGCCGAGCGCGTCGACCGCGCAGGCAAAGGCCGTCGGCAGCGCCACCTCCGGCCCGAGCGCCGCCACGTCGGCCACCCCCAGCTCCGCGATCAGGCGTGTGAGCGAGTAGCCCATCTGGATCGTCTCTGCGCGAAACTCCGCGCTGTCGCGCGAGGCCAGGAAACGCTCGCTCCACAGGGCGACCGATGCGTCGTCATGCGCCTCGAACGCCTTGAGCAGGCGCCAGAACAGGGGCCCATCCCACTGCGCGACGACTTCGTCCAGGTAGCGTGCGATCCATGCGCGGCCGCTGTCGGCATCAACGACCAGGCCCGCCTCCAGCGCCGCTTCCAGCCCTTGCGAATAGCTGTAGCCGCCAATCGGCAGCGCCGGGCTGGCAAACTGCAGCAAATGCAGCAGCGCGCTGGCGTTCATGCCGGTGCCGGATCGCCGGGCCGGTGAATCTTCTGGCGCAGCGGCACCGGTGCCAGAAGATGACCCTCATGGCCGTGGCTGTGCCCTCCACCCGCATACGCCCCCGCCTCCGGCTCGAACGGCGCGCTCTCCTGCACCACGCGCGCACCCAGCCCCTCCACCATCTCCTTGAGCACCGGATCGACCCGGATGCGCAGGAAGCCGTCGCCGATCTGCGCCTGCGTATGCCGGTTCCCCAGGTGGAAAGCACAGCGCGCCATGGTCAAAGGGCTGTCGCAGTGGACCACGTAGGTCGGTTCGCTGGCGGCGACAACGCGCACCACGCGTCCTTCGGCGCCGGTCAGCAGCTCGCCGTCGCGCAGCACGGTGCCGCGCACCATGAACAGCGCCACTTCGTCGCCGCCGGCGAGGCGTGCGCGCAGGCGGCATTTTTCGCGCTGGTCGTAGGCCAGCACCAGTTCATCGTCGACGCGCTCGGCGTGCGCCAGCTTGGTGTGCAATGTCATCATCGTAGGGCCTCTCAGAACAGGAAATAGCGCTGCGCCATCGGCAGCACGGCGGCCGCCTCGCAGACCAGCAGCTGGCCGTCGGCGCGCACTTCATAGGTTTCGGAGTCGACTTCCATGTACGGCGTGGCGCCGTTATGGATCATGTCGCGCTTGCGCAGGTGGCGCATGCCGTGCACGGGAATGAGCGTCTTGGTCAAACCCAGTTGCGCGCCGATGCCGGCGTCGTAGGCGGCCTGCGAGACGAACGTGAAGGATTTTTTCAGGCCGCCGCCAAAGGCGCCGAACATCATGCGGTAGTGCACCGGCTGCGGCGTGGGGATCGAGGCATTCGGGTCGCCCATCTGGGCCGCCGCGATCATGCCGCCCTTGACGATCAGCGACGGCTTGACGCCGAAAAAGGCCGGCTTCCAGAGCACGATATCGGCGATCTTGCCCACTTCCAGCGAGCCGACCGCGTGCGACACGCCGTGCGTGATGGCCGGGTTGATGGTGTACTTGGCGATGTAGCGCTTGACGCGGAAGTTATCGCTGCGCGACGAATCCGGCGCGAGCGGCCCGCGCTGCTGCTTCATCTTGTGGGCGGTCTGCCAGGTGCGCATGATCACCTCGCCCACCCGGCCCATGGCCTGCGAGTCGGACGACATCATCGAGATCGCGCCCAGGTCGTGCAGGATATCCTCGGCGGCGATGGTCTCGCGCCGGATGCGCGACTCGGCGAATGCCACGTCTTCCGCAATCGCCGGGTCCAGGTGATGGCACACCATCAGCATGTCGAGATGTTCGTCGAGCGTGTTGACGGTAAACGGGCGGGTTGGATTGGTCGACGACGGCAGCACGTTGTCCTGCCCGACGGCGGCGATGATGTCCGGCGCATGGCCGCCGCCCGCGCCTTCGGTATGAAAGGTGTGGATGGTGCGGTCCTTGAAGGCGTCCAGCGTGGTCTCCAAAAAGCCGCCTTCGTTGAGCGTGTCCGAATGCAGCGCCACCTGCACGTCCATGCGCTCGGCCACCGCCAGGCAGTTGTCGATGGCGGCCGGGGTGCTGCCCCAGTCCTCGTGCAGCTTCAGGCCGATGGCGCCGGCCAGCACCTGTTCCTGCAGCGGCCCTGGCAGGCTGACGTTCCCCTTGCCCATGAAGCCCAGGTTCATCGGAAAGGCGTCGGCCGCGCCCAGCATCGCGTGCAGGTGCCAGGGCCCGGGCGTGCAGGTGGTGGCCGCGGTGCCGGTCGCCGGTCCCGTCCCGCCGCCGATCATGGTGGTGATGCCGCTCATGAGCGCTTCTTCGATCTGCTGCGGGCAGATGAAGTGAATGTGCGTATCGACCCCGCCGGCGGTGACGATCATGCCTTCACCGGCGATGATTTCGGTGGCGCCGCCGATGGCCATGGTCACGCCGGGCTGCACGTCCGGGTTGCCGGCCTTGCCGATGGCGGCGATCAGGCCGTTTTTCAGGCCGATGTCGGCCTTGACGATACCCCAATGGTCGACGATGACGGCGTTGGTGATCACGGTATCCATCACGTCGGCGTGCAGCCGCTGCGACTGGCCCATGCCGTCGCGGATGGTTTTGCCGCCCCCGAACTTGACTTCCTCGCCGTGGATGGCGAAGTCGCGCTCGATCTCGATGAACAGGTCGGTGTCGGCGAGGCGGATGCGGTCGCCCGTGGTGGGGCCGAACATGTCGGCATAGGCGCGGCGGCTGATCGAGGGCATGCTAGTTGCCTCCGTGCGGGGGCAGTTCGCCCATCACCAGGCCGTTAAAGCCGAATACCATGCGCGCGCCGCCAAGCGCCACCAGTTCCACGGTGCGCTGCTGGCCGGGCTCGAAACGTACGGCGGTACCGGAGGCGATATTGAGCCGCATGCCGATCGCCGCGCTGCGCGCGAACTGCAGGGCGGTATTGACCTCGAAGAAATGAAAGTGCGAGCCGACCTGGATCGGCCGGTCGCCGCTGTTTGCCACCACCACGGTGCGGGTGGCGCGGCCGGCGTTGAGCTCAATGTCGCCGTCGGCCAGCAGGTATTCGCCAGGTATCATCGTCATCTCCGCGCTCAGGGAATGGGGTTGTGGACGGTCACGAGCTTGCTGCCGTCCGGGAAGGTCGCTTCGACCTGGATATCGGGGATCATCTCGGCGATGCCGTCCATGACCTCGGCGCGGGTCAGGATGGCGGCGCCCTCGGACATCAGCTGCGCCACCGTCTTGCCGTCGCGCGCGCCCTCCATGATGGCCGCGCTGATCAGGGCCACGGCTTCCGGATAATTGAGTTTGAGGCCGCGCGCCATGCGCCGTTCGGCCAGCAAGGCGGCGGTGAAGATCAGCAGTTTGTCTTTTTCGCGCGGGGTCAGGTCCATGGATCGTGTTCTCTTGTCTAGGTAGTCCAGATGCGCGGCAGCGGCGCGGCGCACCCGAGCAGGTGCGGGCGCAATAACTGCCACACGCTGAAAATGGCACGGCGCGCGCCTTCGCTGTCGTTGCCCAGGTAGCGCGCAACGAACACCGATTTGATTTGGGTGATGCCAAGTGCCGGATCGAGCGCGCGCATGGCGTCGATCAGGGCGCCGCCGGCCGGCTTGCCGACGCCGACCAGGGTGGCGCAGACGCTGGCGCCGTTCAGTCCCAATGGGCTGTGCATCGCGGCGCTGCCGCCGTGCAGCGCGCCCTGCTCCCACCACAGCAGCTTGCCGCCACGGCGAATCTGCGTGTGCTGGGTGATGGTGCCGCTGTCGAAGGTTTCGCCCGAGGCGCGCCGGCCGAAGCACAGGATGTCGCAGCCGATGTAGCAGGCGTTCGCCGCCAGTTCGACCCGTTGTTCCAGCGCCACGTGAGCGCCGTTGAAGAAGATGGCTTCCTGCGGCATCCATTCGACGGCCGCGCCGGCGCCGGCTTCGATCAGCACATCCTGGCGCGAGATTTTGCCGTTGGCGCGATACCATTTGGCGGCGCCGGGCGAAGTGAGAAAGGCGTGACTGGCGTCGCCCGCGGCCACGCCCACCGCCAGCCGGTCGCCGCCCACCACGCCGCCGGGCGGGTGCACGACGATGGCGTGGCAGATGCGCGGGCCTTCCGGATACAACGGTTTTTGCACGCGCAGCGGCCCGCTGTGGATACGCTCCAGCAGGCGCGTGGTGCCCGCATCGTCGGCGAAGCGCAGCCGCAGGCTGGCTTGCCATGCACTCTGGGTCGGATCGGTCTGGTGGCAATCTCGCATACCTGTCGAAAGAGCAGGATGCGTGCCAGCACGCGGGGCACGTTCACGGTGCGGCGCGCCCGCAACCGGTGATCAGGCGCACCGCGACGGCGCGCTCGCACCGGCTTGGTGCGTTCGGTGCGCTATCGGCGTGTCACTAGAACTTCACGCCCATCGACACCGACAGGACATCGCGGTCGACCTGCGTGTTGTACACGCCACCCCACACCGGCAGGTACGCCACCTCGGCCGCGTAGCGCTTCAGGTATTCCATCCGCATCCCGACGTTCATCGTGCGGCGGCCCTCGCTGAGCAGGAAGTCGTACGACCATCCCTTCACTTCATGCTGCAGTTGCGCCCAGGCGTGCAGGTTCAGCCCTTTCACCACCTGCGCCATGCGCGCGTCCATCCGCACCCGGTAGGCATGGGCGTTGGGAGTGACGTAGCCGTCGGCGCTGCACTGGCGGGCGGCGTCGCTGCTGGTGACCGGGCAAGCCCCTTTGACGGGACCATTGCCATACTGGTCGGCGCGGCCATAGCGCCGCACTGCCGGATCGGGCAGCCCGGCGACGTGCTTGACCACGACCTCGCCCAGCGTGCTGATGGCAATCCCCCCCACCAGCGGCCAATCCTGCTGCACGCCCGCCTGCAGCTGAAAGGTGCGATAGCGGTCGTAGGTGTGATACAGCGCGCCTGGCGCGAGCGCATCGACATCCTTGCGCAGCAAGGTGACAATCGCAGGATTGAGGAATGCCGGCAAGGTGTCTCCGGGCGGCAGCTGGATCGGCTGATTGGGACGGTGGGTCAGCTCCCCGAACAGGATCCCGTGCGCGCGCCGGTGCGCGAGCGTCAGCGACGTCATGGCGATACCGCCCACGTATTCGGTGAAGTAGCGCATATTCTTGCCATCCGGGTCGCCCGCGATCAGGCCTGTGCCGGTCCGCTGTGCCTTGCGCACGCCCGGCAGCGGGTTGCGGCTGGTGTAGCGCGCATGATACAGGCCCACATCCAGGGCCAGCGGCGCCGACTTCCAGGTCAGCGCGGCGCCGTACTGGCGCTCGTCGACCGGCTCGGGATTGTCCATGCGCTTGACGAAAGCGCCGCGCGCCAGGCGTGCCCGGTCGCTGACGGGCATCGGTCCGGCAAAGGCCTGGTTGCAGCCTTGCGCGACGTAGTCTGTGGTAGCCCAGAAGGTGCCGCACAAGTCCATCGCCGACGGCCGGAAATGGGTTTGATAAAAACCCTCGACCCCGAAACCGCTGGACACCTCTGCGCGCGCGAACAGCATGGGCGCGGGCACCAGGGACTCCTGCGGCACGGCGTCGGCGCGCCGGCGCGCAGGGAAGTCGACCGCGTTAATCGCGGACAGGCCGCCCGGAAAACCGCCGCGCTCACCCCACGCCAGCGACTGCTGCCCCAGGCGCGCGAGCATGCGCACGCCATCGGCCTGCGCGCTGTGCTGGACGAAAACGTCGCCCAGCGCCACGCCCGAAAAACGCGACAGGCGTGCGCCGCCGGCGTCATCGAGCGGCTGCCCGGCGGCGTAGCCATTGATGCTGTTGCCCCAGGCGCGCGCATGGTCGCTCAGGGCGAAATCGTGCCAGGCCTTCACGCGTACCAGCGCACTGAGACTGCCCTCGCCGGCCGTCAGGTCGACATAGCCCTTGAGCGTGCGCGAGACGGCATCGCCACGCCGGAAGTTCAGGTTGGCGTCGTCGCTGTTCTGGCCCGCGCTGGCGACCCCGGACAGGCCTACGGCCGCCGCGTTATATGGAACCAGTAAATGCGGCGCCGATGCCTCGGTGCGAAAGCTCGCGCCGAAGCCGAGCCGCCCGCTGATGTTGGTCTCCAGCGCGTACGCCGGCGTTCCCGCCAGGGCGGCAACTGTGAAAGCGGCGTGAAAGTGCTTACGCCTGGGTCGATGCATGTGAAAGCCTGTCATAAGTTGCAGGGAGCCGTCGCGCCGGCGAACGATCCGCCGGCACGCGCCAGTTTATTTACTTTTGGTTACAAGCTCAATTTAACACGGTGATTAGCGCTTGTCACGGTAGTCAAGTACCCCAGACATCGGCCTCGGTAAAGCCCAGTTCCGCGAAATCCGGCGCCCGCTCTTCGCTCTCGCCACGGCTGTAGAATTCGTCGAGCTGCGGCGGCGCGACGCCAGTCCCGGCGAGCATGGCATGCACCTGCCCACGGTGGTGGATCTGGTGCTGGAACAGGTGCGCCAGCAGGCGCGCGGGCGTGTCGAGTTTGAGCCCGTCGTCGCGCAGGATGCCGACGTCGCGTGCGAGGGTGCCCTCGTCGAGCTGGCGGCAATAGGCGATCAGGCGCTGGTCGCACAATTTTTGGGCGGCCCACAGTTCGGCGCAGGTGGCAAACGGTTCTTCCGGCTCGAAAAAGGCTGCGCAATAGTCCGGATGGGGCTCGTCGCTGCGCGCCGCGCGTTCCATGGCGTCGATATAGAACCAGTCGACCGTCAGAATATGATTGAGCGTCATTTTGATCGACGGGAAAAAGCTGGTGCGCGTGGCCAGTTCAAACTCTTCCTGGGACAGTTCGGAGCAGGCACGCAGCAAGCGGTGATTGGCCCAGGCGTTGTTGTAGGCCTGGGCGATCAGGTAGCGCAAAAATTGGTTCATGATGTGACGATATGAAGTTGACGTGAGAAGCTAAGCGGATGCGCCATACAGCACCTCGGCGCGCTGGAACAGGATCCACGAGGTCGCGATGTATTTGTCGCCGCTGCATGCCACGTGGCCCTTGTGCGAATGGGTAAAGCCGGCCGGCGCGATGATCAGGCGCCCCTGGCGCGCTTCGATCCTGCGCTTCTGGTAGTAGAACTCCGTCTCGCCGCCCTCTTCCACGTCGTTCAGGTAGAACTGGAACAGCAGCGCGCGGTGCAGGCTCTCGCAGCTCGCGTTCTGCGGATAAATCTCGGAATGCCAGTGATGATAGCCGCCGCTGGCCTGTGCGTACTTTTGCACGTTGATCTGGCCGGCGCGGTACATGGTGCGCATCAGCTCATCGATATGGGCGGTGCCGCATTCGTCGAAATTTTCCGGCGACAGCGTCACCGGCTCGCCGGTGACCGGATGGATCACCTGGGGCGACAATGCGCCGATCAGCATCATGCGGTATTTGTTCATGTAGGCGCACAGATGCTCGCGCACCGCCTGCATCATGATGCCCGCCACGTCCTGCCACTCCTCGTGCGCCGAAATGGTCAGGTCGTAGCTGTCTTTCTTGGCCGTGTCGACGCCGTTGCCGGTCTTGCCACGCACGGCCTTGCCGCTGGCGCCGAAGCGCGCAATGATGGCCGCGCACTGCTCGCTCGTCAGGGCATTGTCGTAAATCTCGATGAAGTCGTCCAACGTCGGTCTCCGGATCTGGTTTTTCTGATACCGGCATAGTACACAAGGCGCGCCGCCGGGTCACTAGTCCGATTACACGGCGACGTTCCATTCCAGCCCGTGCGGCAGGGTGCGCGGGCCGAACACAAAGTGCAGCACCCGGCGCCGGCTCTGCCCGAGCGCCTTTGACGACGCATGCAGCAGCAGCGGGCGCATCACCAGCGCGCCGCCGACGCCGGCGATGCAGGCGACGGCCGGGGTTGCAGCGCGGACGGCTGGCAGGTCGGCTGGCGCAATCACGCCCGCGCGGTGCGACCCCGGCACCACCACCAGCGGGCCGTCGCCGACGCTGCACGGGTCCAGGTGCACGCGCACGGCCACCAGTTCCCGCAGCAGCGCCGGCGGCGCCTGCACGAACACGGCCCCTTCCTTGACTGACCAGCCGCGCAGAGCGGGTGCGTCGACGCGCGCCGCCACCGGAATGCTCAGGTCCTGGTGCATTGGCACCAGCCAGTTGCGGCCCGCCGACTTTTCAAAGTAGGTGCACTGCACCGCCAGCGCATCGGGGTCCAGGCAGGCGGCCAGCGCCGGATCGGCGCGCAGGCGCGCGGCCAGCGCGGCGCACCACGGTTGCGACAGCAGGCAGCGCGTGCCGCCCGAGACCGATGCAACCGGCTGAACCAGCTCGCCCAGCCGCGCGCATTCGGCCGGCGACAGCACATCGGGCGCCAGCGCATAGCCCAGCTGGCCGAAGTGCGCTCTCATTTGAGCGCCAGCGCGTCCGACGCCATCGCCGCGCTCAGGAAAATCCTGCCGTTAATCGCGCCAATCAAGTCGCTGGATTTCAGGCGGTCCATGACCGGCCCCTTGACTTCGGCCAGATGCAGGCCGATGCCGCGCTGGCGCAGTGCCAGATTCAGTTCGCCCAGCCCGAACAGGGCCGAGGTATCGATCGAGCTGACCGCCGTCATCACCAGCACCAGGTGGCGGGTGGCCGGATGCAGCGCCAGCTCGTCTTCGATGCGGGCGTTGACCGCTTCCACGTTGCCGAAGAAGAGATTGGCGTCGATGCGCAGCATCAGCACGTCGGGCACGGTGCCGGCCGGGTAGCGTTCGATATTGCGGAAATGCTCGGTGCCGGCGATGCGGCCCAGTACCGCGATATGCGGACGGCTGGCGCGCCAGATCAGGGTGCCGAGCGAGAGCAGCACGCCGAGGATGACGCCGTAGTCGACGCCCAGCGCGATCACGCCGCCCGCCGTCGCCAGCAGGGCCAGTGCGTCGCCGCGGTCGTAGCGCCATGCGGTGCGCAAGGTGTCCAGTTCCAGCATGCCGAGTACCGCCACGATAATGGTGGCGGCCAGCGCGGGCAGCGGCAGCAGCGCCAGCCAGCCGGTCGGCGCGACCAGCGCCAGTGCCAGCAGCACGCCGGTGATGATGCTCGCCAGCGGCGTGTTGGCGCCGGCCGCGAAATTCACGCCCGAACGCGACAGGCTGCCGGTGACCGGCAGGCCGCCCGTGAGCGCACTGCCGATGTTGGCCACACCCAGGCCGACCAGCTCCATATTACTTTGCAGTTTTTCCTGGCGCTTGAGCGCGAGCGTTTGCGCGGCCGACATCCCCAGCAAAAAGATCATGAAGCCGATCAGCAGCGCCGGCTGCAGCAGCGCGCGCCAGTGGGCACTGGAAGTGGCCAGGTTCAGGCCAGGCAGGCCGGAGGCGACTTCGCCGGTGCACTGCACGCCCAGCGCCGGCAGGTCCATCACGGCCGACAGCAGCGTGGCGCCGAGCACCACCAGCATGGGGGCGAGGCGCGCGCCGATATCGGCAACGCCGGCCGGCAGGCCGGCGCGGCGCAGCAGCGCCGCCAGGTAGTATTTTGCCAGCAGCAGCAAGACGATCGCCACGCCGCCCAGCAGTGCGCTCGGCACGTGCACCTGCGGCAGCGCGCCCCCGGCCAGCACCTTCAACTGGCCGAAGGCGATCACGATGGCAGCGCCGATGGTAAAGCCGCTCATGACCGGACGCGAGAAAAAATTGGCCACGTAGCCGAGCCGCAGCAGGCCGCACAGTAGCAGCACGGCGCCGGAAGCGAGGGCCAGTTGGGCGGCGAGCACGATATACAGGCCCGAGCCGGGCGCGGCGAGCGGCGCCAGGGCGGCAGCCGTCATGAGCGAGATGATCGCCATGGGGCCGACCGACTGGGTCATGCTCGATCCGAACAGCGCGTACAGAATGGGAGGAAGAATGCTGGCGTAGATGCCGGCGACCGGCGGCAGGCCGGCCACCAGGGCGTAGGCCATCCCCTGCGGGATCATCATGAGGGCGACGACGATGCCGGCGCTGATATCACCGGGCAGCAACGCGCGCCGGTAGTTTCTTAACCACTGCAGCATGCCCACTTGATCTGTTTATCCTTTGCGCCGGTGATGGCGGATTATACAGCAGCGCTGCGTCGCTCCCTCGGTGGCTACGACATCGCCAGTTCCACGCAGTTGCACCCCGCGCGCTTGGCCCGGCCCAGCGCCGCATCGACCCGCAGCATCAGCCCATCGGCGCTTTCCTGGTCGGCCAGCTGTCCCACGCCGAGCGAAATGGTGAGGCGGTCGCAGCCCGCGATATCGGTCTGGGCCACCGCCAGGCGGATCTTCTCGGCGATCTTGAGTGCGTCGATCGCGCTGTTATGCGGCACGATGATCAAAAATTCCTCGCCGCCCGAGCGTATCAGCACATCGCTGGCACGCAGCACCGCCTGGGTCACTTCCGCCACCGTGCGCAGCGCGGCATCGCCCACCGGATGGCCGAACTGGTCGTTGATGGCCTTGAAGCGGTCGATGTCGAAACCGATCAGCGCGAGCGGCACCTTGTAGCGGCGGGCGCGCTTGATTTCGAGTTCGAGCAGGTGCTCGCCGTGGCGCCGGTTGGCCACGCCGGTCAGTGCGTCGACCGTCGCCAGGTGCGTCACGCGCCCAAGCAAGGCTTCGTTCTCGCGGCTCATCGCGGCCATGCGCAGGCCGAAGCCGGCCAGCTGCGCCAGCGCCACGAACGAATCGAGTTCCTCCCCGCTGAACTGGCGCGCGCGCCCGAACATCAGGCACAGCGACCCGGCCAGGGCGCTGCCCGGCGCGGATCCCAGCGGCAGCCCGATGACCATCTCGACACCCTTGTCGACCAGGGACAGAGCCAGTTCCGGCTCGCCGGCCTTGGCTGGCGCGTCGAGCAAGGCCATCTCGTTGCTGCAGGCGGCGACCAGGCCCGGAAAGGCATGCCGCAGCGGCGACTGCAGCAGCCTGTCGCTGCGGTGAAGCACACGCGCCAGATTGAGCCCGGTGGGCGAATACTGCGCTTCGAGCTGCAGGTCACCCGGTACATCCATCCGGAACAGCGACGCGTGCACGGCGCCGGAAGCGTCGCACAGTGCCACGCAAATCTGTTCGGCCACGTTGGTAAGGTCGTCCACATCGACCAGCGCCTGTTGCAGCCGGGTTCTCAGGGCCAGCAGCGAGCGCAGGTCGTCCGCATGCGTTTCGGGTACGCTGGGCGTGTCCAGCTGCGCCGTGATCGCCCCGCGCAGGTCGGCATCGTCGAGCGGCGAAATGGCGTAGGCCAGCGGACCGAATTTCATCAGCGCAGGCAGCCAGCCGGCGCTGATGAAAGGACACAGGAGCAGCACCGGCGCACCGGCGCGGCACGCGATCAGTTCACCGAGCCCGTCGAGATCGAAGCTGCTGTCGAACCGTTCGAGGTCGATGATGAGCAGGTCGACCCGCTCCTGGCCCAGCAGGAGGTTGGCCTGCTCGGTGCCGTCGGCGATGAACAGGCGCGCGAACATGTCGGCGTACATGCCCTGGAAATCGACCCGACGCTGTCCTACCGGATTCAGATAAAGTCCAATCTGCTGCGACATCGGGTCTCCTTGAGCTCGAAAGCATGCGGCAGAAATACGCATTGGCAACATACCTTGCGTCCGCCCGACGTACAGTTTGCCATAAAGCACCAGAGCGGCAAACAGCAACACGTGCGGTGTGTGCGCGGGCGCACCGTCAGTGCGGCGCCCTGGTCAGATACTTCTCGTTCAAACGGAGGAAGCACCATGGCAAATACGGATGAGAACGGACTCGATTCACAGGTCGAGGCGGTCGCCGACAAGCAGCGCGCGATCCAGAGCAGGCAGGATCAGAAAGACGCCTCGGCCAGCAAGGAAGAAAGCAAGGAAGCGGTGCAGACGGGCGGCCCGGTGCAGCCGGCGCCGCCGCTGCCGTCGCAGCATCTGGTCAAACCCGGCATCGAAGCGTCGATGGAACTCAAGCCGCGCTTCATGGCCGAAGGCTACAAGGGCAGCGGCAAGCTTCAGGGGCAAACGGCCATCATCACCGGCGGCGACTCCGGCATCGGGCGCGCGGTGGCCGTGCTGTTCGCGCGCGAAGGCGCCGATGTGGCGATTTTCTACCTGAACGAGCACGAAGACGCGCAGGAAACCAAGCGCTGCATCGAGGCTGAAGGCCAGCGCTGCATCACGGTGGCGGGCGACGTCAAGGACATGGCGTTCTGCAAGGAAGCCGTCGACAAGGTCGTGGCCGAATTCGGCCGCCTCGATGTGCTGGTCAATAACGCCGCCTTCCAGGAACATGCGGAGTCGCTGCTGGACCTGACCGAGGAGCGCTTCGATGAAACGATGCGCACCAATATCTACGGCTACTTCCACATGGCCAAGGCCGCCCTGCCCTATCTCAAGCGCGGCGCGGCGATCATCAACACCGGGTCGGTCACCGGGCTGCAGGGTTCGGGCAAGCTGCTCGATTATTCGGCCACCAAGGGCGCGATCCACGCGTTCACGATGTCGCTGGCGTCCAATCTGCTGGACCAGGGCATCCGCGTCAATGCGATTGCGCCGGGGCCGGTATGGACCCCGCTTAATCCGGCCGACCAGCCACCGGAGAAGATCGCCGAGTTCGGGCAGAGCACCGACATGCGCCGTCCGGCCCAGCCGGAGGAGCTCTCGCCGGCGTATGTGTTCCTGGCCTCGGCGGTGTGTTCGAGCTATATCACCGGCATCGTGTTGCCGGTCACCGGCAGCGTAGGCAGCTAAGGAAAGGACCGGCATATGGGACGCAGTCTATGGAAAGGCGCCATCAGCTTCGGGCTGGTGCATATTCCGGTCGAGATGTATCCGGCCGTGCGCGACAACGCGCTCGACCTGACCATGCTCGACCGCCGCGATTTCTCGCCGGTCGGCTTCAAGCGCTATAACAAGGGGAACAACAAGGAAGTGGTGTGGGACGACATCGTCAAGGGCTACGAGTACAGCGACGGCGAATACGTCGTGCTGTCCGAGGAAGACCTGCGCCGGGCGAACCCCGAGGCGACCGGCACCATCGACATTTTAGCGTTTGTGGATGCCGAGACGGTGCCGCTGCTGTATTACGAGCAGCCCTACTATCTGGCGCCCGGCAAGGGCGGCGACAAGGTGTATGCGCTGCTGCGCGAAACCTTGCGCAAGGTCGGCAAGATCGGCATCGCCACGGTGGTCATCCGCGTCAAGCAGCATCTGGCGGCGCTGGTGTGCGAGGGCGACACGATTGTGCTCAACACGCTGCGCTACAGCGACGAAATTCGTCCGGCCGATGAACTGAAGATCCCGACCGCCAAGTCGAAAGCCGCCGCCATCTCGGACAAGGAACTGAAGATGGCGATGGCGCTGGTCGAAGGCATGAGCGAAGACTGGGAGCCGGAGCAGTACCACGACACCTACCGCGAGGACATCCTGGCGCTGGTCGAGAAGAAGGTCAAGGCCAGACAGACCAAGACCATCACCATGCCGGAGAAGGAAAAGGCGCCTGCCAGCAAAGGCAACGTCATCGACCTGGTGGCGCTGCTGCAGCAAAGCCTGGGCAAAAAGCCCGGCAAGGGCAAGGCGGCCAACGACGAGGATGATGGCGACGAGGACGAGGAAGCGCCGCCGGCCAAACCGCGCAAGACGGCATCGAAAACCACCAGCACCAGGGCCGTAGCCAAGAGCGCGGCGAAAACGGCCGCGAAGCCGGCGGCCAAGACCAAGGCGGCACCGGCCAAGGCTGCGCCGGCGCGGCGCAAGGCCGCGTAAAACGACAGGAATAGCAACAGGAGCCGCATGGAAGAGATTTTCGCTTTACTCGAGTGGCCGGCCATGGCAATCAGCCTTGCCGCCGCATGGTGGATGGGGTCCAAAAAGCCCGGCAAGCGCATCGTGGCGTTCTCGATGCTCATCGTCGGGAACCTGATGTGGATCGCCTGGGGCTGGGGCGAAGCGGCCTGGGCGCTCATCGCGCTCAACGTTGGGCTCCTCGCCCTCAACGTGCGCGGTATTCGCAAGAACGAGGATGCCTGACTATCTGACACCAACGATATTCATGTGATAATGTTAATTGCTTCGCAGCGCAGTTGCCGATAACAAGCTGCCAACGTTTAACAGGACATCACCATGAAATTTACCACCTTGGCAGCCGCCGCGCTGTTCTCATTGACCACCGGCGCGGCGCTTGCCGACGTCACCGAGCAGGATGCCATTCAAGCCCAGGTTGCCTCCGCGATGGCCTCGGGCGACTACGCCCTCGCAAAGTGCCCCAAGCTGAGCGTCGACAAGGAACGCCTGGCCGAACAAGTTAAAAAATCCGGCAAGACGGCGGAACAATTGCGCGCGACGGAGGAATACGCCGAACAACGCAACGTGGTCGAGACCATGGCGAAAGGCGAAAAAGGCTATATGGTGTGCATGGTGCTGTCGCGCGCCCATGGCGGATATGGTCGCGGCATCGTCGTCGAGAAAGAATAGCCGCCGAATTGTCGTCGATTGCTTATACCTATCGGTAGGATATATTTAATTACCTTTGACTAAATAGTTGGCTCATCTACACTCCTCGCATCGAATCACCACTGAGGAGTTGCAAGCATGAGCCAAGACCAACAGATCACTACCGCCGCCGGCATTCCGGTCGCCGATAACCAGAACTCCATCAGCGCCGGTCCACGCGGGCCCTTGCTGCTGCAGGACTTCCACCTGATCGAAAAGCTCCAGCACTTCAACCGCGAGCGCATTCCCGAGCGCGTGGTACACGCCAAAGGGTCGGGCGCCTACGGCACCTTCACCGTCACGCATGACATCCGCCACCTCACCAAAGCGAAACTGTTCAGCGAAATCGGCAAGAAAACCGAGACCTTCGCCCGCTTCTCCACCGTTGGCGGTGAGCGCGGCAGCGCCGACACCGAACGCGACCCGCGCGGCTTCGCCCTGCGCTTCTACACCGAGGAAGGCAACTGGGACCTGGTTGGCAATAACACGCCGATGTTCTTCATCAAGGACCCGATCAAGTTCCCCGACTTCATCCACACCCAAAAGCGCTGCCCGCGCAGCAACCTGAAGTCGGCGCACATGATGTTCGACTTCTGGAGCAAGGCCCCGGAAAGCCTGCACCAGGTGACGATGCTGTTTTCCGACCGTGGCACCCCGGACGGCTACCGCCACATGGACGGTTTCGGCAGCCACACCTATAGCCTGATCAATGCCGCCGGCGAACGTGTCTACGTCAAGTGGCACTTCAAGACGCGCCAGGGCATCAAGAATCTCTCTGCGGCCGAGGCGGCGCGCATCGCCGGCGAAGATCCGGACTACGCCCAGCGCGACCTGTTCGGCGCCATCGAACGCGGCGAGTTTCCGCAGTGGGAAGTGCGCCTCCAGGTGGCGACCGAGCAGCAGCTGGACGACTGGGAAGCGCGCACCGGCTGGAATCCGTTCGACCTGACCAAGGTCTGGCCGCACCGCGACTTCCCGCTGCACCCAGTCGGCATCTTTGAACTCAACCGCAATCCCGACAACTACCACGCCGAAGTCGAACAGGTGGCGTTTTCGCCGGCGAACGCGGTACCGGGCATGGGCTACTCGCCGGACAAGATGCTGCAAGGCCGCCTGTTCGCCTACCACGACGCCCAGCTGTACCGCGTCGGCACCAACCACCAGCACCTGCCGGTCAATGCGCCACGCTGCCCGTTCCACAACCAGCAGCGCGATGGCACGATGGCGGTGCACAATGGCGGCGCGGCGCAGAATTACGCCACCGTCAACGCGGTTGGCAGCGCACCGCGCGGCATGGGTCACGGCGAACCTGAACTGGAACTGCGCGGCGGCGCCGGACGCTTCGATGGCCGTGGCATGGAAGACGACTACACCCAGGCCGGCAATCTGTTCCGTCTTCTCACGCCACAAGAGAAACTGAACCTGTGCGCCAACCTGGCCGGGCCCCTCAGCCAGGTCAACGACGAAATCCTGCAGCGCCAGCTGGCGCACTTCGACAAGGCCGACAGCGCCTATGGCGCCGGCGTACGGGCCGCGCTGAACATCAGGTAAGCGCCATGCGCGCGGGCTCCCCAGGCCCGCGCGCAACCGTCAGTCCGTCTTGAAGCCCAGCTTCTTCATGGCGGCCGTCAGCGTCCTGGCGGCCTTGGCGTAGCCGGCCCACGGTTCATTGCCGTGATCGAGCCGCGTGTGCACGGTTTGCACGGTCCACTGCGCGCCCGACTTGAGCGCGGCCAGTTCATCCCACCCAACCGGCACCGAAATCCCCAGCCCCGGCCGCACGCGCGCCGACCAAGCGCATGCCGTGGTGGCGCCGCGCCCGTTGCGCAGGTAATCGATGAAGATCTTGCCGACCCGGTTTTTCGGCCCGCTCTTGAACGCAAAGCGATCCGGCAGCGTGGCCGCCAGATGGCGCACCACTTCCTGCGAAAAATCCTTCACCGTATCCCAATCGAGCCCGCCCTTGAGCGGCACCACCACGTGCAAGCCCTTGCCGCCGCTGGTCTTCAGAAAACACGG
This sequence comes from Massilia scottii, assembly GCF_030846495.1. Classification (NCBI taxonomy): domain Bacteria; kingdom Pseudomonadati; phylum Pseudomonadota; class Betaproteobacteria; order Burkholderiales; family Oxalobacteraceae; genus Massilia; species Massilia scottii. Next base: position 113,351 of record NZ_JAVCWM010000001.1, on the reverse strand, counting down.
CAGCCCCAGTTCGTCGAGAAAAGCGTGCATCAGCTGCGCCGCTTCCTGGATGGCGGCCCAGTCGACGCCCTCGCCCGGGTCCAGGTCGAACACCATGCGGTTGGGCGTCTCGTAGCTTTTGCCGATCGCGTTCTGGGTATGAAACTCCACCACATTCCACTGCGCCGCCGACAAAATGCCGCCCACGCTCCCTACTTCCAGCATCGGCGGATGCTCGGGATCGAGCGCCGGGTCCATCTGCTTCACGCCCGGCAGCTTGTCCACCTCCGCATGCTTCTGGAAAAACAGCTCGCCGCCCACGCCGGACGGTGCGCGCACCAGCGACACCGGGCGGCCCTTGAGGTGTTCCATCATCAGCGCGCCGACCAGCGCGTAGTAGCGAATCAGTTCGATCTTGGTGGTGCCGCTTTTCTCGTCGATCACCCGCTCGCCATTGGTCACCTTCAGGGTGGCCGGCAGCTTGTTCTCCGGCGCCGCCGGTTCCGCCTTCCTGGTTGCGGCCCTGGCCTTGGGTTTGGCCGCCGTCGTTGTTTGCGTCTGCATCGTATCCTCCATATGTTTGGCCACTTCGCGCCGGATGTCCCTGGCCGGCTTGTCGCTGCGCAGGCCCTGGAATACCGCGTGGCGGATTGCCCCCGCACTGGTCCACTCGGCAAAGCTGACCTCCGCGATCAGCGTGGGCTTGACCCAGTGATGCTTGCGGCCCGCGACCGCCTTGGGCGGGAACGGACTCTCGTCGGTATCGAGGGCGCTTAATTTGTCTCTCAGGTCGCGCAGCACGGTCTGGGTAAAGCCGCTGCCGACGTTGCCGGCGTACTGCAGCACGCCATCCTTGTCGTGGATCCCGAGCAGCAGCGAACCGATGCCGGCGCGCGAACCCTGCGGGTCGGTATAGCCGCCGATGACGAATTCCTGGCGCTGGCCGCATTTGAGCTTGATCCAGTCGGGCGAACGGCGCGTGACGTAGCGCGAGTCGCGCCGCTTGCCGATCACCCCTTCCAGTCCCAGCTTGCAGGCGGCAACGACCAGCTCCTCGGGATCGGTGCCGAATTCGCCTGAGAAGCGCACCACCTCGGACGCCCCCTTTTCGAGCGCGGCGCCGAGCAGCGCGCGGCGCGCTTCGAGCGGTACCCCGCGCAGGTCGTATCCCTTGAAGTACGGTGCATCGAACAGGAAGTACACGATATCGGCGGTATTGGAGCCATCGAACGCCAGCTGCAGCAGGCCGAAGTTGGGCCGGCCGTTCTCGTCATGCACCACGATCTCGCCGTCGTACCAGCCATCGGGCAGCTTGAGTTTGACAAGTTCTTTTTGCAGCGGTTCGAGCTTGTGGGTCCAGTCGTGGCCATTGCGGGTGAACAGCTGCACCTGCTTCCCCTCGATCCGGGCCAGCACGCGATAGCCGTCGAACTTGACCTCGAAGATCCAGTTGGCAGGGTCCGACGGCGGCTGGTCGACCAGGGTGGCCAGTTCCGGCGAAAGCGTCTCCGGCAGCGCGGCCTTGACCGCCTCTGCGGGCATGCCACGGCTGCCGGCCTTCGGCGCCGTTTTTGCGGGCGCTGGCGCCGTGGCTGCCGATCTGGCCTTCGATTTGACCGCTTTGGCGCCCGGCATGGGCAGTTTGCTGACGCTGTCGGGCAGCTCGTCGACGACCGAGAACTCGGCGGCGGGCCTGGTGTAATCGTCCTTTTCCTTGATCAGCAGCCAGGGCTCCTGCTTTTCGCCCTTGCCCTTCATCCGCACCAGCACCCACTTGCCGTGCATTTTATGGCCGTGCATTTCGAACTTGAGGTTCCCGCTCTCGTAACCCTTGCGCGGATCGTCGAGCGGCTGCCAGGTGCCCTTGTCCCAGATGATCACCTTGCCGGCGCCGTACTGCTTTTCCGGGATCGTACCCTCGAAGCTGGAGTACGATATCGGGTGGTCCTCGACGTGGACCGCCATCCGCTTGTCCCTGGTATCGTAGCTGGGCCCCTTGGGCACGGCCCAGCTTTTCATGGTGCCGTCCAGTTCCAGCCGAAAGTCGTAGTGCAGCCGGCTGGCCCAGTGCTTCTGGATGACGAAGGTCAGCGCACCGGGTGCCGATTCGCCGCCTTCGGCCGGTTCGGACGTAATCGAGAAGTTGCGCTTGGACTTATAGACCTTCAATGCATCCGGCATGGCGGCGACCTTTGCTTGGTGTTTTTTTGCCGAGTCTAGAGCCAGGCGGGCCGAACGACTGTTCGCCAGCTAACTGAGCCGATTGTAAGTAGTTGTAAATCGCGTCAACTGATGCAGATGTGGCCGCGTTAGTGACTCTGTAGCACCCAAGAATAGCTCCACCATATAACCATACTGAGGAAACACCATGAAAAAAGTTATCGCATCGCTGGTCGCCGGTCTGTTCGCTACCTCGGTTTTTGCCCAGGCTCCTGCCGCTCCTGCTGCTACCGCACCAGCAGTCAAAGCTGAAGCAAAAGAAACGAAAGCAGTCGCCAAAGCCGACGCAAAAGAAGCCAAAGCCGATGCCAAAGCCGATGCAAAAGTAGAAAAAGCGCAGGCCGAAGCCAAGTCGGACGTCACTGAAGCCAACGCCGATGCCACCAAATCGAAAGCCAAAGCGCGTGCCAAGGCTACAAAAGCCAAGGCAGAAGCCAAAGCCGACAAAGCTGTCGACAATGCAGAAGCCAAAAAAGACGCAGCAATGAAGTAAGTTGTCCCGGTAGTCGGAAGAAAAAGACAGGTCGCCTGTCTTTTTTTTCGTCCGGATTTTCATGCGCACCCTCACGAAATTCCCTAAGGAAACCTGCTTTCGCCGGTAAAGTGTGTGCCTTGCCTCTTTTTGTAAGCCTTTTCCAACCCCTTTTTTCCCGATGCTCCGTTTCACAGGCAATGCCGGCACGACCGGCCAACCGGAGCCTCCCATGTTCAACCGATTCCTCAGCGCGGCGCTGTTGTTCCTCGCCTGCCCCCTCACCCACGCAACCCGGTTCATGCCTGAACCACGGCCGGTGCGCCTGATGCCCACGCAAACGGCGGCCCAGCCGATCGAGCTGCAGCAGCTGACCGTCAATGCCGTCATCAGCGGCAACATGGCCCGGACGACCGTGCGCATGGTGTTCTACAACCCGAACCCGCGCCAGCTCGAAGGCACGCTGCAGTTTCCCCTGCTCGAGGGCCAGCAGATCAACGCTTTTGCCCTCGACATCGGCGGCAAGATGCGCCCTGCGGTTCCTGTGGAAAAGGAGCGTGGCCGCGCCGTGTTCGAGGAAATCGTGCGCCGCCGCGTCGACCCGGCCCTGCTCGAAGTCACGCAGGGGAACAACTTCAAGCTGCGCGTGTATCCGATCATGGCGCGCAGTACGCGCACGGTGGAGCTGACCTACGGTGAAGCGCTGCCACACCATGGCGGCCGGTCTACCTACCGGCTGCCGCTTGAATACGGAAAGGTGCGCAACATGGACGTGACCATCCGCGTGAACGGCGCCGCCACGGCGCCAGTGGTGGACGGCCTTGAAACCGGGCTGCATTTCGACTCCAGGGCGGGCGCATATGAAGCCCGGATGCGGCGCCAGGACGTGACTGCCAGCGGAAACATCGTTGTCCAAACCGCCACCGGCAGCAAAGCGCGCGTCTACACAGAGAAACGCCTCGGCGAATCGTGGTTCCTGGCAGAGATACCGGTTGCGCAAGCCATGGAGCGGCGTACGCCGGCGCGTATCATCGGGCTGTTGTGGGATAGCTCCGGATCGGCCGAGAAGCGCGACATCAACGCCGAACTGGCCAGCCTCGATCAGTACTTCCGCGCGCTCGGATCGGTGCAAGTGCGCCTGGCACGTTTGCGCGACCGCCCGGAAGCGCGCCAAGTGTTCGATATCCGCGGCGGTGACTGGCGCGCACTGCGGTGCGCGCTGGAAAGCACCCGTTACGACGGCGCCAGCGCACTCAATGACTGGAAACCGGAAGCGGATGTCGACCAGTACCTGCTCTTCAGCGACGGCCTGTCCAACTACGGACCGGGCAAAGCGCCCGTGCTGGCGCCGCACCAGTCGCTGTTTGCACTGACCTCGTCGCCGTCGGCCGATACCGGCCGCCTTGCCGCGCTGGCTGAACGCCACAACGGCCAGTTCATCTGGATCGATCAGCGCGCACCGGGAAGCATTACCACTGCGCTGACGTTCATGCCGGCGCGCGTCGAACATGTGTCGGCGACCGGCGCGACCGACATTCAAGCCGGCACGGGCACGGTCGACGGCGGGATGCTGCGCATCGCAGGGCGCCTGCTTGCGCCCGACGCCATCTTGTCCGTCACGCTGGCAAACAGGGCAAAGACCGACACCGTCAAACTGCAGGTGGGCGCCGACGCGCCGCAGCATCCGCTGGCCGCATTGACATGGGCGGCACTGCGCCTGCGCGCGCTCGAAGCGGACGCCGACCTGCATCGCGCCGAAATTGCCCGCATCGGACGCCGCTTCGGCATCCCGACGCGGGATACGTCGCTGATCGTGCTTGAGACGCTTGACGACTATGTGCGCTACGAGATCGAGCCGCCGGCCGACTATATTGACGCCTGGCGCAAGCGTAAGGAGCACCTCAGCGCCGATCGGCGCGCCGCGCGGGTGAAGCACCTTGACGAGGTAGTGATGAATTTCCAGAACCGTACGGCATGGTGGAATACCACGTTCCCACGCGCGCGGGCGAAGCCCGCGCCGGAGTCCAGCCAGGGATACCTGCGGCCTGCGATGGCGGCGCCAGCGGCTTCCGCGCCACCGGCGGCAAATGTATCGGGCGAACTGGCGAGGTTTTCACCGGCAGCGGATGCAAAGATGGAGTTCAAGCCGGCATTGCAAGGCCTGGCGAGTGAACAAATGAAGGAGAAAAACGTGCCCGCGATCGGCATGGGCCTGAAAAAATGGGTGCCGAACGCGCCCTACATCAAGCGCTTGCGCGACGCCGATCCCGGCACCGCGTACGCCATTTATCTCGACCAGAAACCGGACTACGCCAACAGCAGCGCGTTTTACCTCGACGCGGCCGACATCCTGCTGGAGAAAGGCCAGCGCGACCTGGCGCTGCGGGTGCTGTCCAACCTGGCCGAGATGGACCTGGAAAACCGCGCGGTGCTGCGCATCCTCGGCTATCGCCTGCTTCAGGCCGGTGCGCCGCAACTGGCGGTGCCGGTATTCGAGAAGGTGCTGCGCCTGGCCGGTGAAGAACCGCAGTCCTGGCGCGACCTCGGCCTGGCGCTGGCGGCCACCGGCCGCACTCAGGAAGCCATCGACACGCTGTACGAGGTCGTCGAGCGCCCGTGGAACGGCCGTTTTCCGGATGTCGAGACCATCGTCCTGGCTGAAATGAATGCCATTGTCGCGGCTTCTGCAAAGCCGCTGGACGTGCGCCGCATCGATCCGCGCCTGCGCGCCAACCTGCCGCTCGACTTGCGCGTGGTGCTGACGTGGGACGCCGACAACAGCGATATGGACCTGTGGGTGACGGCGCCGGATGGCGAAAGATCGAGCTATGAAAACCGGATGTCGAGCCAGGGCGCGCGCATGTCGAACGATTTCATGGGGGGATACGGGCCGGAGGAGTTTTCGCTGCGCCGCGCCGCGCCAGGAAAATACCGGATCGAGGCAAACTACTACGGCAACAGCCAGCAGGTGGTGGCGGGCGCCACGACCTTGCAGGTCAAGCTGTTTACCGCGTTCGGTACGCCGCGCCAGAAAGAGCAGTCCATTACGCTGCGCCTGAAAGAGCGCAGCGAAACGGTGTTTGTCGGTGAGTTCGAGGTCAATCCCTGAAGAGCCTCAGCGCTTGATTGCCGCGATCCGGGCCAGCATCTCGTCTGGCACTGGATGGTTGGGATAGGCGGCGCGGAACTTGGTCCACTCGGCCAGCGCGTCGTTTTTCAGGTCGGCCTTGAGCATGGCGTCGATCACCGACAGCCAGTCGCGCGCACGCTTGGCGTGCGCAGCTTCCTGATCGGCGCGCGGCGCGGCCGCGTCATCCTTTGCCGCGCGTGCCGTACGGCTCAACGGCGCAACATTCCCGGCGATCCGCTCGGACTGAGTCGCGAAATTGCGCTCCGCGTCGGCAACCACACGTTCCGAGGGCGGAGCAGCCTTTGCTTTCATTTGGGGCAGGTCCGCCGTGGCTTCCGCCACAGCGGGCGGCGGCGCTGGTGGCGCCGCTGCGATCGTTGGCGGCGCTGATTGTAACGACGGCGCGGGAGCACTCACCACTGGTGGCGCTTGCTCCGCTGCCGGTGCCGCGACAATCGCCACCGGCGCTGCCGGTCGCGCCGACGGCGCCTCCGCAGGCGCCACGGGTTGTGGCGGCACGGGCGTCATCTCGGCAATCACCACTGGCGGTGGCTCTGGCGCCATCGCCGCGGCAGGCCGCTCGTGTTCCACCTCCGCTGCCACCATCGCGTTTTCCATCGGTGCCGCGCCACCCCGGTACAGCTGGTGTCCCAGTACCCCGGCGAGCACGCCCGCCGCAATTCCGGCCGGTATGCGCCAGCGCCTGCCCAGGCCCGGCGCCAGCCGTGGCGACGCCTCGCCGCCGGTGGCGTCATTGGCCGCGGCCGGACGCGCCTCTTGCGCCAGCCCGGCTTTCACATAACCGAGGATCGCCGCATCGAGCTGCGCTCTGGAAGCGGGCTGGGTCAACCCCTGCAGACGGCGCGACAGATCGTCTTCCCCACGCAGGAAGGCGTCGAACTGCTCGTCGCTCATGTCATCGTTGTTCACTCAGGCTCCCTTCGCGCAGTTTCCGCATGGCGTAGCGCAACCGGCTCTTGACCGTTTCCACCGGCGCTGCCACCACGGCGGCGATATCTTCAAGGCTCATGCCGCAAAACTGCTGCAGTACCAGCGCCTCTTTCTGCTCGCTCGGCAAACCGGCCAGCGCCAGGTGCAGGCTGTCGTGCTGCTGCTTGTGTTCCAGCGCGACTTCGGGCGAAACCACATCCTGCGCCGCATCGGCCAGCGAGTCAAATACGTCGCGGCCATCCGTGCCGCTCCCCAGTTCCGCGGCCAGCAGCGGTTGCTGCTGGCGCAGCAGGTCGAGCAGGCGATTGCGGGCGATCTGGAACAAATAGGTGCGAAACGCCGCCTGCGGCTCATAGCGGCTGCGCGCATGATGCAGGTTGATCCAGCTGTCCTGCACGATCTCGTCGACCCAGTCCGCGCGCGGCGAACGCCAGGCGACGAAGCGGTACAGGCCCGCGTGGTGACGGCGATAGAGCTCCTCGAAGGCGACCAGGTCGCCATCGCGGTAGCGCAGCATCAGCTGCTCGTCTTGTAAGGTGGCGGGCATGTGCGGCCATTGTATGGCCTGCCCTGTGAATACGCAATTGCCGCGGCGTGAATGCCGCGGCAATGCGATGGTGGGAATTTTACTTGATGCTTACTGCCAGCCGCCGCCCAGGGAGCGGATCAGTGCCACGGTTGTCACGGCGCGGTCGCCGCGCAGCTGGACCGCATTGCGTTCTACCGCCGCCAGGTTGCGCTGGGCGTCGAGCAGGTCCAGATAGCTCGAACGGCCCGCCTGGTACAGCTTCTGCGCCAGGTCGGCCGAACGGCGTGCCGACACCACCGCCGCGTCGATCTGCTCGGTCTGGCCAGCCAGGATGCGCAGGCCGGCCAGGTTGTCCTCGACTTCGGCAAAGGCCACCAGCACGTTCTGGCGATAGGTGGCAACCGACTCCTCCAGCACCGCCTCGCTGCGCGCGATATTGGCCTTGTTGCGGCCACCGTCGATGATCGGCATCGACAGCAGCGCGCCCAGCACCCACGAACGCGCGCTCCAGTTGAACAGATTGCCGCCGCTGCCGGATTCGGTACCCAGGCCGCCGGTCAGGCTCAGGGACGGGTACATCGCCGTCTTGGCCACGCCGATGCGGGCGTTCGCGGCGATCATCGCGCGCTGGGCGGCGGTGATGTCGGGACGGCGCTCAAGCAGCTTCGATGGCAGCCCGGCCGGAATGGCCGGCAGCAGCGCCGATTCCACCAGCGGGTTGACGTCGGCGCTGAACATGGCCGCCGGTTTCCCCAGCAGCACCGCCAGAGCGTGTTCGTACTGCACGCGCTGACGCTGCAAGCCGATCGCCTCGGCCTTCACCGTCGACAGTTCGGTCCTGGAGCGGGCCAGGTCGAATTCGCCGATGTCGCCATTGTCGTAACGGCTCTGGTTCACCTTCACGCTTTGCGTGCGCAGGTCGACCGTGCGCGCCAGGGTCGCCAGTTCGGCGTCCGTTTCGCGCAGCTTGAAGTAGGTCTGTGCCACGTCGGCCTGCAAGGCCAGCAGCACCGACTTGTAAGTCGCCTCGGACGCCTCGGCATCGGCGCGCGAGGCGCTGACATTGGCGGCCACGCGGCCGAACAGATCGAGCTCGTAGCTGGCCGTCAGCCTGGCCTGGTACACATTGCCAGGAGCGACCGCCGCATCGTCGGCCAGGCCGCGCGACACGCCGGAATTGCGGCTGCGCTGCGCACCCATGCCCGCCCCCACCTGCGGCGAACGGTCCGCCGCGGACAGGCCGGCCAGCGCCCTGGCCTGCTTCACGCGCGCCGCGGCCACCGCCAGGCTGGCATTGGCGTCGGTCGCTTCCTTGATCAGCGCCGTCAGGTTGGCGTCGTTGAACGCCAGCCACCACTCGCCGCGCGCCTGCCCTTCGGCCGGCTGCGCCACCTTCCAGCGCGTGCCGTCGGCCGCTTGCAGCGGTTCGGACGACTCCTTGAAGCTCGATGGCATGTCGAGCGCCGGCGCTTTCAGTTCCGGCACGCTGGAACAGGCCACCAGCAGCAGCGCCGCCAGCAGGGGCGCGATGCGCCTGGTGATAGTTCTCGTCATATCAGTCATTACACTGCTCCTTCCAGATGCGCAGGCACTGCCACGCTTGATTTCTTTTCCATCTTCTTGGCGAAGGTACGCAGCAGCACGTAGAACACCGGCGTGAGGAACAGACCGAAGAAGGTCACGCCCAGCATGCCGCCGAAGACCGCCACGCCCATCGCATGGCGCATCTCGGCACCGGCGCCGCTCGAAAACACCAGCGGTACCACGCCCATGATGAACGCGATCGACGTCATCAGGATCGGACGCAGACGCAGGCGGCACGATTCCAGCGCGGCTTCGACGATGGTGCGGCCATGGTCTTCGAGTTCGCGGGCGAATTCGACGATCAGAATCGCATTCTTCGACGCCAGCCCCACCAGCACGAACAGCGCGATCTGGGTAAAAATGTTGTTGTCGCCACCGGTCAGCTTGACGCCAACGAGTGCGCACAGGATCGACATCGGCACGATCAGGATCACCGCCAGCGGCAGGGTCCAGCTTTCGTACTGGGCAGCGAGCACCAGGAACACCAGCAGTACGCACAGCGGGAATACCAGCACCATCGTGTTACCCGACAAAATCTCCTGGTAGGTCAGTTCGGTCCATTCGTACGACACGCCTTTCGGCAGCACTTCGGCAACGATCTTCTCGAGGGCAGCCTGCGCCTGGCCCGACGAGACGCCCGGAGCCGGGCCGCCGTTCATGTCGGCCGACACGTAGGCGTTGTAGCGCTGCACGCGGTCAGGGCCATAGGTATCCTTGATGCGCATCAGCGACGACAGCGGAATCATCTCGCCCTTGTCGTTACGGACCTTGAGCTGGGCAATCTGGTCGGCATGCGAACGGAACGGCGCGTCGGCCTGCACGCGCACCTGGTAGGTACGGCCAAACTGGTTAAAGTCGTTCACGTACAGCGATCCCAGATTGATCTGCAAGGTCTGGTAGATCGTCGTCAGCGGCACGCCGAGCTGCTTGGCCTTGACCTTGTCGACGTCCGCGAACAGCTGCGGCACGTTGATCTGGAAGCTCGAGAACACGCCGGCGAGCTGCGGGTCCTGCCAGGCTTTCATCTGCACCGCCTGCGTCGCCTTGTACAACTCGTCGTAGCCCACGTTGCCGCGGTCCTCGATCATCATCTTGAAGCCGCCCACCGTGCCAAGGCCATTGACCGGCGGTGGCGGGAACACCATGATGAAGGCGTCCTGGATGGCGCCCAGGCGCTTATTGACCTCCGCCGCGATCTCGGGACCCGACAGGCCCTTGCCGGTGCGCTCTTCGAACGACTTGAGCGTGACGAACACGATGCCCGCGTTTGGCGCATTGGTAAAGTCGTTGATCGACAGGCCAGGGAAGGCGATCGACGATTCCACGCCGGGGACCTTGGCCACGATGTCGGACATCTTGCGGATCACGGCATCGGTACGGTCCAGCGAGGCCGCATCGGGCAGCTGGGCGAAACCGACCAGGTACTGCTTGTCCTGGGCCGGCACGAAGCCGCTCGGCACCGCCTTGAACATGAACACGGCGGCCACGGCCAGCACGGCGTACACCATCAGCGAGATGCCCTTGCGTTTCAGGACGATATTCACACCACCTTCATACTTGGTCGATGCGCGGCCGAAGAAGCGGTTGAACCAGGCGAAGAAACGGCCGAACAGCTTGTCCATCACGCGCGTCAGTCGATCTTTCGGCGCATGGTGCGGCTTGAGCAAGGCGGCGGCAAGCGCCGGCGACAGGGTCAGCGAGCTGAATGCCGAAATCACGGTCGAAATGGCGATCGTCAGCGCGAACTGGCGATAGAACTGGCCCGACAGGCCGGCCACGAACGCAATCGGCACGAACACGGCGCACAACACCAGCGCGATGGCGATGATCGGACCGCTCACCTCTTTCATGGCCTGGACCGTCGCGTCGCGCGGCGTCAGGCCGGCTGCGATATTGCGTTCCACGTTCTCCACCACGACGATGGCGTCATCGACGACGATACCGATGGCCAGCACAAGCCCGAACAGCGACAGCGTGTTGATCGAAAAGCCGAAGCCCAGCATCACCGCAAAGGTGCCGATGATCGATACCGGCACGGCCAGCAGCGGAATGATCGATGCGCGCCAGGTCTGCAGGAAGATGATCACGACCAGCACCACCAGTGCCACCGCTTCGAGCAGGGTATGGATCACCGATTTGATCGATGCGCGCACGAACTGGGTCGGGTCGTATTCCACGCTGAAGTCGACGCCCTCGGGGAAATCTTTCTTCAGTTCCGCCATTTTGGCGCGTACGTCGGACGACAGCTGCAGGGCATTGGCGCCCGGCGCTTCGAAAATACCGATGGCGGCGGCCGACTTGTTGTTCAGCAGAGCGCGCAAGGAATAGGAATTCGATCCCAGCTCAAGCCGCGCCACATCCTTCAAGTGGGTAATGGCGCCGTCGGAACCGGTGCGCACGATGATGTCGCCGAATTCCTCGACCGAGGTCAAACGGCCCTGGGTGTTGACGGTCAGCTGGAACTCGGCGCCTTTCGACGGCGAGGCGCCGATCACGCCGGCCGCGACCTGCACGTTCTGTTCGCGCACCGCGGCCACCACGTCGGACGCGGTCATGCCGCGCGCCGCCACCTTCTGCGGATCGAGCCAGATGCGCATGGCGTAGTCGCCCGCGCCGAACAGCTGGGTGTCGCCCATTCCCGGGATACGGGCCAGCTGGTCCTTCACGTTCAGCACCGCGTAATTACGCAGGTAGACGTCGTCGTAGCGGCCCGTTGGCGAAACCAGGTGAACCACCATGGTCAGGTTGGGCGAGCTTTTCACGGCGGTCACGCCGATCTGGCGCACTTCCTCGGGCAGGCGCGGCAAGGCACGCTGGATGCGGTTCTGCACCTGCGACTCGGCCTGTTCGACGTCGGTGCCGACCTTGAACGTCACGGTCAGCATCAGCGAGCCGTCGGACGTATTCTGCGACGACATGTACAGCATGTTTTCGACGCCGTTGATCTGCTCTTCCAACGGCGCGGCGACGGTTTCGGCGATCACTTTCGGGTTCGCGCCAGGATACTGCGCACGCACCACCACCGATGGCGGCACCACGTCAGGGTATTCGGAGATCGGCAGTGCGAAGATCGACAGCAGGCCGGCCACGAATATGATGATCGACAGGACGGCCGCGAAAATCGGCCGATCGATAAAGAATCGTGAAAAGTTCATGTGAATTATTCCTTGGTTTTAGCCGATGCGTCGGCGACCTTCAGCTCGGGCTCGGGCTTGACCTCGGCGGATTTCGGTTCCGCTGCCTTGGTATCGTCCGCCTTCGCTTGCGGCGTCTTGCTGTCCTGGTCCATCGCCACGATCTGGGCCGTCACCGGCGCGCCCGGCTGCACGCGCTGCAGGCCGTTGACGACGATCTTCTCGCCCGGCTTGACGCCGCTGCGCACCACGCGCAGGCCGTCGATGGACGGGCCGAGCGTCACGGCGCGGTATTCGGCCTTGCTGTCGGCGCCGATCACGTAGACGAATTTGCGGTTCTGGTCGGTGCCGATGGCGCGGTCGCTGATCAGGACCGTCTTCGCTTGCGTGCTGTCGCTGCCGCTCAGCTGAACGCGTGCGAACAGGCCGGGAACGAGCGTGTTGTCGGTATTGTCGAACATGGCGCGCATGCGCACGCTGCCGGTGGCCGAATCGAGGCGGTTGTCGACGAATTCGAGCTTGCCTTCGTGCGGAAAGCCGCTTTCGTTGGCCAGGCCGATCTTGACCGGCACCGTCGCGCCCTTCTGGGCCACGCGGCCGACGCGCAGGTAGGTATCTTCGTCGCCGTCGAAGGTGGCGTAGATCGGATTGCTCGACACGACCGAGGTCAGGATCACCGTGCCATCGACCAGGTTACCGGTGGTGACTTCGGCTTTCGAGACGCGCCCGCCGATCGGCGCGTGCACATTGGTGTAGCTCAGGTTCAGGCGCGCCGCTTCGAGCGAGGCCTGGGCCGCGCGCACGTTGGCGTCCAGTTCCTTCAGGCCCGAGGCCTTTTCGTCGAACTCGCGCTGCGCGATCGCCTTGTCGCCCAGCAGGCGCTCGGCGCGGGCCAGTTCCAGCTTGGCCAGGTCGGCGCGCGCGCGGGCCGAGCTGACGGCCGCTTCGGCGCGATTGGCTTCGGCCTGGTACGGACGCGGGTCGATCACGAACAGGATATCGCCCTTCTTGACGACGCTGCCCGGCTTGAAGTTCACCGACGTGATGAAGCCATTGACGCGCGCCCGGATGTCGACGCGGTCGACCGCTTCCAGGCGGCCCGAAAACTCCTGGGTCTCGTTGACCGAGCGTTCGATCACGGTGGCGGCGGTGATCGGCGGGCCTGCCGGCGCGGCCGGCTGGGCCTTGCTGTTCGCATCTTCACAACCGGCCAGCGCCGCCAGCCCCGCCAGTGCCATCGCGGCGGCCAGCGGCCGGGCGAAGGTCATTAATCGATTAGTGGTTTTCATGTTATTCCTCTTAATGATGAAAATATTTAATGAATCAGGCGGTAAGCGAGGCTACAGCGACCTGCGGTCTTGCAAAAGGCGAAAAGGGTCCGTACGCTGCGGCGAGGGTCTCTCAGCGCAGCTGCACGGTATTAACTGGTGATGGCGTTACTGGTGACGCGCTATGTCAGGATGGGCTGGGCGGGGCGTCCAGGCCGCGTAAAAAATGTCCGATTTCATGCAGCGCAACGGCCTTGCAGGCACATTCGTTGCGCGCGGCCGGGTCTTGCAGCGGCGCTGGCGCCATCCGCTTGACCGTGGTGGTGACGCCGCAGGTAGTCAGCTTGGCGCCGTATTGTTCAGCCTCGTCGCGTAATGGATCGTCTTCGGCCGACAGGATCAGGGCCGGCGGCAGGTTCTTGAGCCGGCTCGATTGCAGCGGCGACGCATACGGGTGCGTGCGGTCGGCGGCATTGGGCAGGTAGCCGCGGTAGCTCGCGGCGCAGCTGTCGGCCACGCCGGCCTGGCTGGCGTCCTGCGGAATCTCGCGCATCGAGCAGGTCGACAGGCCCGGGTCGAGCATCGGCATGATCAGGATCTGGCCGGCCAGTGCCGGGCCGCCCCGGTCGCGCGCAATCAGCGTGCACACGGCGGCCAGATTGGCGCCTGCCTCGATCCCCGACACCACCAGGCGCTTGCCGCTCCATCCCAGCTTGGCCTTGTGCTTCTTGGCCCAGGCCAGCACCGCGTGCGCATCTTCGGCGGCGGCGGGAAACGGCCGCTCGGTCGCCAGTGTGTAGCACGATGCCAGCACCAGGTACTGCGTCGAGCAGCTGGCAAGGTGGCGCAGGAATTCGTCGGCGTCATCGAGGTCGCCGCCGACAAAGCCGCCGCTGTGGAAGAACACGATCAGGCCATCCTTTTTGGCGCCTGCGTCGCCGCCCGCATACAGACGCGCAGCCAGCGGGCCTTCGGCCCCCGCAACCTCCAGGTCGCGGATTTTCAGCTGCACCGGCGCGTCCACGGGATTCATTCCGCCACTCCGGCTTCTTCATCGGCGCTGGCCATCAGCGCGCCGCCGAACAAATCATGTGCGAGTGCGTCAAAACCGACGCTCTCGGCGCTCGCCGCCTGCGGAAACTGGTCGGTCAGGGCGGTACCTGTCAGCGTCAGCATCGCCATCGCGAGTGTCGCGACCATCATGATTGCTTTTTGATAACGCATAAAAAGTTCCCCTTTCCTTCCAGTTGTCCCTACATCCTTTGATGCAGTACGGTCACTTTAAACTTGTTCTACAATCTGATAAAGAGGGCAAGAGCGAATTGATTGTTCAGGATTCTGAACAATACGGAGGAATATGAATAAATTGCAAGCGATGGAGGTGTTCGTGCAGGTGGTCGACGCCGGGGGATTCACGCGCGCGGCGGAAAACATGCAGCTGCCCAAGGCCACCGTCTCGACCCTGGTGCAGGCGCTGGAACTGGCGCTCGAAGTGAAGTTGTTGCACCGCACAACGCGCCATGTGAGCGTGACCGCCGACGGCGCCGCCTATTACGAGCGCTGCCTGCGCATCCTGTCGGACGTGCGCGAAGCCGAGGAATCGCTCTCGCGCAACCGCGCCAATCCGAGCGGACGGCTGCGGGTGGATGTATCGAGCGGCATCGCCAACGACCTCCTGATTCCCGCGCTGTCCGACTTTTTCCATCGCTACCCGGACATCCGCGTCGACCTCGGATGCAGCGACCGTCCGGTCGACCTGATCGAAGAAGGCGTCGATTGCGCCATCCGCGGCGGCAACCTGCCCGATTCGGCGCTGATCGCGCGCCGTGTCGGGGTTCTGCATTTCGTCACCTGCGCCACGCCCGCCTACCTGAACCAGCACGGGCGGCCCACTCACCCGAACGACCTGGCCAGCCATCGCTGCATCAACTACTTTTCCACCAAGACCGGCAAGACCTACGACTGGGATTTCGCGCGCGGCGATGAAGCGATCAACATCGCGGCGCCCGCCTGCCTGGCCGTGAACGATTCGACCGCCTATATGAGAGCGGGCATGCAGGGGCTCGGGCTGGTGCAGATGTCGAGCTTCATGGCCGAATCGATGGTCGCCGCCGGCACGCTGGAAATCGTTCTCGCCGACTGGACCAGCACCCCGCTGCCGATCAACGTGGTGTACCCTCAGAACCGCCACCTGTCAGCCAAGGTGCGCGTGTTCGTGGAATGGGTCGCCGACCTGTTCCTCACCTATCCACAACTCCAACTGCAAAGGCTCTGACATGCATACGATCGTTTTTCTGGACCGCGACAGTCTCAACGCCCATGTGCGCCGCCCCGCGTTCGGGCATGTGTGGCGCGAGCACGCCGCCACCGACGCCGGCGATGTGGTGGAGCGACTGCGCGGCGCCACGATCGCCATCACCAACAAGGTCGCGCTGAGGGCTGCCGACATCGCGCAGTTGCCGGACCTGAAAATGGTCGCCATTTCCGCCACCGGCACCAACAACGTCGATCTCGACGCCTGCCGCGCACGCGGCATCGTGGTGTCGAATATCCGCGATTATTCGCTGGTGTCGGTGCCGGAGCACTGTTTCAGCCTCATTCTCGCCCTGCGCCGCAATCTGAAGGCGTACGGTGCCGACGTGGATGCGGGGCACTGGCAAAGGTCGAGCCAGTTTTGCCTGCTTGGCCATCCGATAGCCGACCTGGCGGGCAGCCGCCTCGGCATCGTCGGCTACGGGGCGCTCGGCAAGAAGGTGGCGGCCATCGGGCGCGCTTTCGGCATGCGCGTCTGCGTGGTCTCGCGCTCGAAGGTGGAGGACCCTGAGGTCGAGGTGGTCACGCTCGACGAACTGCTGCGCATCAGCGACGTGGTCAGCCTGCACCTGCCGCTGACCGCGCAGACGGCCAACATGATCGGCGCGGAGCAGCTGGCGCGCATGAAGCCTGGCGCCCTCCTGATCAATACGGCGCGCGGCGGCCTGGTGGACGAAGCGGCGCTGGCCCGGGCGCTGAGCGACGGCGTGATGGGCGGCGCCGGCTTCGATGTACTGAGCACGGAGCCGCCATCGCCGGACAATCCGCTGCTGGCCTTGCGGCTGCCGAATTTCATACTGACGCCGCACGTGGCCTGGGCCAGCGCCGGCGCGATGCAGACCCTGGCCGATATGCTGATCGATAACGTGGAGGCGTTCGAGGCCGGCAAACCGCTTAACGTGGTCTGATACGCGCCGCGGGACCGACCGGCCTTAAAACGTCCCCGGCAACAGAATTCGCTTGTCGACGTCATTCACATCGCGCAGGCCGCAAAACGCCATCGTCAGATCGAGTTCGTTACGGATGATCTCCAGGCACTTGGTCACGCCCTGCTCGCCCATCGCTCCCAGCCCATAAAGAAACGGCCGTCCGATATACACGCCCTTGGCGCCAAGGGCCAGCGCGCGGATCACATCCTGCCCCGAGCGCACGCCGCCATCCATGTGCACCTCGATGCGCTTGCCCACCGCGTCCACGATGGCCGGCAGCGCGCCGATGCTCGACTGGGCGCCATCGAGCTGGCGTCCGCCGTGGTTCGACACGATCAGCGCATCGGCCCCGGAGTCAAGCGCCAGGCGCGCATCTTCGGCATCCATGATGCCCTTGATGATCAGCTTTCCGCCCCAGCGCTGCTTGATCCATTCCACATCGGCCCAGGACAGCGCCGGATCGAACTGCTGCGAGGTCCAGGCCGACAGCGACGACATGTCCGACACGTCGCTGGCATGGCCGACGATATTGCCGAAGCCGCGCCGCGGCGTGCGCAGGATGCCCATGCACCAGCGCGGCTTGGTCATCAGGTTCACGATATTGGCCAGCGTCATTCTGGGCGGCGCCGTCATGCCGTTGCGGATATCCTTGTGGCGCTGGCCCAGCACCTGCAAGTCGAGCGTGAGCACCAGCGCCGAGCAATGCGCCGCCTTGGCGCGGTCGATCAGGCGGTTGATGAATTCGCGGTCCTTCATCACGTACAGCTGGAACCAGAACGGCTTGGTGGTATGGGCCGCCACATCCTCGATCGAACAGATGCTCATCGTCGACAGGGTGAACGGCACGCCGAAGCGTTCGGCGGCGCGCGCGGCCAGGATTTCGCCGTCCGCATGCTGCATGCCGGTCAGGCCGGTCGGTGCCAGCGCCACCGGCATCGCCACCTCCTGCCCCACCATCGTGGTGCGCGTGGTGCGGTCGACCAGGTTGACCGCCACCCGCTGGCGGAATTTGATCTTCGCAAAATCGTCGCTGTTGGCGCGGTAGGTCGATTCGGTCCACGAACCGGCGTCGGCATAGTCGTAAAACATGCGCGGCACGCGCTTGCGCGCCAGTACCCGCAAATCTTCAATCGTCGTGATGATGGTCATGCAATCCTTGTTGGTGTCGTGCTTGTCGTATTCTATGCCGCCAGTGGCGCCACGCACAGCGGCAGGTCGATGAAGAAGGTCGTGCCCCGCTCGGCACTGCTCTCGACGCGGATGCTCCCCTCCAGCAGCGACGTGACGATGTTGTAGGTGATATTCAAACCCAGTCCCGAACCGCCCTGCCCCATCTTGGTCGTGAAAAACGGATCGAAGATGCGCGCCTGGTGTTCGGCCGGGATGCCCACGCCGTCGTCATGGAAGGTCACCAGCACCCGCTCCGTGCCCTGCCGCGTGGCCGTCACCGTCATCGCCCCGCCGCTGCGGCCCTCGAACGCATGCAGCATCGCGTTATTAATCAGGTTGATCATCACCTGCCCGAACGGTCCCGGATAGCTCTCCATCTCGATGTCCGGCTCCACCTCCAGCTCCAGCGTGTGGCCGGCCTTGCGCACCTGGTTCATCATGGTGGCGATGATTTCGTGCGTCGCCTGCTCCAGATGAAAGCGGCGGCGCTTCGCGCTGGCCTGGTCCACCGCCACCTGCTTGAAGCTGTTGAGCAGGTCGGCCGCATTGAACAGGCTGCGCATGATCAGCTCCGACGCCTCCTGCGACGCATCGATGAATACCTTCAGTTCTGAGCGGCGGATGCTGGCGCCGTCGAACTTCTGCGCGATCTCGGTGGTCTTTTCCTGCAGCGTGCTGGCCATCAGCAGGCTGTTGCCGATCGGGGTATTCAATTCATGCGCCACGCCGGCTACCAGCGAACCGAGTGCCGCCAGCTTTTCCTGCGACACCAGCTGCGTTTGCGCATCCTGCAGCTGGCGATAGGCGTCGGCGTTATCGAAGGCCACGCCGACGTACGAGGCGAGCGTGCGCAGCATGTCGAGGTGAATGCGCTCGTAGGCATTCTCGACGTAGCTATGCACCGACACCACCCCCAGCATGCGGCCGTTGACCGCGATCGGCACGTACAGCAGCGAGCGCGGTGGCGTCGGCAGCGAGCCGTCTTCGAGCGTGCCCAGATTGTCTTCGCTGGACGTGAGCGACAGGTCGGTAATGTAGTTGCCGTACTCCTTTTCCAGGTCATTGATGAAGACATCGCGCTCGTTCACGATGCACCACACCGCAAGCTGGTTCGGATTGTCCATGCTGCGCGAATACGGCGCATAGCGCTTGCCGCCCTCGATCGCAAACGGATAGTCGATGCTGGCGCGCTCGGGACGATACAGGCCGATGCCGAACACGCTCGCATCCATCAGCTCATTGACGTGCGCATACAGCATCAGCATGATCGATTCGCTATCGAGTTTGGCGGTCAGCTTGCGCCCGATCTCGCTCAGGAGCGCGATGTTGCGGTGCGCGTGTTCGACTTCCACCTTCTGGCGTTCGACCGAGTCCTTCTGCAGCTGCAATTCGGCGGTGCGCGTACCGACCTGGCGCTCCAGCAGGGATTTTTGCTGCACCAGCGCGCGCACCCGCACGCGCATCAGCGCATAGCCCAGGCCAAGCCCCAGCACCGCCAGCAGCATGCGGAACCACCACGTTTTCCAGGCCGGCGGCGTGATGGTGATCGCCAGCGCGGTGGGCGCCTCGCTCCATACCCCATCCTTGTTGCTGGCCCGGACCCGGAACACGTAATTCCCCGGATCGAGATTGGTATAGGTGGCGAAGCGCTTGCCGGCGTCGGTGCTGACCCAGCCCTGGTCGAAGCCTTCGAGCTGGTAAAGGTAGCGGTTGCGCTGGGGATCGGCAAAATGCAGGGCTGCGAATTCGAGCGACAGCACCGTGTCGCGGTACGACAGCGTGATCGATTTGGCGTCCTCGATCGGACCGTCGAAATCGATGCCATCGAGCTTCTGGCCCGTGCGCAGGGGGCGGTTGAAGATCAGGAAGTCGGTGATCGCCACCGCCGGCGGGTAGGGGTTTTCGCGGATCGCCTCGGGCCGGAACGAGGTCAGTCCGTTGATGCCGCCGAAGTGCAGGCTGCCGTCGCCCAGGCGCGCCGCCGAGCCGACAAAGTACGAGCCATCGGTCAGGCCATCCTTGGAGGTGTAGCGCTTGACCTGGCCGTTGGACGGGTCGAGGCGCGCCATGCCGGCGGTGCTGCTGACCCACAGCATGCCCGCATCGTCTTCCAGGATGGCGCCGATCGGATCGGAAGCGGCCGCGCCATTGAGCGCGAAAAAGCGAAAGCGCACCTGCCCGTCCGCACCGGTTTCGACCCGGTGCAGGCCGCCCGCCGTGCCCACCCAGAGCTGGCCCTTGCGCGACTCGAACAGATAATAGATACGGCTGTGGCGCAGGCTGGCCGGATCGGCCGGGTCGTAGCGGTAATGGGTAAAGCGGCTGGTGGCCCGGTCGAGCCGTTCGAGGCCGTTGTCGGTGCCGATCCAGATGAAGCCCTGGCGGTCTTCCAGCATCGCGAAGCCATGGTTGTCGCCCAGGCTGTGCGGGTTGTCCGGATCGTGGTGCCAGCCGCTCCGGTTGCCGGTGGCCGGATCGTAGCGCAGCACGCCGCCGCGCGTGAGCACCCACAGCATGCCGGCGCGGTCGATCATCAGGCGCTGGATGTACGACGTGGTGGCGTCGCTGCCGATCGGCAGCGGCGTGGAGCGCCCGCTTTGCTTGTCCATCCACGACAAGCCGGTGGGCGTGCCTACCCACACGCGATCGGGCGCCACCGCCAGCGCGGTCACCAGCTGGCCGGGAAGCAGGCGCGTGACCTTCGCACTGGCCACGTCCACCCGGTTGACGCCGCCGCCGGTGGTGCCCAGCCACAGGGTATCCTTGCCGTCGGCGGCAATGGTGCGGATCTTGTTCGAACTGAGGCTGGCGGGATCGTCCGCGATATGCGCAAGCCGGTTGAAGCCGCCGCTGGCGATATCGACCCGGTTGATGCCGCCGAACCAGCTGCCGACCCACAGCGTGCCGCTGCGGTCGAGGAAGCTGGCCGCAATCCGGTTATCCGACAGCGAATGGCGGTCCAGCGGCTGGTGGCGGTAGCTGACAAACCTGTCGCCGGCGCTATCGCGCCAGAGCAGGCCATCGAGTTCGGTGCCGACCCACAGGCCGCCCTTGGGATCGTGATACAGCGACACCACGCGCACCGCGCCGACGCCGTCTTCCTTGCCGATCTGGCGCCGTGCCGGCGCGGCCCCGCCCAGCCGCCACGCGTGCAGGCCGGCGCCGGTGCCGATCCATAAAGTGCGGTTCGGTCCGAGCGAGAGCGACAGCACCTGGTTGCGCGCAGCCTCCTGCGGCGCGGCGAGGGTGAAGCGCTCGAACCGCCGCGCGCCCGGCGCGAGCCGGTCCAGGCCACGCGCGGTGCCGATCCACAGGCTGCCGTCGGTATCGCGCGCCAGGGCGTTGACCCGGTCGTCGCTCAGGCTGGCCGGGTCGGCCGGATCGTGGCGCGTGGTGGCAAAGCGGCCGGTGGCCGGATCGAAGTGCTTGAGCCCTTCGCCGGTGGCCAGCCACAGGCCGCCGCGCCCGTCGCTGACGATGGCCGACACCACGCGGTTGTTCAAGCCGGCCGAGGCACTGCCGGCGCTGGCGTAGCGGACAAATTTTTGCGTGCTGCGCTCGTAGCGGATCAGGCCACCCTTGGTACCGAACCAGAGGCGGCCCTGCTCATCCTCGTAGGAAGCGGAAACGTAGTTGTCGGCGATGCTGCCAGCATCGGCGGGGTCGTTCTTGAAGACGGTCATGCGGTAACCGTCATAGCGGTTCAGGCCCGCCTGGGTGCCGAACCACATGAAGCCCTGGCGGTCCTGCAGGATGCTTTGCACCGTTTCCTGCGACAGGCCCTGTTCGAGGCCGATATGCTCGAAGCGCAGGCTGCGCACCGGGGACGCCGGCGCCGCGCCAATGCACGCCACCCCCAGCAGCCAGGCAAGGGCCAGCCGGAGCAGCGTCGCGTTCGGGCGGGTGGTGACTCGGAGCTTCATTCGTGCATTCCACACAGCAATAGGAGTAATCTAACAGATGCCCGGCCGGGGATGAAAATTACTTGCTGTTGTCCTCTTTATGTTTCCCCTCTGGACAAACAACCCAGGCGCCCCTACAATAGCGCCTTCTTCGGAAATGCAAGCGATCTGAAGAGTGGTAGAAGCACCAGGAAGAACGAGCCAGCAAATCAAGGGTTCCGAAAACAAGGTGAAGCTGCTACAATCTTTGCTTATGCGGCTGTAGCTCAGTTGGATAGAGTACTTGGCTACGAACCAAGGGGTCGTGGGTTCAATTCCTGCCAGCCGCACCAAAATTCGTATTGACGAAGGGCCTGCAAAAAAATTTGCAGGCCCTTTCTCTTTGTGGAGCCTTTTTTTATTCGGCTGTTGCTTGCAATATCTTCCGGAAGATTTGGCAAATAAAAAATACGCTGCTATAATATTCGCTTACGCGGCTGTAGCTCAGCTGGATAGAGTACTTGGCTACGAACCAAGGGGTCGTGGGTTCAATTCCTGCCAGCCGCACCAAAATTCGTCATGATGAAGGGCCTGTAAAGAAATTTGCAGGCCTTTTTTCTTTGCGGCGCCGTTTTATTATTCGGCTGTTTCCCGCAAGATGCTTGGGAAGATTTGGCAAATCCGAAATACGCTGCTATAATCTTTGCTTATGCGGCTGTAGCTCAGTTGGATAGAGTACTTGGCTACGAACCAAGGGGTCGTGGGTTCAATTCCTGCCAGCCGCACCAGAAATTCGTCAGGACGAAGGGTCCGGGGAGAAATCCCCGGACCCTTTTTCTATTATGAATCGGCGATCTAGAAAGAGCGGGTGACGGTGAGCACCAGCCCATTGCGCGAGCGGACCCTGTCGCCCGTTCTGGCGTAGGCGCCCTGCTCCGCATGCAGCGCATCCCACGCCGCCTGCAGTTTCCACGCCTCGATGCTCACGCCGATGCCGATGCGTCCGTCGAGCCGCGTGCCGGAGGTATAGCGCGGCACCGCCGACACCGCGCGCAAATAGCCCACGCGCGCGAACAGGCCCACATCGTCGCTCAAGGCCAGGCCGCCATTGACTTCGCTGTACACGGTGCGCATCGCCGTGCCCATGTACGCGGGCGAATACGACACGCGGCCGCTTAGCCGGTCGCTGCCCAGTCCCAGGTAGACTTCGCGGTAGTTCAGGGCCGACATGGTGGTGAAGGTATGGTTCGTCCCGCCGGCTTCCCACGAGCCGCCCGCCGCCATCCGCCGCGCATAGCCGGCGTAGCCGATCGCGTACAGGCCGCGCGAGGTGCCGCTCATCTTGAGCATGGATGCGAACGTGCCCGCATACCAGCCGCTGCGCGTGTCGAACGAGAGATTGAACTGGGGGACCGGGTCGCCCTTGCTGTAGCCGACGCCGCGGTAATAATAATCGGAGACCACCGACATGCTGCCGCTGGCCTGGGCGCGCGCGTCGGCGCCAGCCACGCAGCACGCAAGCGCGAGCGCCAGACGCCATCTACGCAACGACACCCCCGCGCCCAGCGGCGTGGTTCAGGGCAGGCGGACGATTTTTGGCGGCGTGACCTCGACGCAAACGCATGTACATTTTCCTGTGAGGCGGGTGACGGTGGCGCAGAGGTTGATGCCGCCCGGCTGCACCACGATGCTCGAGCGGACCTGCGGCAAGGTGAGCCCGGGACGCAGCTCGCTCAGCACGGCCATCATGCCAGAGATATGCGCCGCTGAATAGGAGGACCCCGAGACCATGCCCCAGCGCGCACCCGGCGCCGCCGTCGGGATGTCGCGCCCGGGCGCCATCAGCACCTGTGCGGACAGCTGCCGGCTGCTGTCGGCCGCCACCGCGAACACGCCGGGGTGCGACGCCGGAAAGCCGCCGTCGGCACTGGCCGCGTCCACCGCTCCCACCACCCGCACGCCGCGCGCGCAGGCCACGTCGATCAGTTCGCGCAGCAGCCGGTCCGCCGGCCCCGACAAACTCAGGTTGATCACCTGCGCGCCGTGCATCAGCGCGAAGTTGAGCGCCTTGGCCAGGGTAAAGCTGTTGCAGCGGGTGGCGCCGCTGGCGATCTGCCAGCAAGCGCGCAGCGCCATCAGGCGCGCGTCCGGCGCCACGCCCTCGATCCCGACCCCGTTGCCGGCCAGCGCCGCGATCACCGCAGCCACGCCGGTGCCATGCGTTTCGGCGGCATAGGGCCGGCCGTCGACGAAGTTTTCCTGGAAGGCGATCTGCCCGGCCAGGTCCGGATGATCGGCCTCGACGCCGCTGTCGATCACCGCCACCAGCACCTTGCGCCCGGTGGCGGCCTTGCGCACTTCGCCCAGTTGCCATTGCAGCGCGGCCGGCTGCACCGGATACAGCGGGTCGTTGGCCTGGGCCGAAAAGGTGTTGATCGCTTGCGCCCAGTCGACCCGGGCGTCGCGCGAGAGCGCTTCGACGATCTTGCCCGGCTCGGCGCCGGCCGGTTCGGCCATGCGGTAGCAGTCCACGTTCAGGGCCGGCATCGGCCAGCCTTCGAGGATGGTCAGGCCATGTTCGCGCGCCAGCGCTTCGGCGATGCGGCGCCGCGCCAGGCGTCCGGCGTCGTCGCGATAGTTGGCGCCGTAGGAGACGTCGGGCCGGAAGTGCGGTGCCGGCAAATGCAGCATCACGAGGATCTGGCGCGTTTCGCCCTGTTCCGCGGCCGGTGCCGCTGGCACCGGCGGCGCGTCCTGCCCGCCGGCGCGGCAGGCCACTGTCATCGTCAGCAGCAGCGCCGCCAGCAGATAACGCATCACGGTGCGCTCCGCGGCGTGAGCGCTTCGGCCAGCTGCACCGCGGGATCAGCCCTGAGCGCCGCCAGCGCGCCGGCCTGGCGTTCTTGCGGCGCGCCGAGCACGAAAGCGCCGGTGACGGTCGGCCCGTCGACCACGCGCGCACCGCTGGCCTGCAGGATGCGCTGCACGTCGCGCAGGCTGGCGTCGGGACGGAACATCACCACCATGGCGCCGGCCGGCGCCTTCGCGCCGTTACTCAGTGCCTGGTAGCCGTCGTCCTTGGCGCCGGGCGCGATCACCTGGAAAGCCATCAACGCAATCAGCGCGCCCTGCCCCGCCAGCGCCCATGGCATCCAGCCGCCGCCAAGCCAGGCGCGCAAGCCGCTGGCAGCGGGAGGTGCGGCGCGCTCCTGGGCGCCCAGACGCGGCATCAGCCGCGCCAGCGCCCGTTCCGGATCGAGGCCGGACGGCTCGCCCGGCGCCGCCGCATGCAACTGGCGCTGCCATTCCACTTCGCCCGCGCACTGGGCGCAGTGCGGCAGGTGCGCGCGCACGCTTTCCGCCTCGGCGTCGTCCAGGGTGCCGTTGACGAACCACGGCAGCAAATCACGCATCGCCTGGTGCGATGCGCTGGTCGGTTCTTGGTTCAGGTTCATAAGAGTTCTTCCTGATGTGCGGACAGCAGCACCCTGAGGCGCTGCCGCGCATGAAACATCCGCGTTTTCACGGTATTGACCGGGCAACCCATCGTCTCGGCGATTTCCTGGTAGCCCATGTCGTGGTAATAAGTGAGGGTGACAACCACCCGCTGTTCGAGCGAGAGCGCCTTGAGCGCCTCGCCCACCCCCTGCTGCAACTGCTGCTGGGCGATGGCGTGCTCCGGCTCCTGGCGCACGTCGCCCGCTTCCAGCTCAAAATTCGATTCGACCGGCTCGTCGCGCATGTTGACCGCCTTCAGTCCCTGCCGGTAGGCGATGGCGAACACCCAGGTCGACACCTTGCAGCTATGGTCGAACGTATGCGCCTTCTGCCACACCACCAGCATGGTGTCGTTGACGATCTCCTCGATCAGCGCGCCGTTGCGCACCATCCGGTCCAGAAAGCGCGCCAGCCGTCCGAAGTAGATCCGGTACAGGGCCTGGAAGGCGTCCCGGTCCCCTCCCGCGATCAGGGCAATCAACGCCGTCTCGCCGCTGCCGGCCGGCGTGGCCGGCGCGCCCGCGACCCGCGCTCTCCATTGTTTAAGCATCCTGCGATTTTCTCCAATTATGCGGTGAATACTTGCTCGCGGCGAAAAGGTTCATGCTGCCGAGAAAAAAATATGGCGTTCCAGCCCTGGGAGCGATTCTACACGTGGCTATTTTTACAAAATATTCTGTAAAAGCATTGAACCTTTTATGCACGGGCTCGTATTGACCGAGCAACAAGACCACCTCAAGACCGACCAAGGATCCGCATTTTGCTTGCCCTCCCCGCTTTGTGCGGCCCCCAATTGCTCGATCACTCGGCGGCCAGCCTGTTTCGCCTGCTGCTGCTCGCGCCGCTGCTGGAAGAATGGATTATGCGCGCCGGCCTGCAGGAATGGCTGATGCGCCGGCGCCGGCATGCGGCGCTGGTCCTGGGCGTGCCGGCGCTCGCATTCAGCCTGCTGCACGTGGCCTCGGGCTGGCAGGCGATGGCGGCGGTGTTGTTGCCCGGTCTCGCATCCGGACTGCTTTACCGCCGCTGGCGCGACTGGCGGCTGTGCGCCCTGGTCCACGCGCTATGTAACGGTTTCGCACTGAGTTTTTGCAGTTTCAGCACCTATTAAACTATCAACCAGGAGTAGCAATGACGGGATTTCGACTGAACCAATCCGGCCTTGGCGCCGGACTGTGCGCACTGATGGCAATCGGCCAGGCCCACGCGGCTGATGCCGTGCACGGCAAAAGCCTGTACCTGAACGGCCCGCCCAGCGGCGGCGCGGCCTGCGCCCGCTGCCACAGCGCCTCGCCGGCAGCGAACGTCAGCAATATCCTGAGCGCAGCCGATAATCCGGCCGCCATCAGCGCCGCGATTGCCGCCAACAGGGGCGGCATGGGCAATATCTACGCCGGCAAATTCAGCGCCGTCGACCTGGCCGACCTGGCGGCCTTTATCGGCAACCCGGGCGTGATCGCGGCGCCGGTGGCGAGCCTGAACCCGTCCAGCCTCACCTTCAGCGGCACCGTCCTTGGCCAGACCAGCAGCTCCCTGAGCGCCACCCTGGCCAACACCGGCTCCGGCGCGCTCACTATCGACACCATCGGCGTGACCGGCGCCGCCGCCGCCGATTTCAGCGTGGCCGGCGGCACCTGCGCCCCCGGCGGCGCGGTCGCCGCGGGCGCCGATTGCACGGTGCTGGTCAGCTTCAAGCCGGCTACTGCCGGCGTGCGCAGCGCCACTCTGGCGGTGGCCCACAACGGCACCGGCGGCACCAGCAGCGTGGCCCTGAGCGGCACCGGCAGCGCATCGCCCCAGTCCACCATCGGCGTGTCGGCCACCAGCGTCAATTTCGGCGCACTGGCCACCAACGTGGCGTCCGCACCCCAGAGCATCACGGTCAGTAACAGCGGCCAGACCGCGCTGACCCTGAGCGCCATCACGCTGGCGGGCGCCAGCGGCGCCACCTTCACGCTGGGCGGCGACTGCGCGGTGAACAAGCCGCTTGCGAACGGCGCCAGCTGCGCGCTGACGGTACGGGCGCAGCCCACCGCCAACGGCCCGTTCTCGGGCAATCTGAACCTGGTGTCGAATGCCGCCAACGGCAACGTGACCATCGGCCTGGCCGGCAGCGGCGCCAGCGCGGCGGCGGCGGCAAGCGCCACGCCGAGCGTGCTCGCTTTCGGCAGCCAGACCATCGGCGCGGCCAGCGCAACGCAGAACGTCACGCTGGCCAATACCGGCAACGTGGCACTCACATTCTCCTCGATCGCCGTCAATGGGTCCTCCGCCATCAGCGTGGCGCCGGGTACTCACTGCGGCGCTGCGCTGGCGCCGGGCGCCACGTGCAGCGTGCCGCTGGTGTTCGCGGCGGCGGCCGAAGGCGCGGTGTCGGCCACGCTGGTGGCCAGCTACAACGGCGGGTCGGTGCAGGTGGCCGTCAGCGGCGCCGGCACCACCGCCGCTGTCGCCACGCCAACCCTGTCGGACGCCGGTCCCATCGGCTTCGGCGAGATCCAGGTCGGTAAAAGCGCAGCGCCGCACACGACGGTGCTGCGCAATCCCGGCACCGCCGCGCTCAAGATCGCGACCCTGGTGATCGATGGCGCCAATGGCGGCGACTTTATCCTCGGCGGCTCGTGCGCCGTCAACGGCACGCTCAGCCCCGCCGGCAGCTGCACCATCGATACCAGCTTCAAGCCGGGCGCACCGGGCGCGCGCAGCGCCAGCCTGCTGCTGGTCACCGACGGCGGCACGCAGTTTTCGCTGCCGCTCACCGGTACCGGCACCGCCATCGCCGCGGCGCCGGCACTCACGCTGGCCCCGCAATCGTTCGACTTCGGCGCCGGTGCGGGATCCAAACGCTTCACGCTCAGTAATGCCGGCACCGCGGCCATCAGCCTGTCGTCGGCGAACTTCAGCGGGCCATTCGCGCGCGTGGCTGACGCCAGCGGCTGCCCGGCCTTGCCGTTTGCGCTGCAACCGGGGGCGTCGTGCGACCTGGTGATCGGCTACACCCCGGCCACGGCGGGCGCCAGCAACGGCAGCGTCGTGCTGCAGGCGGATGGCGGCGGCAGCTGGACCATCGCGCTGGCCGGGCAGGCCGCGGCCACGCCGGTCAACGCGCCGCCGGCACAAAACCGGGGCGGCGGCGGCTGTTCGTCGGTGCGCGGCGGCAGCGATCCGATGCTGGCCCTGCTGGCCCTGATGGCGGCCGCCGTCCTCTTCTGGCGCCGGCGCAATCCGGCGCAGTCCTGACCGATCACTTTAGGAACTGGCATGAACAACTTCAAACGTAATACCCGCGCACTGGCCGCGTCCCTCGTCCTGGCGCTGCTGGCGGTGCCGGCAAGCGCGCTGGAAGCGGGCAAGCCCGCACCGGCGTTCGACCTCGCGGGGCCCGATGGCGCGGTCAAACTCGATAAATACGCCGGCAAGGTGGTGTATGTCGACTTCTGGGCATCGTGGTGCGGCCCGTGCCGCCAGTCGTTCCCGTGGATGAACGACATGCAGGCCAAGTACGGCGCGCAGGGCCTGCAGATCGTCGGCGTCAACGTCGACGCCAAGGTGGAAGACGCGCGCGCCTTCCTGGCAAGCACGCCGGCCAGGTTCGCGATCGGCTTCGATCCGGCCGGCGCCACGCCGCGCAGCTACGGCATCAAGGGCATGCCGAGCAGCGTCCTCATTGGCGCGGACGGCAAGGTGCTGTTCGAGCATAGCGGCTTCAAGGCGGCCGACCGCGAGGAGCTGGAAACCAAAATCAAGGCTGCACTGGGAGCGAAAAAATGACAATGACGATCATGACCCTGCTGCGCGCCGGCGCCCTGGCGGCGCTGGCCGCCGGCGCCACCGGCTGCTCGGCCATCACCCCGGTGCAAGCCTGGGAAAAAGGCACGCTGGCCAAGCCGGAAATGCTGATGGAAGGCGATGGACTCGAAACGCGCTTCAATGAACATATTTATGCGAGCCGCGAGGCGGCGTCCGGCGGCAGCGGTGTCGGCGGCGGCGGCTGCGGTTGCAACTGAGAGGAATGAACAAGCACATGACCACCCAACTCCTCCCCGCACAACCCGCGGCCCTCGGCCACGCCATCCTGGCGGCGGCGCTGATGCTGCCAGGCCTGGTGCACGCCGAAACGCCGCCGGAGCACGCATCCATCAGCGTCAAGCTGCTCAGTTACGAAGAGAGCCAGTCCAGCATGGACCGCATCCGCGTGCGCGCGCCATCGGTCTCGCTGATCGCGCCCGTGGCCGGCGTCTGGTCGGTGGCCGCTTCGCTGACGGCCGACGATGTCTCGGGCGCGTCGCCGCGCTACCACACGGCCGTATCGGGCGCCTCGCGCATGAGCGACGACCGCAAGGCCGGCGACGCCTCTGTCACGCGCTACTTCCAGCGCGGCAGCCTGACCATGGGCGCGGCCTATTCGACCGAGCATGACTACGACTCGCGCGCCCTGTCCGTAACCGGCACCATGTCGAGCGAAGACAAGAACACCACCTGGTCGCTCGGCGTGGGCGGCTCGGACGATGCGATCAACCCGGTCAATTTCATCGTGCGCGACGAGTCGCGCCAGACCGTGAACTTCCTCGCCGGCGTGACCCAGGTACTGGGACCGAACGACCTGGCGCAGCTGACCGTGACCCATAACCGCGGCCACGGCTATTTTTCGGACCCGTACAAGGCGTTCGACAACCGTCCGCGCCAGCGCAACCAGAGCACCCTGATGGGGCGCTGGAACCATCATTACGCCGCCACCGGGGGCACCAGCCGCCTCTCGTACCGTTATTACACCGACACCTACGGCATCCGCGCCCACACCTTCGGCGGCGAATACGTGCAGCCGGCCGGCCAGGGCTGGATCATCACGCCGTCGGCGCGCCTGTATTCGCAGCGCGCGGCGCGCTTCTACTTCGACCCGGTGTACGACGGCGTGCTGGGCGAGCCGTTCCGGCCCGGCTATGCCGGCAACCCTGACGCCCTGTCGTCGGCCGACCAGCGCCTGTCGGGCTTCGGCGCCGTCACGCTGGGGATCAAGGTGGCCAAGCAGCTCAGCCGCGACTGGATCGTCGACGTCAAGCTGGAAGCCTACCAGCAGCGCGGCAGCTGGCGCCTGTTCGACAAAGGCAGCCCGGGACTGGAGCCGCTGCGCGCCCACAGCATCCAGCTGGGCCTCACGCGGCAGTGGTAATGGACGTGCAAGCGTTCCCGTTCGAGGCCATGGCCAGCCGCTGCGAGCTGCGCCTGGCCATCGCGCCGGGCGTCGATGGCGCCCGCCTGGCGCAGGTGGCCATCGACGAGGTGTTGCGCATCGAGGCCACCTATTCACGCTACCGCACCGGCGGCATTGTGAACCGCATCAATCATGCGGCCGGGCGCGATCCGGTGGTCTGCGACGACGAGACCAATGCGCTGCTGGACTACGCCCGCGTGCTGCACGCCAGCAGCGGCGGCCTGTTCGACATCACCTCGGGCGTGCTACGGCGCGCCTGGGACTTTCGCCGTCCCGTGCTGCCGGCGCAGGCGGCACTCGACGCGCTGCTGCCGCTGGTCGGCTGGCAGCACGTGCAGCGCGAGCATGGCGCCATCCGCCTGGCCAAGGCGGGCATGGAAATCGACTTCGGCGGCTTCGGCAAGGAATACGCGGCCGACCGCGCGGCCGCGCTGCTGGCGGCCGGCGGCGTGCGCCACGGTTACGTCAACCTGGGGGGCGACCTGCGCATCATCGGCCCGCGCCCCGACGGCGCCCCCTGGGAGATCGGCGTGCAGGACCCGCGCGACACCGAACGCCTGGCCGGCGCGATCCCGATTGCCAGCGGCGCGCTCGCCACCAGCGGCGACTACGAACGCTTCATCGACATCGCCGGCAAGCGTTATTGCCATGTGCTCGACCCGCGCAGCGGCATGCCGGTGTCGCACTGGCGCTCGGTCAGCGTGCTCGGCCCCCTGGCGATTGCCGCCGGCAGCTGTTCCACCATCGCCATGCTGATGCAGGAGGATGGCCTGGCCTTCCTCGACAACTCAGGCATGGCCTACCTCGCCATCGACCAGCAAGGCCAGTGCTTCCGCAAGGATGTGTAAGACCACCACCGATTTAACTACTGGAGAACCACCATGAAATCCGCACCCTTCCTGAGATGGCTGCTGTCGCTGCTGGCCATGCTCGCCTTTGCCGGCTGGGCGGGCAAGGCCGCCGCGGCCGACGACTTCCTCGACCCCGAACAAGCGTTCGTGCTGCGTACCGAAGTGCGTGACGGCGGCGCCATCGCCCTGCGCTGGAGCATCGCGCCGGGCTACCACCTGTACCGCGAGCGGCTGGCGTTCACCAGCGCCGCCGGCGACGCGCCGATTCCCGCACCGGCGCTGCCGGCCGGCATCCGCAAGTTCGACGAGAACTTCAACAAGGAGATGGAAACCTACCAGGGCCAGCTCGATGTCGCGCTAGCCCCAGCGCCGGGTAAACCCTTCACCCTGAACGTCGCCTACCAGGGCTGCGCCGACGCCGGCCTGTGCTACGCGCCGGTCAGCAAAACCTATCTGGTCGATCCGGCCAAACCTGGCGTGCTGACACCCCAGGCGGAGGCGCCGCCAGCAGCCAGTGTCGCGGCCAACAGCGCGGCCAGCGCCGCCGCTCCTGAAGACGACACCACGCTGGCCCAGCGCACCCTGCAAAGCGGCAGCCTGTGGCGTATCGGCAGCGCGTTCCTGCTGTTTGGCCTGCTGCTGTCGTTCACGCCATGCGTGCTGCCGATGGTGCCGATCCTGTCGTCGATCATTGTCGGCGAAGGGACGGTCTCGCGCAGCCGCGGCCTGCTGCTCGCTTCCGCCTATTGTCTCGGCATGGCGCTGGTCTACACGGCGCTGGGCGTGGGCGCCGGGCTGGCGGGCGAAGGCCTGGCCGGGGCGCTGCAAAAGCCATGGGTGCTGCTGACGTTCGGCGCGCTGCTGGTCGGACTGGCGCTGTCGATGTTCGATGTCTACCAGTTGCAGCTGCCAAGCGCGCTGCAAACCCGCCTTTCCAGCACCGGCGGCGCGGTGCGCGGCGGACGCTTCGTGGGCGTGTTCATCATGGGCGCGCTGTCGGCACTGATCGTCGGTCCGTGCGTGGCCGGCCCCCTGGCCGGCGCGCTGCTGTACATCAGCCAGACCGGCAACGCCTGGATCGGCGGCTGGGCCCTGTTTTCGATGGCGCTCGGGATGAGCGTACCGCTGCTGCTGACCGGTCTTTCGGCCGGCAGCCTGCTGCCGCGCGCCGGCGCCTGGATGAATGGCGTGAAAAAGGTGTTCGGCATGCTGCTCATCGCGGTCGCGATCTGGATGGTGTCGCCGGTGTTCCCGGTACCGGTGATGATGGCGCTGTGGGGCGGCTTTGCGATCCTGTGCGCGCTGTTCCTGCATGTGGGCCAGGCGCTGCCGCCGCACAGCGGCGCCGGTGCCTACGCCGGCAAGGCGCTGGGCGTGGTGATGCTGGTCGGCGGCCTGTTCGAGCTGGCCGGCGCGGCCAGCTCGGGCCGCGATGTGCTGCAGCCGCTGGCGCATTTGCGCGGCGGTGGCGGCACCGCGCTCGCCCACGCTGAAACGGGCCCGCAGTTCACGCGCATCCGCACCGTCGCCGAACTGGAACGCGCGCTGGCCGATACCACCACGCCGGTGCTGCTCGACTTTTACGCCGACTGGTGCGTGGCCTGCAAGGAGATGGAACGGATGACGTTCCCCGACAGCGCGGTGGCCGCCTCGATGAAGAAAATGCGCCTGATCCAGGTCGACGTCACTGCCAACAACGCCGACGACCGCGCGCTGATGAAAAAATTCAGCCTGTTCGGGCCACCGGGCATCATCCTGTTCGATGCCAGCGGCAGGGAAGTGCCGCAGGGGCGCATCATCGGCTTCGTGCCGGCCCAGCGCTTTGCCGAGCGCCTGCAGGCCGCGCACGGCACGGCAGGCTGATTACAGCAGCCAGTCGATCGGCAGCAGCGACAGCACGCTCACCGCCGCGCGCTTCCAGAAGCCGGTACCGGGCTCGGTGTCGTGGCGGATTTCCGTATCCCCCACGCGCTCGGTCCAGTACAGGGCGCCGTCGGGGGCCAGGCGCACCCGGTAAGCGCGCGCCGGCACCCGCTCGCGCAGGGCCTTCGCCATGCGGGCAGCCATGTCGGGGCTCTCGATCACAAACCCCATCTCGGTATTGAGGTCGGCCGAGCGCGGGTCGAAGTTGAAGGACCCGATGAAGACGCGCTTGCGGTCCACCGAGAACGTCTTCGCGTGCAGGCTCGATGCGGAGCTGCCAAGCTTACCGCCCTTTGCCCCTTCGGGCGCACGCTCGCCGCCAACGCCGCGGTGCAGTTCATACAGCGTCACACCCGCTTCCAGCAAGGGCTTGCGCCATTTGGCGTAGCCTGCGTGGACCACTGCCACGTCGGTCGCTTCGAGCGAATTGGTCAGGATGTGCACGTCCATGCCGCGCGCCGCCATCGCCGCGAAATTGGCGGCCCAGGTTTTACCGGGCACGAAGTACGACGATACCAGGTCCACCGTCCGGGTCGGGTCGCCCAACAGCTTGCGCAGCTGGTAAGCGACCTTGGACTCAGGCGCCTCCTTGCCGAGCACCTTGTCCGGGTCGTCGCTCACCAGCGTCGTCGTGGCCCACTCGAACGGCAGGCTGCGGTTGACCAGCTGCGCGACGAAAGGCGAAGCGCGCAGCGCCGCCACGTACTCGGCGCCCGCCGCCCCCTGCCCGGCCTGTACGGCCAGCTTGTCCGCGCTGCCGGGGGCGGCCGCCGGCACCAGCAGAGCGACCGGATAGGCCGAGCGGCTATTCCAGTAGCGGTCGAAGTCGCGCGAGACGGCCTCCACCACCGGTCCGACCGCCATCACATCGAGATCGATGAACAGCAGGCTGCCGGCCACGCCAAAGTACTCGTCGCCGATATTGCGCCCGCCGATAATGGTGGCCGCGTTATCGGCCGTGAAGGATTTGTTGTGCATGCGCCGGTTCAGGCGCGTAAAGTCGGACAGGAAGCCGACGGCGCGGTGCGCGCGCGTGACGAAGGGATTGAACAGGCGCACTTCGATGTTGGGGTCGGCGTCGAGCGCGGCGAGCACCGGGTCGAGGCCGCGCGTGTTGTTATCGTCGAGCAGGAGGCGCACCCGCACGCCGCGCGCCGCCGCCTCGCGCAAGGCGTTGAACAGCAACATGCCGGTGGTATCGTTGCGCCAGATATAGTACTGGATGTCGAGGGTGCGTTCGGCGGCGTTGGCCAGCATGGCGCGCGCGGCAAAGGCGTCGCGCCCGTTGGCCAGCGAATACAGGCCCGACATGCCGGGATGGGCTGCGTTCAGCGGCGCCAGCGCCGTGCCCAGGCGCGTGGCGGCGGTGGCGGCGATGTAGTGGCTGGGCGTGCGGCCATCGAGCGCGGGCAGGCCGGCGCAGCCGCACAGCGTGGCCGCGAGCAGCAGCGCGGCCAGCATCGAGGTCAGTGGTGATGTTTGCATGCTTCCTCCCGGACTGCGCCCAAGGGCGAACCGGATTATGCCAGTGGCGGCGCGGTTCCTGCGTTAACCCCGGCCTAATCTGTGTGCGCGACAATGTTGACGTTTATTTATCCAGACCCGCCCCATGAAAAGAACCTTGCCATGACCGTCAGCCTCGGGCCCTTCAGCTTCCAGACGGCGCACCTGCTGCTGCTCATATCGCTACTTATAGCATGCGGCCTCGGCAACTGGGTTGGGCGCCATCAGAAGGTCCGGACCGGCAAGGTGCTGCTCGACATGCTGCTGGTCGGGCTGGTGGCGGGCCGGATCGTGTTCGTGGCCACCTGGTTCGCCCAGTACCGCGCGGCGCCGCTATCGATCATCGATATCCGCGATGGCGGCTTTACGCCATGGGCGGTGATGCTGGCCGGCCTGGCGTACGGCGGCTGGCGCATGCTGAAGAACCCGCGCCTGCGCAATCCGCTGGCGGCCGGCATGCTGGCGGGGGCGCTGGCCTGGTTCACGTCGGGGGCGCCGCTGCTGCTGAACCTGAGCGAACCCAAGCCCTTGCCCGTGACGGCGCTGAGCACGCCCACCGGCGCGCCGGTCACGCTGGCGGCGCTGGCGCAAGGGCGGCCGGTGGTGGTCAATCTGTGGGCCAGCTGGTGCCCGCCCTGCCGCGCAGAAATGCCGCTGCTCGCCGCCGCCCAGCAACGCGAGCGCAATGTGGTGTTTGTTTTCGTCAACCAGGGCGAAGATGCGCACACCGTACGGGCGTATGTGAACGGCAGCGCACCGACGCTGGAAAACGTGGTGCTCGATGCCAATTCGGCCATGGGTCGCGAGGTGGGGTCGGGCGCGCTGCCGACCACCCTGTTTTACGACGCCAGCGGCCGGCTTGCCGATTCGCATCTCGGCGCCGTGTCGGCGGCCTCGCTCGAGAGCAAGCTGGCGCGCCTGCGCAAGCCGGATTAATTACATCAAATCAACTACATATCGTCCATCGCGGCGAACAGCCCCGCGGGCAATTCCTGCTCGATCTGCACGGTCCGGTTGCGCCCTTCCTGCTTGGCTTCGGCCATGGCTTTTTCGGCGCGCTGGATCATCATCTCGGCCGTTTCGGCCGGCGCATTGGTGGTCAGGCCGGCCGAGAAAGTGACCGTGGTGCCGGGCGTGAGCGTGTCCCAGCCGAAAGCGGCGACCTTGGCGGTGAGGCGGTTCATCGCCAGCACGCCCTGGTGCAGCCAGGTGGCCGGCAGGATCACGCCGAACTGGTCGCTCTCGATGCGGCCGAAGCGGTCCAGCGTACGCAGCAATTCGGTGGCCGAGCGGGTGATGCCCTGGAGCACAGCGTCGCCGATGTCGTGGCCGAACTGCTGGTTGACGTCCTTCATGTGATCGATGCCGATCATGGCGAAGCAGAACGGCTGGCCCGTGCGCGAGGAGCGCTGCAGCTCTTCGGCCACCAGCTCGGTCAGGGCGCGCCGGTTGAGCACGCCGGTCAGGATGTCGTGACGCGTGAGCGACTCGGTCAGGTTCAGGATGTCCTGTTCTTTTTCAGCCAGTCTGGCGCGCAAGGGCGCGCATGCCGGGCAACCGTCGCATTCTGTGCTCATGTAAATTCCTTGAAGATGAAAACCGATAGGCAGAGCTTACCGCCGGAGTTACCTGCAATCAAGCATTATCCGTGGCGGTCAGTGGCGGTGTTGCCGCGCGCCGCCCGTCCCCGGGCGGCGGCGAAGGTTTCCTCGAACATGCGGCGGTTGTCGATGCCGGTCAGGATGTCGGTACGGGCCTGGGCTTCCAGCTTCAGTTCGGCCTGGCGGCGCTGCTGCGAGAGCGTGTAGGACGCGCGGCTGAGCTCGCTAAATTCAGCGCGCCCGCGCACATTGAACACAGCGGTCCCGGCGCTGCCGTCGACGATGCCTGCCACATGGCCGCGCAGCGCGGTCGGGCGCATATGGATCAGCGGCGTGAACGTTTCGTCGACCGGATACACGGCGCCCACAATCGAGTCGGTCTTGCGCAGGCGCTTGTAGGTGATCAGGGCGCGCACGCCACGCTTGGTGGGGCCTTCGACCCAGCCCTCGAAACCGCCCAGCGCGGCCACGGTCGAGGCCACGGCGCCGCCGGCCTCGTCCTGCACGCGCTGCAACATGCGCTCCTTGTTGGGATGATGAATGATGGTGCCGGCGCCGGTCAGCATGAACAGATAGCCGGTCGCGCCCGATCCGAGCGCTGCGAGCTGGCCGAAAAAGCGCGGACGCTGCAGGTCGATGGCGCCGCCCAGCATGAAGATCAGCTTGCCTTGTTCGTCATACAGCGGTTCAGTGACGAGAATGACCGGCTGGCCCGACAGCGCGCCCGTGCGGCCCTCTCGACAGGCGCGACAGCAGTGCTCAAGCGAACGCAACAATTTTGTAAAAAAGCGTAACATAAGAACATTGTTGAGGTTTCTGGCTGGCCGACCGTCCAAGCACAAGCCCGGCGCCGCGAGATTGCCTATGACATATCAATTTACGGAACTGCGCATGGTGCCGCGACAAGCGCCCTGCCTGACCGATTCGTGATCGAACCGAAGACCAAAAGGTGTACACAGTGCAGCCACAAACCCTTGCCACAAGTCCGACGCCGTCGGCAACAGAACGCCCCCGGATACTGATCGTCGACGACAACGCCGACGCGGCCGACACGCTCGGCACCTATCTTCAACTGTGCGGCTACGCGGTGACCATCGCCACCGACCCGTACGCGGCCCTGAACCTGGCGCGCGAACTGCGCCCGCAGGTGTGCGTGCTCGACATCGGCCTGCCCGGCATGAACGGTAACGTGCTGGCGGAAAACCTGCGGCGCCTGCCGGACACCTCGGGGGCGGTGCTGATCGCCCTGACCGGTTACGGCCAGGCGTACGACAAACAGCGTTCGCTCGGCGCGGGCTTCGACCATTATTTCGTCAAACCGGTCAATCCGGGCACGATCAAGGACCTGATCGACCGCATGCCCTGATGCCGGCCACCGCGCGCCGCTGCGGCGCGCCGCTCGTGATCCACGCCGGCGGCGCGCTCGCGCCGCCGCGTCTCACCCATTTTCCGTTCCGCAAACACGACAGTCGAGGATCATTGCGAAAGGAATGATTTTCGCGTTTTCCGGACCTCTTGCGCGCGCTTCGCCACATCACCGATCACCACTCATGACCGCTTTCCCTGCCCCGTCCACGCTTCCCCCATTCCTTTCGGACGGGGGTGGCATGGGCGCGGCGTTCGCCGCGCTCGACTGGGCCGCCACACCGCTCGGACCGATCGGCAACTGGCCGCAAGCCCTGAAAACGGGCGTCGCGCTGATCCTGCGCTCGCCCGTTCCCATGACGATCCTGTGGGGGCCGCAAGGGGTCATGCTCTACAACGCCGGCTATGCCCATTTTGCCGGCACCCGCCACCCCGGCATTCTGGGCATGCCGGTATGCGCGGCTTTCCCGGACGTCGCCGCCTTCAACCAGAACGTGCTGGCGGTGGTGCTCGGCGGCGGCACCCTGACCTACCGCGACCAGGAATTGACGTGGACCCGCAACGGCGTGCCGGAGCACTTCTGGCTGAACCTCGACTATTCCCCGCTGGTGGACGACGCCGGCCAGGTCGCCGGCGCGATCGCGATCGTCATCGATACCACCGGCAAGGTGCTGGCCGAACGCCACGCGCGCGGCGAACTGGGCCGTCTGCACAGCATGTTCCACGAGGCGCCCGGCTTCATGGCCCTGCTGACGGGAAAAAAACACGAATTCGTGCTCGCCAACAAGGCATACCTCGACCTGGTCGGCCAACGCGACGTGCTCGGCAAGACTGTGCGCGAGGTGCTGCCGGAAGCGGAAGAACAGGGCTACATTGCCCACCTCGACCGCGTGTTCGGCAGCGGGATCGCCTTCAACGGCGCCGCGCTGCCGTTGACGTTTGCGGCCACCGCCACCAGCCCGGCACGCCAGGTCTTCCTCGACTTTGTGTACCAGCCGGTACGCGACGACAAGGGTGTCATCGACGGCGTGTTCGTGCAGGGCGCCGAGGTGACCGAACGGGTCCACGCCGAACGGACGACTCGCGCCAACGAGCTCAAGTTCCGCGTGTGGGCGCAAGCGGTCCCCAACCACGTATGGTCGGCCCGCGCCGACGGCTACCTGGACTGGTTCAACGACCGCGTGTACGCCTACTGCGGCGCCGCGCAGGGCGAACTCGACGGCGATGCCTGGACCTCCATCGTGTACCAGCCCGACATTGCCGACGCGGCCCAACGCTGGGCCCATGCCCTCGCCGAGCGCGAGGTCTACGAAACCGAGTTCCGCATCCGGCGCGCCGACGGCGCTTATCGCTGGCACCTGGTGCGCGCCCTGCCGATTTTCAGCGACAGCGGCGAGCTGCTCAGCTGGATCGGCACCAACACCGACATCGACGACCACAAGGGAAGTTCGCTGGCGCTCGAACGGCTCAACAGCACGCTGGCCGAGCAGGTCGGTGCCCGTACCGCCGAACGCGACCGCATGTGGCGCCTGTCGACCGACATCATGCTGGTGGCCGACTTCAACGCGGCCATCGTCGCGGTCAACCCGGCGTTCAGCGCCGTGCTGGGCTGGGATACCGATACCGTGGTTGGACAATCGTTCATGGAACTGGTTCATCCCGACGACCGCGCCGCGACCCTGGAACAGGTGGCGTCGCTGGGCACGGGGGCGCTGACCTTCCGTTTTGAAAACCGCTACCGCCGGCGCGACGGCGGCTACAGCATCCTGTCGTGGAGCGCGGCACCGGACCAGCAGTTCATCCATGCGGTGGGGCGCGACATCAGCGCCGAGCGCCAGGCGGCGCAAGCCATGCGCCAGACCGAACTGGCGCTCCAGCAAGCCCAGAAAATGGAAACCATCGGCAAGCTGACCGGCGGCGTGGCGCACGATTTCAATAACCTGCTGCAGGTTATCTCGGGCAATCTGCAATTGCTGTCGAAAGATGTGCAAGGCAATCCGCGCGCCGCCCGGCGGGTCCAGAACGCGATGGCGGGCGTCGACCGTGGTGCCAGGCTGGCCAGCTACCTGCTCGCCTTCGGCCGGCGCCAGGCGCTCGAACCGAAAGTGGTCAAGATCGGCCAGTTCGTGATCGGCATGGAAGACATGCTGCGCCGCAGCCTGGGCGAAGCGATCGAGATCGACACCGTCATTGCAGGCGATCTGTGGAACACCCTGGTCGACACGGCCCAGGTGGAAAACGCCCTCCTGAACCTGGCCATCAACGCGCGCGACGCGATGGAAGGCAGCGGCACGCTGACCATTGAAGTAGGCAACGCGCTGCTCGACGACCTGTATGCGAGCGCCCACCCGGAGGTGGCGCCGGGGCACTACGTGGCGCTGGCCGTGCGCGATACCGGCAAGGGCATGACGCCCGAGGTGCTGGCGCACGCCTTCGAGCCGTTTTTCTCCACCAAGCCGGAGGGCAAGGGCACCGGACTGGGCTTGTCGATGGTGTATGGCTTCGTCAAGCAATCGGGCGGCCATGTGAAGATTGACAGCGAAGCCGGGCACGGCACCACCGTCAGGATCTACCTGCCGCGCTCGTTCAACGAGGAAGACGCGCAGGCCAGGCCGGTCGACGCGGTGTATGTCGGCGGCACCGAAACCATCCTGGTGGCCGAAGACGACGACCAGGTGCGCGCCACCGTGGTCGAGATGCTGACCGAGCTGGGCTACCGCGTGCTCAGGGCCAGCGACGCCGCCAGCGCGCTGGCCGTGATCGACAGCGGCGTTCACGTCGACCTGCTGTTTACCGACGTGATCATGCCGGGGCCGCTGCGCAGTCCCGAGCTGGCGCGGCGCGCGCGCGAACGCTTGCCGCAACTGGCGGTGTTGTTTACCTCGGGTTACACGCAAGACGCCATCGTGCATGGCGGCCGGCTCGACGCCGGGGTCGAACTGCTGGGCAAGCCATACACGCGCGAAGCGCTGGCCAGGAAAATCCGCCACGTGCTGGCCAACCAACGACAGCTGCTGGCCGGGTTGCCCGATCAGCCTGCCGTACTGCCCCCGGCGCCGCTGCGCGTGCTGCTGGTCGAGGACGAGGCCGCGGTGGGCGAGATCACTTTCGAGATGCTCAAGCTGATGGGGTATGGCGTCGAATACGTTACCGATGCGCAGGCGGCGCTGGAGGCGATGGCGCGTACGCCGTTCGATGTCATGATCACCGACGTCGGCCTGCCGGGGTTGCCGGGCAATGTGCTGGCGGAAAAAGCGCGCGAAATTTTGCCGGGCCTGGCGGTGGTGTTCGCCACCGGGCAGATTCATCCCGGCGTGGCGCCGGGCGATCTGGTGCTGAACAAGCCGTACGATATGCATGCCTTGATGGCGGTGATGCAAAAAATCGCGGACCGCCGGGTCTGAACAAGCTGCCGCGGCGGTCCCGCGGCGCGCTACTTTTTCTGCCAATAGGCAAATTCAGTCTCGTAGCAATTGGTATCGACTTCGGAAATCTTCTCCTGCATCACCGCCTGGGCATCCTGCACCGCCTGGTTGTAGATGGACGGGCCGATTTCGCGCAGGCAGAAATCGAGCAGCAGGCGCGCCTTGAGCACACCGACTTCTTCATCGAAATTCTTCATGCAATAGCGCTGCAGGGAGGACAGCAGGCGCTCCTCCGTTTCCTGGTTCAGTTTGATGGACATCGTTGTTTCGTGGAACGTGATTGGGAGCCGCAGCTTAGCAGACTTAGAGCGCCTAACAAAACCTCTCGACGTACCTCCAACAGATGAGTGAGCAGGCCAGCGAAAGAAAGGCTTGATGGATGTCGGCTCGCCGTTCATAACGGATGCGCAGTCTGCGAAAACGGTGCAGCCACCCTAGCGTGCGTTCAACGACCCAACGCCATTGGCCAAGCCTTTCGCGTGACTCGACGCCGTAGCGTGCGATCCGTGCTGAGATTCCTCGCCGGCGCAGTCAGGCCCGATACGCTCTTGAAGCGTACGCTCGATCAGCATCTAGCTTACCTGGACGTTTGCGCGCGCGGCCTAATAGCCCTTTAACTGCTGGGATCGATTCTACGAGAGGGATGAGCGGGCGCGAATCATGGACCTGAGCGCCTGTGATTCGGGCTGCTAGGGGTAGTCCACGCTGATCTACTAGTAAATGGTGTTTGCAGCCGAGTTTGCCGCGGTCAGTCGGGTTCCGACCAGTATGCTCGCCGGCCAGCCGGTGCCGGCACGCTAGCTGCGTCAATGCAGGCTCGATCCCAGATGATCTGGTCGAACTCTCGGAGCCGATGCAGGACTGCCTCGTGGACGCTCTGCCAAACACCCGCTTGCATTCATTCGTGAAGGCGACGCCAGCACGTCATGCCGCTGCCGCACCCAAGCTCACGCGGCAGGTACTCCCAAGGTATTCCGGTTCTGAGGACAAACAAGATTCCCGTTAGGGCTGCACGATCGTTGATTCGCGGTCGCCCACCTTTCGGCGATCTATGGTGAGTTGGAAGATGAGCTTCTATAAGCGGCCAAAGGTCTTCGGGAAGAAGTGCTCGGGCCATGGCATCAGTCCGGCTGCAAACACGGCCGTCATCTTAATGCCCGGACTGCGGCCGCGTACGTCGGCTTCCGCCCCATTGCGGCCGCTCAAAGTTCAGTTGAACGAAAATATTCAGCAGACCGCCAAGCGTCAGCTGGACGGTCTGCTGACCCTTGAATTATTCAATTTCACACGTAATCTTGACCCGCCATATCGGCTCTATTAATACGCATGCCCGACCCACTGTGCCATACAAGCGAGAGTGTATTCCCCTGCCCCTCAGACCTAGCTTCCCGATAAAGACGGATAGATTCAACGAACTTTCTGTATCAGGCGCCTTCACAGCCTCATCCACAACACCAAAGCAGACTTCCGCTCCGTTGCCTTCGAGGCGATGTCTCTAATGGCTATTATGGCGGGAGCCAGATCGTCGGCGCGCCATCCAGCGTGGGTCAGCTCCGGTTGTTTCGCACAGCGTGATGCGACATCTAAAGTTACGCCTTCAGGACTGGCTGATATTTCACGAACAAACTGAATGGGCAACCCAAATACCCGAGGACCATCTTTCGCTTCGCGGTAGACGAGAAAAATTGGCTCTATGCCGTTTTTAGTGGAACTTTACACGGCGGTGGAAACGTGATGCTGCGAAATCGAGTGAATTTCCCCCTAACCTGCCACCCAGCGCGGGGAAGTCGTTTCGCCAGACGGGGTCGCGGCCACGATGTGCCGTCAAGGGTTCGCTGCGCCGGGCTTCGTCCGCCGTTGACTGCACCGAAAACGCCGCTGCTGTGGCAGCTTGCCAATGAGCAACGGATCGGGGCGGGGAAAATACGACCTGTCAACTTCCTCAAAACGGCATAGGGCCGGAAATCCCAATTAAATTATTGCACGATGGAAATTATGACTATTTAAGAATACCTTGACACGGAGCATGAAACATTCGAAAATTAACTGTTCTTTACGCGAATAAAATTGCATCAAATCGATTGCAGTTTAGTCGGGCGCTTAGCCAGACTCTATTTAATTGCTTGGACTTGAGCCGCAGCGACAATTTCCGGCCCTACACTCGCTGCACTCACTCCGGTCCGCAAATTGCCGCTGCGGCTTTTCTAGGTGGAGAACATTTTTCTGTGTCAGACTTGCTAGACCCCCGCCCCATTCTGTTAGATAAGATAAATCTAAGCGCCACGAGATTAGAATTCACCGAGACTCACATAGTGTTGCTATGTGGAGGCAAGGTCAAGTACAAGGAGCGTCCGGAAGACCCAGAGCCCCCAATTGTATCTCTTCGACATGCGATTACGCATGCAACCT
The DNA here is from genome assembly GCF_030846495.1 of Massilia scottii. Taxonomy (NCBI): domain Bacteria; kingdom Pseudomonadati; phylum Pseudomonadota; class Betaproteobacteria; order Burkholderiales; family Oxalobacteraceae; genus Massilia; species Massilia scottii. Next base: position 70,004 of record NZ_JAVCWM010000001.1, on the reverse strand, counting down.
CGGAATACGAAACATACCGACCAGAAGATATAACTGACTGGCATGCGGATGGCATATTCAAGAATTTGATGAGTTTTGAAGAGGATTTGGCGGGAATATGCTCATTGGTAGCTATTGTCTTAGAAAGTCCAGGAGCTATTGCAGAACTTGGCGCATTTTCTCAATTACCCGAGCTCAGCAAGAAAATTTTTGCGATAAAATCGCGTGACTTTGACACTGCCGAAAATTTAAGATCTTTCATTAATTTGGGAATTTTGAAATTCATTCGTGATGACAATGAATCTGCAGTCCGCAACTATCCGTGGAACGTTGCAAATCCAGTGTCTATTTCAGCTGAAATTATTAAAGATGTGGTTACGGATCTTCAGGAGGAATTGGAAAAAATTCCGAAGAGCCCGGTCTTCAAAAACAGCCTTAATTCTCATATCGTGGTTCTGGTTTGCGAAATCGTGAGCTTGTTTACTGCAGTCAAGGAAACGGAAATTCTCGCATATCTGGTTTCGTTCGAAGTACAACTAACTCGAGAGGAACTGCGAAGAAAATTATTCCTGTTGGAAAAGTTTCGCTTGCTAAAAAAAGAGACATACAGTGATGCAACATTCTATATGATAGGTAAATCCAAGTACCATAGACTTCGCCTCTCTCTCAAAGAAGGGGAACATCATGACGCTATCAGAACCCAGATGGAATGCCTAGCCTTCTACAATTCTCATCCAAAGCAAAGGAATCGATCGCGGGCTATTAAGCAGGCGGCGATAGGATTGCAACGATGATGCTCAATTTATCGAAGTTACTTCACATCTCCCTTGGAATTACTGAATATCAGTTAGAGAGGCTAATCCAGCGGTCACCTAATACGTACAAGACGTATGCTATTCCAAAGCGTAGCGGAGGCTATCGAACTATTGCTCAGCCTGCAAAAGAGACGAAATTCATTCAGAAATGGTTAATTGAAAACGTGTTTTCAACACTAGCGGTTCACGAATGTGCCACGGCGTACAAAAAAGGCGCAAGCATCAAAGCGAACGTACTAGTTCACGTTTCAAATTCCTATATAGCGAAATTTGATTTTAGCAATTTTTTCTCTTCTATCAAATATGAACATGTCCTTTCTTTCTTGACCAATCGGCTGTCGGATACATTCGACGCCAACGATATCTCAAAGATGGCGCAAGCCTCCTGTATTAAGCATGTTGGTCAAAACACTCTGTGTCTCAGTGTTGGCGCGCCAAGTTCTCCGATGCTTTCAAATGCCATTATGTTTGAATTTGATGACCTCATTAGTTCTTGGGCTGCGGCTAATCAGTTATCGTATACTCGTTACGCAGATGATTTGACATTTTCAACGAATGCTAAGGGCAGTTGTTTGAAGATTGAGGCTAAGTTGCGTGAAGTGATCGCCGACCTAGAGCATGTTGTTCTAACTCTTAATGACCAAAAGACTGTCCACTTATCGAAAAAATTTCAGCGTCGCGTTACGGGCCTTGTAATTAATAACCAAGCTCAGATATCACTTGGGCGGGATCGAAAGCGGGAGATAAGCGCGCTGATCCATAAGTTTTCGCTGAATCGTCTGCCGGACGACGACATTTATCGCCTTCAAGGGTTGCTAGGTTTTGCGTCGGATGTGGAGCCGGACTTTATCGTTCGAATGAATCAAAAATATGGTAATCAACTATTGCACGAATTATTTCAGAAGCGCACACAAAAGCTTGGGCCTGAATTGGGCCTCTGGGCTGCGCGGACTGAGTAATACGGGGAGTGGAACTTGCGCTGCGCCGGGCTTCGTCCGCCCTTGACCACACCGAAAACTCCGTTGAGGTTGTGACATGCAGGCCGGCCGTGCTCTGAGAAAGGCGCAATGCGGTCTGTCAACTTCCACTCGCAACTACATTGGGCCGAAAATGGAAGCGCGATGTTCCGCACTATTTTATGATTGTGTTTTACTGTTGAATATCTTAGCAATTTTGTCGGTCTGCTCCACACTTATTTCCTCTACATCGCCGAACTCCGTCCCTCCACTTGGCAAAGTACCGGCTACGTGAAAATGTACTTGGCTTATGGCCTGACCAGCTGGAACTCCGTTATTCTGCCATACCTCAATTCCAGGCTTAGGGAAGCGCTGATCTATTGACGATTCTGGCTGGCGGTGCAAAGTTTTTGATGCCGCGTTTCTGACGAGCCGCATCGGCGATATCTACACAGTTGAGGCGGCCAATTCTTCCGTTTCAAGGGCGTTTTTCTCGCCCTTTCATTGTCAGGACGGAGTTCGGGTTTCCGAGACCGTAAATTGCCGGCCCGCGAGTATCAAGTTCGCGAAGCCGAACCGGGTGAACAGTTGGGCAGTGTTTTTCTTCAAGCCGCGGTAGCGCGCTTTCCGATGACGAAAGAGGTTCTTGACGACATGGAACGGATGCTCAACTTTGGCCCGCACGCTTGCCTTCAAGTGCTCCAGCTTTTCCGTCATGCGGCCGAGTTTGTTGGCAGGCAGCGCCTTGCGTTTGGTTCTCTTCATTGCGACGTGCCAAGTCACTTTAGTTTCAAGATTCTCTTCGCGTTTTTCAACGCCCTGGTATCCCGCATCGCCCAGTACCGCCACTTCATCGCCGTGCAGCAATGCATGTGCCTGCGTCACATCGGCCACAGCAGCGTTCCAGGCAGCCTCAGGCGCATCTCGCTGCCCTGCCCCGGCGCCGATGTCCAGCGCACGTTCGCGCCCAGGCGCTCGGCCCGCTCGCTGATGCCGGGCAAGCCCCAGTGGCCCGGCAAGCCGCCGTCGCGCAGCACCTCGGCCGGCAAGCCGCAGCCGTTGTCGCGCACCACGACCGTCAGTTCCTTGCGCTCGTACAGCAATTCCACCTCGATCTTGCTCGCTTTGGCATGCTTGAAGGCATTGAGCATCGCCTCGTTCGCGATCCGGTACACCTCGTGCGCCACCAGCGGCGGCAGCGCGCGCACCCGTCCGGCCTCGCGCAGCGCAAACTGCACGCCGCGTTCCTGCGCCATGCGCTGGCCTTCGCGTTCGAGCATGCCCGCCATGTCCGCCTGGAAATGGTCGTGCGCGCGCAAGTCCTGTACCTGGTCGCGCCCTTCCTGCAGCATCAGCTCGGCCTGGTCGAGCGCGCTGTCCATCAGTTGCCTGACCGGTTCGTGGGGCCCGACCTTGGTCGCCGCCATGTGAAAGCGCAGGATCAGCGCCTGCACGCCCTGCAGCAAGGTATCGTGCAGCTCGCGCGCGATGCGCTCGCGCTCGTCCACCTGCACCTGCAGCCGGCCCTGGATGCGCGAGGCCAGCTGGCGCATGCGCCAGCGGTACAGCGCCCACAGCAGTCCCAGCGCGAGCAGCACGCAGGCGGCACGGAACCAGACGCTCTGGGTGAGGGTCGGTGCGATGCTGAACTGGAAGATGGCGCCGGTGTTGCTCCAGACCCCGTCCTGGTTCGACGCCTGTACCTGGAAACGGTACTCGCCCGGGCCCATGCCGGTAAAGAAAGCGCTGCGGCCGGGGCCGGCGGCGGTCCATCCGGCGTCCTGTCCTTCGAGGCGGAAGCGGAACGCCACGCGCTCGGGCATCGACAGGCTCAGCGCGGTGTAGTCGAGCTGCAAGCGCTGCGTGCCGGCCGGCAGGCGCAAGCCGTCGCGCGCGGGATAGTTCTGGCCTTCCACGGTCACGCCGCGCATTTCCACGTGGGGGGCCAGCAGGTTGCGGCGCAGCCGGGCCGGATCGACCGAGACCACGCTGTTGGCGGTGGTAAACCACAGGCGGCCATCGCTGGCGGCCACCGCCGACGGCACCGGCACCATCTGCGGCGCGGTACCGGTCAAGCCATCTTCCTGGTCGTAGCGCACGAAGCGCACGCGATAGCCCGGCTCGGCCACAGCACGCTTGAGCTCGGCGGCGTCGATCACGCTGATGCCTTCGCTGCCGTTGAGCCACAACTGGCCGCTGGCGGAGGCCACGATGCCGGACACGCCCATGAATTTTTCGTCATTCACGCCAAGCAGCGGATGAAAGCGCTTGCCGTCGAAGTACGCCACCCCGCTATCGCCGCCAATCCAGGTCCGGCTGTCATGCCGGTAGACCTGGAACACGACGCCCACCTGCAAGCCCTCGGCGGGACCGAGCAGGCGGAACTTGCCTTGCTCGCGCAGCGCGATCCGGTTGCCGATGTAGCCCAGCCATAGCTGGCCATCGGCCATGGCGGTGACGCTGGTCGCGCCGCGCGAGGCGTAGTCGGCATACGGCACGACCTTGCGCCATTCGCCGTCGCGGCGCTCGTAGACGCCACCGCCGTTAAACGAGATCCACATGGTGCCGTCCGCTTCCCTGGCGATGGCGTGCACCGGCCGCCCTTCGGTGTCGGGCGGTGTGAGCAGCTTGGTGAAGGTCTTGCCATCGAGGTAGGACACGCCGCGATGGCCGCCTGCCCAGATAATGCCATCGTTGTCGCGGTACAGGCAGGTCAGCTCGGCGATGCCGTTCGAGGGCATCTCGGCCGCGGGAATCGGCACCGCGCGCGCGCCCGGCACGAAAAAGCCGTCGGTCCAGACGGCGCCGTTGCCGGCGGCGGCCAGCGCGCGCGCTTCGCCGCCGTAGTACAGCGGCAAGGCGGCGGCTTCAAGCTTGGTGCGGCGGAACCGGTCCAGCCCGCTGTTGCTGGCGACCCAGATATTGCCTTCGCGGTCTTCCAGCGCGGTAAACACGATGTAGCCGCTCAAGCCCTGCTGCGGGGTGAGGCGCTGGGTGACCGTGTGGCCGTCGACGCTGAAGCTGCGCTCGACGCCTTCGCGCCGCAGCAGCCAGCGCTCGCCCTCGGCGTCGAACAGCATGTGCGAGGAATATTCGCCGCCAACGCGGCGAAAACGCGCCGCGCCGAGCGGCTGCCGGTCGACCACTTCGAGGCTGTCGTTGCGCCCGCCATTGCTCCAGATCGTGCCGTCGGGCGCTTCGATCAGATTGCCGCTCAGGTCGAGTACATTGGGCAGGCGCCGAAATGCCGACGCGCCCGGTTCGAGCACGAAGGCGGTCTCGACGTTGCCGACCCAAAAGCGGCCGCGGCTGTCCGACATCATCGCCTGCGGCTGGTTGGCCAGTTTCTCGAAACCGGGCATCTTTTCCCAGCGCGCGCCGTTCAGCCGGAACAGGCCGCTTTTGCTGGCGAGCCAGATGCGGCCCTGCGCGTCGCGCCGGATCGCATGCGGCGACGAGGGCGGCATGCCCTCGGCGCTGCCGTAATGGCGCAGCGCGCCATCCTTGAGCAGCCCGACGCCGCCGCTGCGGTAGCCGATCCACAATTGGCCCGACGGCAGGGCCAGCAGCGCCGACACGCCCGGCGAGGCCAGGCTGCCGGTGCGCGGCGCGTAGCGCTCGAACTTCACGCCGTCGAAACGGTATAGGCCGGTGCTGGCGCCCAGCCACAGCCAGCCGTCGGGCGACTGCGCCATGGCGAAAATGATGGTCGGGGCGCCGTCGCGCGCGGTCCAGCTGCTGTGATGCAGGGTGATTGCCGGGGCCGGCGCCGGGGCCGGCTTGACTTGCGGCAGCGGCGCGCTGGTTGTCGCGGCGGGACCGGCGGCCGTGGCCGGAAGCGCCGCGGCGAGCGCCAGAAGCACCGCCAGCGCCCGCTGCTGCCAGCGTCGAAATACCCCCATAAAAACTCCATGTTGCGAAAAATGCCAGCATGATACGGGACTGTGGCATCGAGCGCTTCCTCTGCCTGCGCCCGGACGTGACCCTGATGGACCTGCAAATGCCGGTGCTGGACGGGCACGGCGCCATGCTGGCCATGCGCGCGCTCGGCGCCGGCGCCGGCGCCGCCGGTTACCTGCTCAAATGCGCGATCCGGCTCAACCTGGCCGACGCGATCCACCGCGTGCATGCCGGCCACCGTTATATCCCGGCGGAAGTTGCCGCCGAGATGGCGGCCTACTTCGGCAGCGACAAGCTGTCCGGGCGCGAGCCGGAAACGCCCAGCACCGAGGCCATCGCCGGCTGGCGTGGGCAGATCGAGGAGCTGGTCGGACCCGGTACTGCGGCCGCCAGCGCATTCCGCGCCAAGTATCTGATCTTGCTGCACGATTCGCCCGAGGTGGCGATGGCGCACGGCGCGCTGCGCCAGGTGCTGGGACACTTGCCGCAGCCATCCGCCTGCGGCAACCGTCAACCTCAAGCGCCTCGCCCCGATACAGGAGGAGGGGCCAACAGCAGCGCGCGCGACAAGGCGCCATGCTTACCCAGCACAAACGCATGCAATCGCTGCGGATAGTCGTCGGCCACCGCATTGCGCACCGACAGCCGCGCTTGCAATGCCTGGCGCCAGCGGCTTACCTCGGGCATCGCCCCCAGGAAATCGAGGCCGGGAAGATGGCCGAACAGGTCGACGTAGCGAAATACCGGAGCGAACGCGGCATCGACCAGCGCGAAATCCGCGCCTGAAAAGAAGGGGCCGGCGCGCTCGCTGCCGGCCAGTGCCAGTTCGACCGTGCCGAACTTTGCCTTCAGGTCATCGGCCCGGCCCCCCAAGGCGTCATCGGCGGCGCAACCGTACAGGCCGGCAACCGAGGCCAGCGTTGCCGACGCGACGTCGATCCAGGCCCGGTGCCGGGCCCGGATCAGGGAGTGCCGGGGATGCATTTTCGGATCATAGTCGTCGTCCAGGTATTCGCAGATGGCCGCCGATTCGAATATCGGCTGGCCATCGACCAGCAGCACCGGCGTTTTCCCGAGCGGCGAGATGGCAAGAAACCAGTCCGGCTTGGCCGACAGGTCGATAGCGCGGCGCTCGAACGGCAGGCCCTTTTCGGCCAGCACGATGGCGACGCGCTGCACGTATGGGCAGAGCGCGTGGCTGATGAGTGTGAGTGTCGGATTCATCGTGCAAGCCGATCAGCGCAGGGTGAAGCACGGGCTGCGCATGGCAGCAAGCGCGCCGTCACCGATCAGCCACAGGGCGACAGTCATGATCGGTGTCAGCGCCAGCGCAACCTGGCGCGCATAAACGCCGCCGACCAGCGCCAGGCCGCCCAGCAGTTCCGCCGCAAAAACAGGATAGGCCAGCACGGATGGCAAGCCGACGCTGGCGAAGTAGGCAGCCGTTCCCGCCAGCGTGAAGACCCACAGCTTGAGCAGCGCGTGGGCGATCCACATGATGCCAAGACTGATACGCAAGAGGGTCATGCCATACGCGGCCGCGCTTTGATGAGGTCGGGTTTCCATGGGTTGTTCCTTCCGGATGGGTGAATGCAGGTAATATATCGATTCGAATTTGCAATGAAAATAGGCAAACATGCAGACTATCAATGCAGAAACGCAATACCAGCTCAGTGCAATGGACATGCAGGTGATCCTCGCTCTGGCGCGCGCCGGCACCATCGCCGGCGCTGGCGCGCGCCTGAACGTGGACGCCTCCACAGTGTTTCGCGTGCTCCAGCGCATCGAGAAGGGGCTGGGCCAACGCTTGTTCGAGCGATCGCGCAAAGGCTGCGTGCCACTGGACATGGCGGCCCAGGTCGCCCTCCATGCCGAACACATCGAGACCCAGGTCGAGGCCGCCCGTGCGCTGCTGCAGAGCCAGCCTGATGAGGTTGCCGGCACGGTAAGGCTGACCACGACGGACACGATCCTGCATGGCTTGCTCGCGCCCGCCCTGAAGCCCTTGGCCGTACTGCACCCGAAGCTGGGTTTCGAGCTGCATACCGGCAACGAGCTGGCCAACCTGACGCAGCGCGACGCCGACATTGCCGTGCGCGTCACCAAGCGCCCCCCGCCGCATGTGGTGGGCAAGCACGTGGGGCCGATCAGGGTTGCCCTGTTCGGGGCGACAGATGGCGCGCCAACCCAGTTCGATCCCGACCGCGCCGGATCGCTGGCCTGGATTGCCCCGGACGACGCCATGCCCGAGCATCCGTCGGTAGTGTGGCGACGCAGGCATTTTCCCAGGGTCGCGCCGCGCTATCGCGTCAACAGCATCCTCACAGTGGCCGAGTTCACGGCCATGGGTCTGGGCGTGGGCGTACTGCCGCTATTCCTGGCGCAAGCACGCCCGGACCTCAGGCAATTGAGCCCGGTACTCGACGAATGCCAGACCGAGCTATGGTTGCTGACGCATACCGAGTCCAGATACTTGCGGCGGATCGCGACTGTGTTCAGCCACTTGGCGCAACACTTGCAATTGCGTTAATGTGAGAACTTTCGAAACAATTCACTGGGGGAACCGCATGGCACTGGAATGGACCGACTCGCTCGATGCAGTCGATTGGGAAGAACTGTCGGCGCTTTACAAGGTCGCGCTTGGCGACAAGAGCGCCGCCAATCTGAACATCGTTTTCACCAACAGCCGTTACCGTTGCTTCGTGCATGAGGACGGTCGCATCGTCGGCGTGGGACGCGCCCTGGCCGACGGCGTCGACACCTCCTACGTGTGCGACGTTGCGGTCTTGCCGCAATACCAGGGCAGTGGCCTGGGCAAGCAAATCGTCGCCAAGCTGGTCGCGCTGTCCCACGGGCACAAGAAGATCCTGCTGTATGCGGTGCCGGGCAAGGAACCGTTTTATCGAAAATTCGGATTCAGGCGCATGAAAACGGCGATGGCTATTTTCGACAACCAGGAGTTGGCGCGGGAACGCGGCTACCTGGACCTCGACTAGCCTATGCAGGCCCCGATCTCGACCTTGTCGGCCGGGTTCCCGCCCCACTGCTCTCACACCATCACTCAGGCGGCTCGGCGCCGCCGGCCAGGCCGTCCTCGCTCGTCCCGCCAAGTTTGACCGCGGCAATGCCCATGCCCGACGACTTGCACATGCCCCCGCACTGCAAATCGAAGCGCCAGCTGTGGCGCGGGCAGACCACGTGCAGGTTCTCGTCGATGGTGGCGTAAGCCAGGTCGCCGCCCTGATGCGGACAATAGCGGTTGATCTCGTATTTCCGCCCCAGGTGTTCGATCACGATGCGCTCTTGCGACAGGTTGAAATTGTGCTCCAGGGAGCTGGCCAGGTTCGCTTCATCGGCGAACAGGAAAATGTTGGCGACCGTGTTGTACACGTCCGGCAGCCGCTGGAGCCTTGCGCGCAGGCTCAATGCAAGGTCTTGCCAGCGCGCCTCTGTGCACATCAGCGAAAAATATGTGGTGCTCGCTGTCAGGACAATGCAGGGCGGGCGCGGTTGGGGAGATGCCACCAGCACCTTGCCGACCAGGTCCACCTGCAGCCAGTCGGCGTCGCCCGGGCCCCAGTTGAACGCGATCGATGGCGTGTCCGGTGGCACGGCCATGTCGGCCATGATATCCAGCCGCCGCTGCAGCACGTGCGCAAATCGCGTCGCCGAGAAAGTGTCGGCGGTGTGTTCCCACACGTCCTGATGCGCGGCCCGGTAGCGTTCGAGCTCGGCGGGCGTGGGGGCGGCGATGGGAATCCGGTTCGCGCTCTCGTCAATGCGCTCGCCCGGCCGCGGATAAAGGATGTTGCCGATTCCTTTCTGCGTCAGGTAGTGATCGAGCTGGTCCTGATGAACGAAGATCGTTCCGCTGCCGAGGCTGAGCGCGGGATCGAGAAACGGGAAAAAGCACGGCCCCGCCGCCGGCACGAGAAAGCGCGGAGCAAGGGTCCGGACGCCACCCAGGACGTTGTGGAACTTGCTGAGTGCCTTTTTCCTGGACAGAGTCTGACGCTGCTCCGCCGGCATCTCGAAACAGGCCGGATGCCAGTTGGCGCCGGAAAACTGCACCGAATAGTAGTCGATGTCGCCGAGTTCCTGTTTCAGCATCGCCAGCCGGTCAAACATCTTGCAGTCGTTTTGATTGAAAAAGGTGAAATCGGGCGTGCTGACGAACAAGGCGGCATCCTGATTGATGCCGCCATCATCGATGAACACGCGCAAGCGAATGCCGATGCCCGCCTGGTCGCCCTCGGACAGTTCGACGGTCTGGAGCTGCATGCCGCGCAGCGTGTCGAGCAGATATTTATCTTTATAGTTCGGAATGAAAACCGTGCAACGCGGATGATTCGACAAAGCGCGCAGCGTCGATGCATCGAAATGGTCCTGGTGCGCATGGCTCAGGAAAATGTTCAGCACCCGGTCGGCGCAGCGTTGCTGCACCATGCCGAGCAAGTGGCTGTTCGGCGGCCATTGATGCCAGCTGCCGAAAAACGCACCGTTCTCGCTCAGCCAGGGATCGATCAGCAGGATCTCGTGATCGGTCTCGATCAGGAAGCCGGCATGCCCCAACAATGTGAAGTCTGCTTTCATAGTGAGTATCTCAAGGTTGTATGTCGGGGGACGGACGTCCCCGCTGACAAGCCAGTGTGGTCCGCGCGATCATGCCGGTGCTTGATGAGGAATAAGTCCGGGGGGATTGCCGAGCTCGCTGTCTGAGCCGGCTTAATGCCAATGCTGATATGAATCCATGCGCCGTATGTCCGGACTACCAGGTCACGCCTTCATACAAACGAAACAGGTTGTCCCGGGTATTTTCAATCCAGTTTGTTTCCCACTGCCTTGGATGCGTCAGAAAACAGATTCTGGCGTACTGTCCGAGTGCATCGAATGGAGAAAGCGGGCGGTAATATTGCGGAAACGGGCGGTCGGAAATGTACATGTCGATGTTGTCGAGCAGCGAGCGGTCGTACGTCTCGCATTCGATCCCGCAGCGCTCGCGCAATGCGCGGTCCTTGAGAATCTCGGTGTTGCTCAACTCCAGGCGGCGGTTGGCAAAGTCACCGTGGCTGGCCACGGTGGTCAGCTTGCGCCCGAAACGATCCTCGATCGAACCAACATTGCGGGCGAAATCGTCGCGAATGTCTCCGAGCCGCGCCTGGATGACGGCGGGATCCTTGATGTGGTGCTTCTTGGCGAAGGTAGCCAGTTCTTCATAATGATAACTGGCCTCGCTGCCATATTCCTCGATCTCGTTCATCAGCGCGAAGTCGAGCGTGGAAAGCCGAAAATAATAGCTGGCCTTGATACCATATTTTTTCTCGATCTCGAATAGTTTTCTAGCAGTCCTGAGATCGGTATCGATGTCGTGGCGGTGAATAACGACTTTCTGCTGGCGACGCGGGCCTTGTTCGCGCAAAGCATGCACATACTGGCGCACCGACGTTTGCACATACCCCGCATTGCCCGCCGCGCGAATAAAATCCTCGTACAACGGAAGGCGCGTGGGCATGAGGTAGTCGGCGTACAGCCTGTTCATCACCGTGTTCATTGGAGGGGGGCGCGGTGCGCGGTAAGAGTGGTCGCCGGAATGGGCCCGCCCGGCACTGCGGTCACGTCGCCCAATCTGCCGAGACTGGCTCTTATTATCGTGATGTGGGTTATCGCGGCTTTGACAATGATCACGCCGGCCCGGCCGCGTGCCAATGGAGCTGGCGCCATTCGAGGAAACTTGCAGCGCTCTATGTTGTTGCGTCACATTCGCTTAGTATACGGAGCCGTCCGGCAACTGGCACGTTGCACACAGCGCACATTCACCCGCCCCATCAGCATTTCAGAGGTAGTCACTTGAATCAACCGCAGCAAGGATTTCTTCTGACCCGACACTGGCGCGATACCGCCGCCGGCACGGAAGTGGACTTCTGGCTGGCGACGGACCAGGGCCCGCGCCAGATCCGCCTGGCGGCGCAGCCGTCGGTGGCATTCATTCCCGAGCAGTGGCGCACCCAGGTCGCCGCACTGCTGCAAGGTGAACGCGGTTGCGAACTGCGTGAGCTCGATCTGGTCGACTTCCAGCGGCGCCCCGTATTCGGTCTGTATTGCCAGCATTACCGCCAGTTGCTCAAGCAGGCAAAGCGCCTGCGCGACTACGGCATCGATGTGTACGAAGCCGACATCCGCCCGCCCGAGCGCTACCTGATGGAGCGCTTCATCACGGCGCCGGTCTGGTTCCACGACGATCCGGACGGCGGCCAGGCGGGCGTGGCGCTGGGCAGCCATCTGAAGCCAGCGCCGGCCTACCGCCCGCGCCTCAAGCTGGTCTCGCTCGACATCGAGACCACCTCGCGCGGCGAGCTGTATTCGATCGCGCTCGAAGGCTGCGGCCAGCGCCAGGTGTACATGCTGGGGCCGCCGAACGGCAGCGACAAGGTGCACGATTTCACGCTCGACTTCGCCCTCGACTACTGCGACAGCCACGCGCACATGCTCGAATGCCTCAATGCCTGGCTCGCAACGCACGACCCGGACGCCATCATCGGCTGGAACGTGGTGCAGTTCGACCTGCGCGTGCTGCAAAAGCACGCCGAGCGCTGCCAGGTGCCCTTGCGCCTGGGGCGCGACGGCAGCCCGATGGAGTGGCGCGAACACGGCACGCAGCAGCATTTCTTCGCCGGCGCGGCCGGGCGCCTGATCATCGACGGCATCGACGCGCTCAAATCGGCGACCTGGCGCTTTTCCTCCTTCAGCCTGGAAAACGTGTCGCGCACCCTGCTCGGCGTTGGCAAGGCGATCGACAATCCCTACCAGCGCATGGCCGAAATCGAACGCCGCTTCAATGAGGACAAGCCGGCGCTGGCGCACTACAACCTCAAGGACTGCGAACTGGTCACGCGCATTTTCGAGAAGACCGAGCTGCTGCCCTTCCTGCTCGAACGGGCCAGCGTCACCGGGCTGGCGGTGGACCGCAGCGGCGGCTCGGTGGCCGCCTTCGAGCACCTGTACCTGCCGCGCATGCACCGCCAGGGCTACGTGGCGCCGAACCTGGGCGATGTCGCCGGCGAAAACAGCCCGGGCGGCTACGTCATGGATTCGCGTTCGGGCCTGTACGACTCGGTGCTGGTGCTCGACTACAAAAGCCTGTATCCCTCGATTATCCGCACCTTCCTGATTGATCCGGTCGGCCTGATCGAAGGCCTGCGCGACGACAGCGGCGCCACCGTGCCGGGCTTTTGGGGTGCGCGCTTCGCGCGCGAAAAGCACTGCCTGCCGGCCATCGTCAGCCAGATCGCGCAGGGGCGCGAAGCGGCCAAGCGCGAGCGCAACCAGCCACTGTCGCAGGCGCTCAAGATCATCATGAACGCGTTCTACGGCGTGCTCGGGTCCGATGGCTGCCGCTTCTTCGACCCGCGCCTGGCCTCCTCGATCACCCTGCGCGGACAGGAGATCATGCACCGCACGCGCGAGCTGATCGAGGAACGCGGCTTCCAGGTGATCTACGGCGACACCGATTCGACCTTCGTCTGGCTCAAGCACGCGCACGACGACGCGCAGGCGGGCGAGATCGGCCGCGCGCTCGTCGCCCATGTCAATGCGTGGTGGACCCGGCATCTGCAGCAGGAATTCGGCCTCGACAGCGCGCTCGAACTCCAGTACGAAACGCATTACCGGCGCTTCCTGATGCCGACCATCCGCAATTCGGAAGAAGGCAGCAAGAAGCGCTATGCGGGGCTGGTCGGCAAGGACGACGGCGGCGAGGAGATGGTATTCAAGGGCCTGGAGACGGTGCGCAGCGACTGGACGCCGCTGGCGCAGCAATTCCAGCAAGCCCTGTACCTGCGCATCTTCAGGCGCGAAAGCTACCGCGATTACGTGCGCGAGTACGTCAACAGCACCTTGCGCGGCGACTTCGACGACCTGCTGGTGTACCGCAAGCGCATCCGCCGCCCGCTCGATCAATACCAGGGCAATACGCCGCCCCCGGTGCGGGCGGCGCGCCTTGCGGACGACTTCAACCGCCTTCACGGCCGTCCGCTGCAGTACCAGAAAGGCGGCTGGATCCAGTACGTGATGACGCTGGCCGGCCCCGAACCGCTGGAAACGCTGCGCTCGCGCATCGATTACGACCATTACGTCACGCGCCAGCTGCAGCCGATCGCGGACGCCATCCTGCCCTTCCTGGGCGACGATTTCTCCAGCCTGACGAGTTTGCAACAGACCCTGTTCTGATGCCGGCCTAAAAATCTATGCAATGCACATTAAATTTGCCATATTTACGTTGCTCAGCAATAATAGTAATAGGAATCATTATCATTCGTAGTACTAGCTAAGCAACGTAAAAACAAAAGGATGCAATATGGCAATGCAAAAGACCCGGCTGGCCGTCATCATCGCGCTCGCGCTCCCTCAACTGTCCAGCCCTGCGCTCGCGCAGACAGCGACGCCGCAGACCGCGCTCAAGGAAATCACCGTCACCGCCACGCGCGACCAGGACACCAGCTACAACCCGGCCAGCGCAACGAGCGCCACCAAGATCGACGCACCGCTGCGCGATATTCCGCAAACCGTCAACGTGGTGCCGCTTTCCGTGCTGCGCGACCAGGGCGCGCGCTCGCTGCAGGATGTGCTCAAGGCGGTGCCGGGCATTGGCCTGTCGCACGGCGACGGCCAGCGCGACCAGGTGACCATCCGCGGCTTTACCGCCATCGCCGACCAGTTCGTCGACGGCATGCGCGACGATGCGCTGTACTTCCGCGACCTGTCCAACACGGAGCAGGTCGAGATCATCAAGGGGCCGGCATCGGTGCTGTACGGGCGCGGCTCGTCCGGCGGTTTGATCAACCGCATCAGCAAAAAGCCCGGCATCAACAAGAACGAGGTAAGCCTGCAGGCCGGCAGCTGGAACCAGCGCCGCGCCGAAATCGACATCGCCCGCGCTGACAGCGCCAGCCCGGTGGCGGTACGCGTGACCGGCGCCATCGAACGTGCCGACAGCTACCGCGACCAGCAGTTTCTCGACCGCGAAGCGTTTGCGCCATCGGTCTCGCTCAAGCTCGGCGACGCCACCAGGCTGCTGCTGCAAGCCGAATACCTGAGCGACAAGCGGGTGACCGATTTCGGCGTGCCGGCGTATCGCGGCAGGGCGGTCGACGTTCCCGCCGGCACCTACTACGGCGCGGCCAACGCGAAAAACAACGATTACTCCGAAGCGGAAGTGAAGGCCTTCGGCTTTACGCTGGATCACCGTTTCAACGATGCCTGGTCGCTGCGCAATGCCTTCCGCCACTATAACTACACGCTCGACCGCAACAATACGCTGGCTGGCGCGGTCGATGAAAAGGCGCTGACGGCGTCGCTGAACCGCAGCAATGTGATGCGCGATGAAACCGGCTACTTCAACCAGACCGAGCTGAAACAAATCGCCAACCTGGCCGGCATGCGCCACCAGTTGCTGTACGGTATAGAGATCGGCAAGCAGGAGAAGGACCAGCTGTTCCGCTCGCAGAACAATATCGCCAAGGTCAACCTGTTCAATCCGGTCGCGCCAGTGCTGCCGTTTACCGTGAGCGCCGCGCCGTCGACCGACAACCTGGGCGTGTTGACGGTGGCCAGCGCTTATGTGCAGGATATGGCGACCTTGTCGGCGCAGTGGAAGGCGCTGGCCGGGGTGCGCTTCGACCGTTTTGAACAGGAAACCCGCGAACGCCGCGCCGGCCAGTCGAACCTCGCCCGCGTCGACCGCGCCTGGAGCCCGCGCGCCGGCCTCGTTTATCAGCCGGGCGAGACGCAATCGTACTTCGCGTCCTTCAGCAAGTCGTTCCAGCCGTCGGGCGAATCGTTTGCGCTGGCCGCGAACAACGCCCAGATCGCGCCCGAGGAAACCACCAACAAGGAAATCGGCGCCAAGTTCGACCTGTTCGATGGCAATGCCACCGCCGCGGTGTCGCTGTTCCGTCTGGAGCGCACCAACATCAAGGCGACCGACCCTACCACCAACCGCCTCATTCCGATCGGTACCCAGCGCAGCGATGGCATCGAGCTGACCTTCGCCGGCAAGCTTGGCGATGGCTGGCAGCTGTGGTCGGGCTACGCGTATCTGGATGCGCGGGCGGTGTCGTCGGTCGCCATCGATTCCGGTCAACCGGTGCAGGGCAAGCGCCCTACCCTCACGCCCGTGCACAGCGCCAACGTGTGGCTGACCAAGTCGCTCGGCAACGGCTTCGGCGTGGGCGCCGGCAGCAATGCCGTCGGCAAGCGCTTTGCCAATCCGGGCAATACCGTGGCGCTGCCGGGCTACGCGACAATCGATGCGATGGCGTACTACCGCCAGGGCAAGGTCGACATCCAGCTCAATGCGATGAACCTGGCTGACCGCCAGTACATCGTTGCCGGGCATGGCAGCAACGGCAATCTGAACCTGCCTGGCGCGCCGCGCTCGGTCCAGCTGACGGCGCGCTATGCGTTCTGAGAAATGAGGCAATCCAGGGCAATCGGGACGATTGCCTTCCTCGCGCATCCGCGCAGCGCCATCCGGTGCCAGGGTGAACAGTGCAAGCGCCTGCTCGGCGCTGGCCGGATGGCCACCGCCCTGCATCTCGCCGCAGGCATGACGCCCCTCATGCGGCAGAACCAAATACGATAGCCGAGGTCTTACTCTGGTGGGCGATAGTGGTCGCGCGCGGCCATCTTTCGCCAACGCGTCGCCGGGATGGCCGGCGGAAACCGAGTTGCCGCCGGCATCAATCGCATGATATGGCGGTCGACCATTGCGCGCGCAGGTGCCGTGTGCGTGCGACCGACTGGCATCAGCGTGCGGAAAACCGCTAACTCATTTGGGAACACGATGGACATGACCGGCGAACCGCGTGATCATGGCAACATGGAAGCTCGCATAACAAGACTGGAAGCCGATTTTGCCGCGATGAAAATCGACATAGCGGTGATCAGGGCTACGGGTGCGACCAAGTCGGATATTGCCGAAGTGCGTGCCGAGGTCGCCGAAGTACGGTCGGAAATACGCAGCACTGTGGCCGAAGCGAAGTCGGTCATCATCATGTGGGTTGCAGGCCTTGTTTTCCTGGCTCAGCTGGTACCCGCGGCAGTGCGCCTGATCGAGAGGTACATCTGACCCGCACCGTTGGCGTTCAGGATCCGCCTCTGAGCAAGTTTTTACACATTTCTGCATTGACGGCAAATTTAACGATGGCGCGCGAGACCTCGTAGAAAATTGACGCGACGGTTGGCGTCTTCCGCAGAGCGCGCGAAACGAATCCAGTCGAACAAATTCCTTCTTTGCGCACCAGGCAAGCAACTTCCCGTACAACCACCATGAACCGCGTCACAGGCTGCTTTTACCGGCCGGCTACCGACTTTGCGTGTGGCGGCATGCATGTTGGCACCGGTCCGACAGAACGAAGCTCAACAGACGAGGTCTTACTGTAAAGAGCAGAAGTGGCCCCGTGCCACCGGGCGAAATCCTGTCAATCATGAGGAAACACAATGGACACGAACGGCGACCTGCATGATTATGGCGACATGGAAGCCCGCGTAGCCAAGCTGGAAGCTGACATCACCGCCATCAAGATCGATGTAGCGGTGATCAAGGCCAATGGCGCGACGAAATCAGATATTGCTGAACTGCGTTCCGAGTTTCGGTCCGAGATTGCCGGGGTGCGTTCCGAGTTTCGGTCCGAGATTGCCGAGGTACGGTCCGAAATCGCGGTAGTGCGGTCCGACATTGCCGGTGTGCGTTTGGAGATACGCAGCACCGTGGCGGACGCGAAGTCGGCAATTATCCTCTGGATTTCAGGCGTCGTTTTCCTGGCTCAGTTAGTGCCGGCAGCGGTACGCCTCATCGAGAAGTACATCTGATGCGCTCATCCTTGGTGATCGAAAACCCAACGCGGGCTTTACCACGTTCATCAGCACGCCGTGAACCCGATCGGACTGGACGAAACCAATACGTGATGGTGCCGGAACAGCAGAACTAATTCCAATGGACGAGGTCTTACTGTGATGAGCAGTACCTGCCCCGTACGAGTCTCCTTTATCAACGCATCGTCGACCCGGCAGGGATGTGCCGAGTATCGACCGGACTCGTTCGCATTGCACGGCGGCTGATCATCCAACCTGCGGGGAGCGTGTCCTTGCAAGGTACTGCCCTCCCCGGACAATAGAACGTTTACATGGTCAAGGAACACTATGGACATGAGCGGTGAACTGCACGATCATGGGGGCATGGAAGCCAGCATAACAAAACTGGAAGCCAATGTTGCCGCCATCAAAATTGATGTCGCGGCAATGAAGATCGATATTGGCGTGATCAAGGCAATTGGCGCGACCAAATCGGACATTGCAGAAGTTCATACAAAAATCGCCGAGGCGAAGTCGGCGATCATCATCTGGGT
The DNA here is from genome assembly GCF_030846495.1 of Massilia scottii. Classification (NCBI taxonomy): domain Bacteria; kingdom Pseudomonadati; phylum Pseudomonadota; class Betaproteobacteria; order Burkholderiales; family Oxalobacteraceae; genus Massilia; species Massilia scottii. The sequence continues at coordinate 51,950 of NZ_JAVCWM010000001.1, read as the reverse complement.
CGCGGGCCTCGTTTTCCTGGCCCAGCTGGTACCCACCATGGTTCGCATCATCGAACAATCCATCTGACCGCGTGCCCTGCCGTTTGTCGCCAACAACCCGCTCCGTGCGGGTTGTTTACTATTCACACCAGCAGCGCAATAAAATTACCAGGACATAGCAAAAAAATATTCCTCAAGGTCGCAATGCTGGCGTATATTCATCGATATTCGTTTTACGACGGATATCGCCCCGACGCCCATTATCGAAAGGAATTCCGCATGCGCCCTGCCCTGCCTGCCTGCCTCGCCGTTCTGATCCTGCTGGGAGGCGAGGCCAGTGCCCGCCCCCATTCGCTCGGCATCGCCGTACCCACGGGCGAGTCGACCATTGCCTACGACATGAACGGCGCCGGCCAGGTGGCCGCCGTGCTGGAAGATGGCGACGGCAACACGCGCGGCGTGCTGTTCGAGAAAGGCAAAATCACCGACCTGGGCTCGCGCGGCGGCATGCACAGCGATGCGCGCGGCATCAACGACCATGGCCAGATCATCGGATCGGCGCGCAACAAGGATGGCACCTGGAACGCTTTCCTTTTCCATCGCAGCAGCGGCATGCGCGTGATGGGCACCCTTGGCGGCCCCAGCAGCTACGGCATGGGCATCAACCAGGAAGGCATCAGCGTCGGCTTTGCCGACATTCCCAACGGCGACTGGCACGCCTTCATCAACGACGGCGGCGAGCAGCTGCAAGATCTCGGCACCTTGGGCGGCAACATCAGCTACGCCAGCGGCATCAACAAGCACCGGCATGTGGTCGGCACGGCCGCCAACGCAGACGGCTATCGCCACGCCTTCCTGTACACCGCCGAGCGCGGCATGGTCGACCTGGGCACGCTGGGCGGGCGCCAAAGCTCGGCCATGGCGATCAATGACAATGGCGTCGTGGTCGGCGCCTCGGAAACGAAGGACCGCCGCTGGCGCGCCTTTATGCACGACGGCAAGCGCATGGTCGACCTGGGTGCGCTGATCGGCAACTACAACAGCTTTGCCACCGATATCAACAACGCCGGCCACGTGGTCGGCACCGTCATGGTCGGTTCGGAGCGCATGTCCTTCGTGTGGCGCGACAAGAAGATGACAGTGCACCGCGGCGGCCAGGGCCTGCACCTGACCAACGCCATCAACGACCGCGAACTCGTCATCGGCGCCACCTACGATCACGGCATGACCGCCGCGACCATGGCCTCGAACGCCGCAGCCGTGATTACCCGCGGCGGCAGCGAGCTGCTGACCCTGATCGCCGGGGTGCTGACCCTGGCGGGCCTGGCCGTGCTGTATCACGTGCGCAACCGCGGCATCGAGATCACCGGCTCAGGCAGCTGAGGCGGGCCGCCGGTTGGGGAAAGCCGCAGGCGCGCGGACGATTCCTGCGTGGTATGCTGGCCGCTCCGCGGCATACCGGCCGCGTCAACGAAAAAGGAAGCTATGCGGTTCAATTCTCGATGGGCGCTGCGCGCGGCGGTGCTGGCCAGCTTGTCCGGCGGCGTGGCGCAGGCGCAGGACGTGCTCCGGATCGGGCACGTGGCTGCCACCTCCGGCGCCATCGCCCACCTCGGCAAGGACAATGAAAACGGCGCGCGCATGGCGGTCGAGGAGTTGAATGCCAAGGGCGTGCTGATCGGCGGCAAGCGCTACCGCGTGGAGATGCTGGCAGAGGACGACGCCGGCGATCCCAAACAAGGCACTACCGTGGCCCAAAAGCTGGTCGACGCCAAGGTGCGCGGCGTGATCGGCCACGAAACCTCGGGCACCACGATCCCGGCCTCGAAAATCTACTTCGACGCGGGCATCCCGCAAATTTCGCCTTCGGCCAGCAATCCCAAGTACACGCGCCAGGGTTTCAATACAGCGTTTCGCAACGTCGCCAACGACGAACAGCTGGGCGCCGCGCTCGCCAAGTACGCGGTACAAACCGGCAAGGCCAGGCAGATTGCCGTCATCGACGACCGCACCGCCTACGGCAAAGGCCTGGCTGACGAATTCATCAAGAACGTCAAGCGCGCCGGCCAGGGCGCGCGCGTGGTCTCGCAACAATACACCACCGACAAGGCCACCGATTTCGGCGCGATCCTGACCGCCATCAAAGCCACCAAGCCGGACCTGGTTTTCTTCGGCGGCATGGATGCCGTGGCCGGACCCATGCTGCGCCAGATGAAGCAGCTGGGCATGCCGCTGCGCTTCATGGGCGGCGACGGCATGTGTTCCGATTCGCTGGCCAAGCTCGCCGGCGAGGGCATGGCCGATGGCCAGGTCATCTGCGCGGAAGCCGGCGGGGTGGATGCGCAGCAGCAAAAAGGCATGGATGATTTCCGCGCGGCCTACCGGCGCCGCTACGGTATCGACGTGATGACGTATGCGCCGTATGCCTACGATGCCATGCATGCGATGGTGGCCGCCATGCAGCAGGCCGGCTCGACCGATCCGGCGGCGTACCTGCCGGCGCTGGCCAGGGTGCGCCACAAGGGCGTGACCGGCGTGACCGCCTTCGACGCCCGGGGCGATGTGAAAGATGGCCGCCTGACGCTGTTCACCTTCAAGAGCGGCAAGCGCCAGCGCCTCAGCGTCATCCAGTAAGCGGCGTGGCCGGCAGGGGGGTCAGAGGTCGCGGTCGTCGGTGAGATGCTGCAACCTCAGCAGATAGGGAGGAACCGACTGCACATGGCCGGCCTCGCCCCTGTCCGCATGCCCTTCCCTTGCCCTGGCACCGCCTGGCAACGCCCGGTTGACTCCCATGCCAGTCGAAAAGGTCGGCGCGTCGCCGCGCATGCCGAGCATGATCCGATCGACGGCGGCCTGCACGTTGCCGGTGCCGGCCCTGGAAGCGATCAAGGCGTTGTACATGCCCGAACCAAGCTGGGCACGCGCGGCAACGTCGGCCGCCTACTGGCCTGCCAATACGCCACTCGAATGCGGACTGCCGCGATACGCTTTTGCCCTGGCGTGTACTGTTCACAATGAAGTTCAATTGCCGGCATGCGGTCGGGGTCATGCTGACGCAATAGATCCATCAACGCAGCGATTCGCACCGGGTCGTGGGCGGCGACCAGTCGTTCCAGACCGGTCTTGATGACCACCATGCCGGCCTCATCGGTATCGGGCGGCGCACTCCCCATGGTCCGCGATAGCACGCACACAGGGTTGCACAACCGCGCTGCCCGCGCCATGCGCCGCGGCGCTCTAGTACTGCCGTGGCGACCCACCGAAAGCAGCCGCCCGCGCTCCCATGACGTCGGCCTCGCTCTCCAGGCCCGCATCATCGTTGACCGGCACGCCTGCCTTCATCTGCATCGTCGGCCTGACCCGCCCCTGCGCCTGCTGCACGACATGCCAGGCTTCGTGCGGCAAATGCCGCTCCTGGCCCGGCGCCAGGTGGATATCGCTGCCCTGCGCAAACGCATGCGCATTCAATTGCGCCGGCTGCGCCGAATTGTAGTGCACCTTGACGTGCTCCATGCTCATCCCCGACAGGCTTTCCATGCCAGCCTTGAGTTGATCGGGCAGTCCGGCATCGTTCGCCCCGGCCTGACGCTGCACCGGTGCTTTATCCGCCATGCGGGCCAGCGCCTGCATCTGCCGTACGCGCGCACTTTCTTGTATCAGGCTGCCGATGGCCTTGCATTGGCGCGCCTGTAACCGTTTGTCGGCGAGCGTTTGTAATTGCATTTGCGCGCCCGCTTGCGCCCGTCCATCGACGAACCGGGCGACACATCCGCCGGCCACGCCTTGCGCCGGCCCGGGGGCGCGCGCCTGGCGCTCTCGCTGTGGTTCGGGACCGGCTTGTGCCGCCTGGTAAAGCGCATCAGCACTCATCGTTCACCTCGCATGAACAGAACAGAAAAATGGCGCGCAGCCCGCCGCTACAGCCGCGCTTGCCTGCCGGCCGCACGCTCACGGTGCAGTTTTCGCCGGCGAAACCGATCACGAAATGATCCTCACAATCGCATAAATTACCACGTTGATGTGGCGATTGCGACATCGCAAAAATAAAAAAAACCACACAGTGTCTTATGATAAAGTCTTCCGAAATTACAACAACAGGGAGATCAGAAATGCGCCTGCCGGTCATCTTTCCCAAGCGTTCCGAACGGAGAGCATGCTGATGATTGAGGCCGCCATCGATCACCTCGCGCAGCACCTGAATCAGTTTTTGCGGCGCAGCCACAAGCTCGCCGACGACATCGTGGTGGTGTCGAATATCATCGGCCAGGACGGGGCCATCGCCCCGCACATCGCCAACAAGGTGGTGATCTGCCTGACCAATATCGAGAAAGACACGCTGCCCCAGCAGGCATTCGCGCCCAGCCCCGGCGCCGGCCGCACGCCGGTCTTCAGCCGGCCGCTGTTCCTCAATCTGTACGTAGTGGTCGCCGCCAATTTCAGCGACAAGAATTATCCCGAGGCACTGCGCTTCATTTCCAGCGCCATCGCCTTTTTCCAGCGCACGCCGGTGTTCGACCATCAGGTCACGCCCGATCTCGACGAGCGCATCGAACGGCTCCTGCTCGATATCGAAAACCTCAAGACGCATGAGCTGAGCAATCTCTGGACCATGCTCAGCGGGCGCTATCTGCCCTCCGTCATATACAAGGTGCGCATGATTACCGTGGGCGGCGACGACATCACGCACCAGGTCGGCACCGTGGCCGAACCGATCACCAACGCAAGCCACTGAGCCATGCACGGCGCATATTCCCTTCTCCTGGAATTGCGTGCCGAGCACGCGTATTTCCCCGATGGGGCCAGCGCCAATTTCCGCTTCGTGCCGACGCCGCAGTGCGCCGCCCTGCTCGATCGCTTCGGCATCCTCACCCGTCCGTCCGCCCGCGGCCTGGCGCTGGCCGGCCAGGCCGCGGCGCGCGCCGATCTGCAAGGCGGCCGCGAAGCGGGCGCGGAACTCGAATTTGGCGTGCTCTCGGCCGATCCCCACTTTTCCCTGTTCACCGGGCTCGATGCGCCCGCACCCGACGCCTGCCTGTTTTTCCACAGTGCCCGGGCCCAGGCCGAAGGCGTGGGCCGCTGGCGCCTGCATCCCGATGAACTGGCCGGGCCGGCGGCCTGGCGCCGTCCGCGCGTGCCGGACAAGGCCGCGGGTCTGGCCGGGCAAGGCGCCAGGCCCGCGTTTTTCATGGTGCTGGCCCTGGCCGATGTGGCGGGGGCGCTGGCGCAGGCTGCCGCGCCAGTCTGGCTGGTCCGCTTCGGGGCCCGCGCCAGCGTCTGGAAGTACCATTTTTTGAGCGACCTGGATGCACCTAATCCGGTCATCGTCGACCTCGACGACAAACTGCGCTTCGCGGCGCGCGGGCGCACGCCCCTGCCCGGCAACCGGTCGGCACTGACCTTTGCCAGCGAACAGGCGATCGCTATGCGCAAGACCCCGCAACAACGCCTGCAGCTGCGCGACCAGGGCGAGCTGGGCCAAAGAATTCTCATCAAGCGACTGCCGAACGCGAGCGTGGCAGCCATCGGGCGGGAAATTACAGAAGGAAGTGCCGTACCAGTATTAGTGTCGGAAATCTACATCCCCTGATTACCCACCAGAAAGGACGCAAGATGGCGCAATATAAAACTCCCGGGGTCTACATCGTTGAGCAGAACGCATTCCCCAACTCGGTGGTCGAGGTCGCGACCGCGGTGCCGGCCTTTATCGGCCACACGCAAATTGCCGATTACAAGGGCTCGTCCCTGAACAACAAGGCCATGCGGATCAGCTCGATGGCCGAGTTCGAGGTCCACTTCGGCGGCCCGCCATTGCCGGTGTTCGCCTTCGCCAACATCGAGCGCCCCGACGACGCCGATTTCTCGGCCGCCGCGCCGCTGCCCGAGGGCGCCGCCGGCGCCGGCGGCGAAAATGCCGACTTGCGCGCTGCGGCGGAGAAGGCCAGATTAACCGCCGAGGATGCCAAAAAGGCGCTCGACAGCGCCGCCGAAGCCGACAAGGCCGACATGCAAAGCGCTTATGACGCCGCCGAGGCCGCCGCCACGAAGGCCGACGCCGACGCCAAGGCCAGCGCTGCCGACAGCGGCGCCGCCGGCGATCCCGCGGCCGCCGCCAAGGCTGCCACCGACAAGGCAGCGGCGCTGCGCAAGGCCGCGGATGTCGCCAAGGCGGATCTCGACAAAGCCGCCGACGCGGACAAGGCAGCCAAAAAAACCGCTTACGACACGGCCGATACGGCTGCAAAGGCGGCCGAGACAGATGCCACGGCAGCCGGCACGGCCATGGCAGCTGCCAATGTGGAGAACCTCAAGCGGGAAAAGGCGCGCCAGAGCGCGCCCTACAAGCTGACCAAGACCGCGGGCAAGCACCTGCTGTATCACAGCATGAAGCTGTTCTTCCAGAACGGCGGCGGCGCCTGCTACATCGTCTCGGTGGGCAATTACGACAAGCAGCCCGACACCGAAGGCCTCACGGGCGGCATCGATATCCTGCTCAAGGAACAGGAACCGACCATGCTGGTCATTCCGGAAGCCGTTCTCCTCGCCAGGGATGACTGCTACGCGCTGCAAATACAAATGCTGCAGCACTGCGGCTACAAGATGAAGAGCCGCTTTGCGATTCTCGATGTGTACGACGGCGACAAGGAATTGAACGACGGCCCCGTCAACGCGTTCCGCGAAGGGGTCGGCACCAGCTTCCTCGCTTTCGGCGCCGCTTACTATCCGTGGGTGAACACGACCATCGTGGCCGCCAAGGAGCTCGATTTCACCTGCTTCGATGCGGACAACCGCAGCAAGCTCAAGGACCTGCTCAGCAACGACCTGGCCAGCGTGCTGTATGCCGACACCAGCAAGAGTCCGGCGGCCCGCATCAAGGCCGGCCAGGTGCGCGATATCCTCAACAACCTGGAGAAGGACTGGAAGCTGGTCGAGGACCGTGCCGATCGCCTGCACCGAATCGCCACGCTGCACAGCACCCTGGCGGCCATCAGCCCGCTGTACACGCGCATCCTGCTGGCCGTGCAGCGCAACCTCAACCTGCTGCCGCCGAGCGCCGCCATGGCCGGCATGTACACCATGGTCGACAATACGCGCGGGGTCTGGAAGGCCCCGGCCAACGTCAGCCTGGCGGCAGTGACCTCGCCGTCGGTCAACATCACCCATGACGACCAGGAAGACCTGAACGTCAGCACCACCGGCAAATCGATCAATGCGATCCGCACCTTCATCGGCGAAGGCACCCTGGTGTGGGGCGCGCGCACCCTCGACGGCAACAGCCTCGACTGGCGCTACATCAACGTGCGGCGCACCATGATCATGCTGGAAGAATCGCTGCGCCTGGCCAGCAAGGCCTATGTGTTCGAGCCGAACGTGGCCAACACCTGGGTCACCATCAAGAGCATGGCGCGCAACTTCCTGACCGGCATCTGGAAGCGCGGCGGCCTGGCCGGCGCCAGCCCGGACGACGCCTTCAGCGTCTCGGTCGGCCTGAACGAAACCATGACCGCCGAAGATATTCTCGAAGGCATCCTGCGCGTCACCATCCTGGTGGCGGTCAGCCGGCCGGCCGAGTTCATCGAGATCACCTTCCAGCAACAGATGCAAAAATCCTGACGCAACAACGGGCAGTTCTTCCCTGATGTGACTTACGAAAGAGGTTCGCGATGGCAGATGATGGCTCAAAACAATCGACAGCGGTATGGCCGCTCCCCAAGTTCTATTTCCAGGTGAAATGGGATTCCCAGGTCATGTCGTTCCAGGAAGTCAGCGGGCTCGATATCCAGTCCGAGGAAATCAAGTACCGCCACGGCGACAGTCCCGAATTTTCGGTGATCAAGATGCCCGGCCTGAAAAAGGTCGGCAACGTGACCATGAAAAAAGGGGTGTTCAAGTCGGACAACAAATTCTGGGAGTGGTTCAACCAGATCAAGATGAACACCGTCAAGCGCGTACCGGTGACCATCAGCCTGCTCGACGAAACCGGGGCCCCGACCATGGTCTGGACCCTGGCCAACGCCTGGCCGACCAAGATCACCGGCACCGATCTCAAGGCCGAGGGCAACGAGGCATCGATCGAGACGATCGAGATCGTGCACGAAGGCTTGACCATCGCTAACGGCTAAGCGGACCACGCATGTTCAACCCGCTATCGCTGCTGACGTCGGACGGCTACCAGCCGTCCGCCTTCTACTTCAAGGTCATGTTCGGGGCCACCCTGGGCCTGGCCGACACTTCCTTCAAGGAAGTGTCGGGCATTTCCGCGGAACTGGAGACGGAAACCGTGGTCGAAGGCGGCGAGAACCGTTACGTGCATACCCTGCCGACCCACTACAAGTCGCGCAGCCTGCAGCTCAAGCGCGGCATCGCCCCGATGAGCTCGCCCCTGGTGCTGTGGTGCCGCTCGGTGTTCGAGGGCGACTTCGTGCTCCCCATCGTGGCCCAGCCGCTCGTGGTGTGCCTGATGAATGCCCAGGGCTTGCCGATCCGCTCCTGGAGTTTCGCCAACGCCTATCCGACCAAATGGGAAGTCGAGGGCTTCGGCTCGGAAAAGAATGAAGTCGCCATCGAAAACATTACCCTCAGCTATAACTATTCCAACCGACTGACCTGACCATGCCCATCGAAATCAACCAGTTGAACATCAAGTCGAACGTGGTACAGGGCGCGCCCGGCGCCGCTGCCGCGCGCGCCCAGGAAGCGCCGCCCGTCAAGAAAGACACCTGCGTTCCCGGCGGGCCGCAGCTCGGCGCGGACGACAAGACCGTGGCCCAGCGCACCCGCCTGCTGCGCGACGCCATCAACCAGATGCAGGAGCGCTAGATGGGCGGCATCAGCCTCGGCTCGAAAAACCTGCTCAAGATTTCGACCTGCGATGCGGACGGCACCGACATCGCCGGACCATCCTTCGAAGTGCAGATCAATCCGGCCAGCTACCAGCATCGCCTGAGCGTGCAGTACAACCAGTGCCCCACCCTGGGCCAGCCGGGCGCCACGCCCAAGTTCAGCGCGGTCAACCCGGAAAAGCTGACCTTGCCGCAACTGATCCTCGACGGCACCGGCGTGGTGTCGCTGATCGACGCCAGCTCGCTGATGAGCACTGGCGGCCTGAGCGCCAGTGTCACCGACATGCTCGCCGCCCTGCGCGCCCTGGTCTACGACTACCAGGGCGACATCCACGAGCCGAACGTGCTGCGCTTCGTCTGGGGCGACATGAATTTCATCGGGGTGGTCGAGTCGATGGATATCGACTACACCCTGTTCAAGCCCAGCGGACAACCGCTGCGCGCCAAGGTCACGCTGGGCGTGCTGGCCATGGCCAGCCCCAAGAAAATCGAACAAAGCGCGACCAGGAGTTCGCCCGACCTGTCGCACCTGGTGGCCGTGCGCGCCGGCGACACCCTGCCCCTGCTATGCGAGCGCATCTATGCCGATCCCGGCTATTACATGGAGGTTGCCCGTGTCAACGGCCTGGTCGGCTTTCGCGCCCTGACGCCCGGCATGGTGCTGCGCTTTCCTCCGATTAACTGAACCACAAGGCCGCGCCGATGTGTCCCCCGCCCGATTCCGTGTCCGACGCCGCCGCCCCTGGCGGCCCGCCCTCGCCCACCGCTGCCAGCAAGGGCGTGTTCAAGCTGGTCGTCAAGAGCGACGGCACGGTGCTGCCCGACAGCATGCGCGTCATCGCCGTGGAAGTGTCGCGCAGCGTCAACAAGCTGGCGCAGGCGCGCATCTACGTGGCCGACGGCGACATGGCGGCCAAGACCTTCGCCGTCAGCGATGCCGCGCAGCTGGTGCCGGGCGCGCGCATCAGCATCGAAGCCGGCTATGGCGCCAAGACGTGGCCGATCTTTTCCGGCGTCGTCATCAAGCACGGCGTGCGCATCGACGCCGGCAACCGGGTGCGCGTGTGCATCGAATGCCGCCATCCGGCCTTCGCACTGACCTTAAGCCGCAACAACAAGAACCATGTCGACAGCACCGACAGCGCCGCCATCACGGCGCTGCTGGGCGGCTGTTCCGGCATCAGCGCCGAGGTTGCCGACACCACCAGCGAATATCACGGGCTGGTGCAGTACTACAGCAGCGACTGGGACTTCCTGCTGGCGCGCGCCGAGGCGAACGGTTTGCTGGTCATCACCGGCGACGAGACCGTCACGGTCAAGCCGCCCGACACCAGCGCCACGGCCGTGCTGAGCCTGACCTATGGCACCGACATCATGCGCTTCGAGGCGGAGATCGATGCCCGCACCCAGTACGCCCAGGTGACCGGGGTGAGCTGGGACCCCGCCACCCAGGCGATCGCCACCCAGAGCGCCGGGCCCGCGGACCTGTCGCTGCAGGGCAACCTGGACGCGGCCACCCTGGGCAAGGTGGGCGGCATCGCCTCGCTGCGCCTGCAAACCCCGGTGCCGCTGGAGACGGCGGCGCTCACGGCCTGGACCAAGGCGCGCCAGGTCAAGGCCGCGCTGGCGCGGGTGCGCGGCAGCATGGCCTTCCAGGGCAGCCCACTGGCCTTGCCCGGCACCCTGATCGAGCTCAAGGGCGTGGGCACGCGCTTCAGCGGCAAGGTGTTCGTCAGTTCGGTCGAGCATCACATCGCCGACGGCAACTGGATCACCGACGTCGATTTCGGCCTCGACCCCGACTGGGGCGGCGCCCGCCATGGCGGGGCCGGCGAAGCCGCGTCCGGCCTGATGCCCGGCGTGACCGGCCTGCACATCGGCAAGGTCGCCAAGCTCGATGCCGATCCGGGCGGCGAAAACCGCATCCAGGTCACCTTGCCGGTGCTGCAGGACGATGCCGGCGGGGTCTGGGCGCGCCTGGCCAGCGCCTACGGCTCGGACAAGGTGGGCGCCTTCTTCATTCCCGAGATCGGCGACGAGGTGATCGTCGCCTATCTCAACAACGACCCGTCCAACCCGGTCGTCATCGCCAGCCTGTACAGCAGCATGCGTACCCCGCCCTACGCGCTCAGCGCCGAGAACTATACCAAGGCGATCGTCACCAAGGGCTTGCTGAAGGTCGAGTTCGACGACGAGAAAAAGGTCATCAGCCTGCTCACGCCCGCCGGCAACAAGGTGGTCATGAGCGACGACGCCAAATCCATCGTCGCCACCGACCAGAACGGCAACACGATTTCGCTCAGCGAGAAAGGCATCCTGCTCGACAGCGCCTCCGACATCGTGCTCACCGCCAAGGCCAAGATCACGGTCACGGCCGGCAGCGACATGGCGCTCAAGGCCGGCAAGGATATGACGCAGGACGCCCAGAACATCACCATCAAGGCCGGCATGGCGATGGTGGCGAAAGGGGCGAGCAGCGCCGAATTCTCGGCCAGCGGCCAGACCACCATCAAGGGAGCGACCGTGAACATCAACTGACCGCGCCGGACGACCGTTTTGCCGCCCCCGACCACCGCTCCCGAAAGGATGCCGCCATGCCGCCCGCCGCCCGCCAGACCGATATGCACGTGTGCCCGATGCAGACGCCGGCCGTCCCGTCCCCGATTCCGCACGTGGGCGGCCCGGTGATCGGCCCCGGCGTACCCACGGTCCTGATCGGCAAACTGGTGGCCGCCGTGATGGGGGACAAATGCACCTGCGTCGGCCCGCCGGATCAGATCGCCCAAGGCTCCACCACGGTCTTCATCGGCGGCAAGGCGGCCGCGCGCGTGGGCGACCCGTGCCAGCATGGCGGCACCATCGTGCTCGGTTGCCCCACTGTCATGATCGGCGGGTGAGGCAGCCATGAGCATCGACCAATCCTTCCTCGGGCGCGGCTGGGCCTTTCCGCCGGCGTTCACCAAATCGGACGGGCCGTACAGCGCGGGCGGCCAGGCGGCCATGGTATCGGGCGACGACGATATCGGCCAGAGCCTGCGCATCCTGCTCTCGACCGCGCCGGGCGAGCGGGTCATGCGCCCCACCTTCGGCTGCGGCATCAAGCTGCATGTGTTCGACAGCATCAGCTACAACACCCTGACCGAAATCAAGGGCATGATCGCGCACGCCATCCTGTTTTTCGAGCCGCGCATCACGCTCGACCGGATCGAGATCGGCGACGCCGGCATCGATCAGGGCCGGCTCGACATCCACCTCGCCTACACGGTGCGCCTGACCAATACGCGCAGCAATATGGTCTATCCGTTCTACTTCGCCGAAGGCACCAATGCCACCCTTTGACGCCGATCCCCCGCGCCTGTTCGTGCGCGACGGCACCAGCCAGGCCGGGCGCCTCCTGCCGGCGCTGCAGGACGGCTATTTTTCGCTGGCCGAAATGTCCTTTCCCGACCTGCTCGCCATGGCCAGCGAGTACGCCGGCCTGGTCAAGTTCTACCAGCTCGACAACAGCGTCGGCGGCAACTGGGAAGCGTATTTTTCGGCCGACGAAACCATCGTCATCGCGCGCATTCTCTCGACCAATCTGACGCGCCTGCAGGGCGACTTCGAGCAGTGGTGGGACAGCGCCGCCGAGGTAGCGGAGTGGCGGGTCGACACGCTGCCGATGACGGCGCTGGCCACCGGGATGCTCGAGCGCTGGACGCGCTCCCTGTCGACCAGTCCCGGCAACGCCGGGCGCAAGCTGCACACCCTGCTGGTGAGCGTGACCGCCACCCTGTGCGACGACGGCGGGGGTTTTGCCGCCTTCCTGCCGGCGCCCGGACTGGGGCTGGGGCCGCAATGGCACAGCGCGCCCGCCGGCGACATCAGCAAGGCGAGCATGCGGGCCAGCTATTTCGCCTTCATCAAGGCGATCGAAATGGTGCAGCAGGAAGCGGCCCGTCTGCTGCCCGATTCGCTGGTGAGCGGCGAGCACGACCCCGGCGTGGCGCTCCTGATCGCCTTCATCAAGATGGCCGAGCGCCTGCACGGGCGCCTGAACCGCTTCACCGGCGCCCATATCGATTTTTATTACGAGCGCGTGCTGGGCATGAAGCCGCTGCCGGCCGTGCCCGACCATGCCTGCCTGGTGGTGGCCCCCTGTGCCCCCGGCCAGTACGTGGAGGTGCCGGCGGGGACCGAGTTTTTCGCGCAGTCCGGCGCCGCCGGCGCCCCCCTGGTGTACCAGACCGAGCACGCCCTGACGGTGGGCGACGCCCGGGTGCGCGCGCTGAGCACCCTGTACTGCCACCGCGACCCCGATATCGCCCCCGAGACCGACATGGATGAGAAAGGCAAGGCGCCTGCCCATGCCGCCTGGCCCAGCAACATCTGGTGCCGCCAGCTGGACGTGCCGGACAAGCTGGTCGTCACCGATCCCGCGCCGCTGTCGGCCGTGCCGCTGATGGGCGCGCCCAAGAACCCGGGCGACAAGCGCGCCGTGCAGGATGCACGCTTCGGCGTGGCGCTGGCCAGCACGGTGCTCCTGATGCGCGAAGGCATTCGCCAGGTCAGCCTGACCTTGCGCTTCGACGACGACACGCTCGGCCAGCGCCTGCGCGCACTGGAACAGGTGTTGCGCGACACGCACCCGGGCGGACCGGACAGCGAGCAGCGCATCGACCACGAGGCGGTGCGCGCACGCATCCTGCGCGGCCTGTTCCTGATCGAACTGAGCGGGCCGGCCGGCTGGCTGCCGGTGCCTGCCTACTATCCCCGCTGGGAGGGCGACACGGACGCCGGCGCGGCGCCGCTCTCGCCCACGCTGCGCATCGACTTCGAGCTGGGCCTGGACGCCCCGCCCGTGGTGCCCTACGCGCCAGCGCTGCACGGCGAGGATTACCAGGTCGCCGTGCCGGTGCTGCGCCTGCGCCTCAATCCGGACAGCTATGTCTACCCCTTCGGCCTGCTGCGCGCGCTGCACCTGGCCGCCGCCGCGATCGCGGTACGCGTGTGCGGCTGCCGCCAGCTGTTGCTGCACAACCATATCGGCATGCTCAGCCCGGCCCTGCCGTTCCAGCCCTTCGGCGCGCTGCCGACGGTCGGCTCCTACCTGATCGTCGGCAGCGACGAAGCGGCCGTCAAGACGCTCACCAGCGCCGACATCGACCTCGAATGGGGCGACCTGCCGCCCGACAGCGGCGGCTTCCTGGAGTACTATCACGACTATCCGGGCGCACAGGGCAGCGACCAGTATTTCGCCAGGATCGAGGCGCTGGCCGACGGCGTCTGGGGACCGGACGAAGCCGAAGCGCCATGGCTGCCGCTGTTTCGGACCGACTACGGCCACAGCGCCAGCAAGCGCGTGCTGCGCCACGTCACCCTGCCGTGCGACGGCGTGATCGGGCGCGTCAAGCCGGTCGCCGCGCCGGCCACGCCCGACACCAGCTACAGCGCGACGGCGCGCAACGGCTTTTTCAAGTTCACCCTGGCCGCACCGCGCTTCGCCTTCGGCCACCGCGAGTATCCGTACGCGCTCAGCCACGCCATGACGCGCAACCTGCGCGACAAGAGCCGCCACTTCCAGGCCGGCGTGCCCGACCTGCCCTACACGCCGCTGGTGAACACGATCGCGCTCAACTACAACGCCATCGCCCATATCGACCTGCACCGCAGCGCGGCGCCCAAGGCGCTGGCCAACAACGTGCTGATCCACCTGCACCCGCACGGCTGGGAAGCGGTCGGCGCGGCCACCGAGACCGGCGTCACCCTGATTCCCGATTGCCAGGACCTGGGCAACCTGCATATCGGCCTGTCGGCCAGCGGCTTCGAGGCTGCCCTGACCTTGTTTTTCCACCTGCGCGACGATTCGGTGCCCGGCCATCCGGTCGAACCGCACTGGTCTTACCTGAGCGGCAACCGCTGGAAAACACTAGCGCGGCGCAATATCATCGCCGACGGCACCAGCGCCTTCATGACCTCGGGCGTGGTCACGCTGTCGATCCCGCCCGACATCAGCCTCGAGCACACCGTCATGCCGGCCGGCCTGTACTGGCTGCGGGTCGGCGCCTCGGCCGCGCTGGAGCACTTCTCCAGCGTCTACACGGTGTATGCCCACGCCCTGCAAATCGAGCGCCAGAGCGCGGTCGCGGGGACGCTGGCGAGCATGATCCTGCCGGCCGCCAGCATCGAGCGCAGCCGCACCGTCATTCCCGGCCTGGGCAAGATCACCCAGGTGGCCGCCTCGTCCGGCGGCGCCTTGCCGGAGAGCCGCACCCAGATGCATACCCGGATCGCCGAGCGCCTGCGCCACAAGGGACGCGCGGTGACGCCGGCCGATTACGAGGCGCTGATCCTGCAGCAATTCCCCGATGTGTACAAGGTCAAGTGCTTTCCCAATCTGGTCACCGAAGGCCTTTCGGCGCGCGACTGGGTGCGTCCCGGCCATTTGCTGATCGTCGCGCTGCCGCATGTGGCCGATGGCGCCCCGCTCGACGCCATGCCCCACCTGAACGGCAAGCTGGTCGACGACATCGAGCGCTTCATCCGCACCGTGGCGCCGCCGGCGGCCACGATTGCGGTCAAGCCGCCGGTGTACGAGCAAATCCAGGTGCGCTGCGGCATCCGCCTCAAGGACGGGCTGGCCGGCGGCCACTACATCACGCGCCTGAACCAGGATATTTCCGCCTTCCTGTCGCCGTGGCGCGCGCCGGGACCGCAAACCCACTTCGGCTGGCGCGTGCGCATGCACGACGTCGAATCGTTCATCATCGGCCTCGACTACATTGCCGACGTCAGCGGCTGCTCCATGCTGCGCGTGGCGCCCACCGGGGCTGCGCGCTTCGTGCTGTCGGACACGGCGCGCGGCGCCGACGCCGCCGACGCCGCGCTCACGCCGCAGTATCCGTGGAGCGTGGCGGTGCCGCTGCACAGCCACCTGATCGGGATCGCCAGCGCCGACGCCGCCCGCGCGGCCGACCTGAACTCGCTCGATATCGGTTCCACCTTCATCATTTCACCAGAGGATAGCAATGGCGCTTCATAGCCGGGAAACACTCAAGCGGCTGTTCCAGAAAGGCGCGATGCCAGCCCAGGACGCGTTCGGCGCCCTGATCGAATCGATGCTCAACATCGTCGACCAGCAGTTCGACAAGAATGCCCACGACGGCCTGAAGGTCGGCCAGATCGGCCAGGGCCGCCTGATGAGCTTCTACCACGACATCGCCGACAAGAGTGCGATCTGGTCGGTGCGCATGGACAAGGGCGGCGGCAGCCTGGTGTTCGGCACCGGCGGGCCGCAATCGGCCGACGGCCCGGACGGCACGCCCGGCTACCGCAAGGCGATGGCGCTCAGCCCGGCCGGCGCCGAGATCGGCTTCGCCACCCTGGCCGGCCCGCCGCGCCCGGCCACCAGCCAGTTCGAGCTCGACCTGCAAGGGCGGATCGTGGCGGACGGGCGCATCGGGCGCGCCTGCGCCAGCGTGCCGGCCGACGGCGACTGGCACGACGTCACCTCCGACCTGACCGGCTGCCAGGCGTTCGAGGTCATGGCCGGCGCCGGCAAGCGCGACTCGGGCAAGTATGCGGTGCTGCACGCCTTCGCGCTGTCCGCCTTCCAGGGCGGCAAAAACGAAATCACGTGTCATCAGGCCCACTACGGCAGCAAATGCAGCCGCCTCGAACTGCGCTGGTGCGGCACCGACAAGGCCGCCACCTCGCCGTACCGGCTGCAAATCCGGGTCGGCTGCGCCTACGACGCCGACGGCACCGCGCCGGCCGAACGCAGCGCGATCCGGGTCTACCTGACCCAGCTCTGGTTCGACCCGGCGATGAAGGCAAGCTGGCCGGCATCGGCGCGCGGCGGCCAGCCGTGAGCGCGCTCACCCTGTCGCTGCGCGCCGACCAGGGCGCGCTGGTGATCGAGGCGCTGGCCGAACTGCCGTTCAAGACCGTGTTCGACCTGATCGGACGCCTGAACCGCCAGGCCAATGCCGCCGCCGATGCCGATGCTGCCCACGCCTACAGCGTCAGCCTGCCCGACCTGCAGCTGATCGTCGGCGCCCTGCGCCTGCTGCCCTACCACCGCGTGCACCTGCTGATGGACGCACTCGAGGAACAGGTGGCCGGCATGGGCGAGGCATGAGCGCAGCGCTGACCATTCGCAGTCGCGGGCCCGATCCCGACGGCCTCGATTTCGAGGCCCTGCAGCGCACCGGCACCGCCATGCTGCAGGCACTGTGCGGTCAGCGCTGGACCGACTACAACGCCCACGATCCGGGCGTGACCATGCTCGACCAGCTCAGCTACGCGCTCACCGAACTGGCCTACCGCTCCGCCTTCCGGCATGAGGATTACCTGGCCGGGCGCGACGGTACGATCGACCTGGAACGGCACGCGCTGCACCTGCCGCAAGACATCTTCCCGAGCGAGCCGGTCACCGCCGACGACTGGCGCCGCCTGCTGTACGACCGCATTGCCGAAATCGAGGATGTGTGGGTGACCCAGGCCGGCTCCGCCGACGGCCTGATCGACATCGCCTTCAAGCTGGGCGACCCTCCCACCGGCGTGCGCGCGCAGCCGACGGCGGCGCAGGCGGGCGACGTGGCGCGCCGCATCCGCGCCGAGGCCGGCGCCGCGCGCGCGCTGTGCCAGGACATCGGACGCATCGCCGTGCTCGAGACCGAGGATTTCTACCTGACGGGCGATATCGAGGTGCACAGCCTGCGCGATCCTGCCGCGATCTACGCCGACATTTTTTTCCTGTGCGCCCACCACCTCATCTCCGGCCTGCAATTCGACAGCTACGAGCATGCGGCGGCCGACGGCGTGCCGCCCGACGCGCTCTTTTCCGGACCGTTTACCACGCACGGCCACATTACCGAGAGCGCGCAGCGCGCGCCCGACGCGGGCATTTCGCTGCCGCGCCTGATCGGACTGATTCGCGGCGTCGATGGCGTGCGCCAGGTCCACATGCTGGACTTGTGCGACGCCGAGGGCAAGTCCGCCAGGCTCCATGGCGCGGGCGGCAAGCGGCTGGTGCCGCGCCTGTGCTTCCCCAGAAATGAACGGCAAAAGCGCATGCTGCGCGTGCATTTCATGGGCCAGACAGCGGGCCCCGACAACGACGACGACGACGAGAGCGACGCCGACGCCGTAAGCGCACTGATCTCGCGCGCCAGGATCAATTTGAACAAACTGCAGTTCGAAGCGCGCGCGCTACGCCAGCGCCACGCCTCGCTGGAGCACCTGGGCGAGATTCCGGCCGGCGCCGGCCAGCCGCTGGCGCCGTACTACTCGATCCAGCACCAGTTCCCGGCCATTTACGGCATCAATGCCTACGGCGTACCCGCCAGCGCCCCGCCCGAAACCCACGCCCACGCGCGCCAGCTCAAGGCCTACCTGTACGTCTTCGAACAGGTGATGGCGAACTACCTGCAGAACCTGGCCGGCATCGCCAGCGTGTTTTCGATCGACACGGACCTGACCCAATCGTATTTTTCCCAAACCCTGAACAACGCGATGCTGCCCGATATCGAACCGCTGTACACGCGCGAGCCGGACCAGATGGCGCAGGAACTCGACGCTATCCGGCGCCGCCTCGATCCCTTCGAGGACCGGCGCGAGCGCGTGATCGACGTCATGCTGGCGATGTACGGCGAGTGCTACACACAACAGGCGCTGCGCAAATTCAATGCGTACTTCCCGGTGCGCCAGACGATGCACGCCTGGCTGCTCGACAACAAACTGGCCTTCCTCACCCGCATCGTGGTGCTGCTGCGGCAGCGCGCCGCCGGCTTTCGCTACGACCTGCCGGCCTGGGACAGCGACAATGTCAGCGGCGCCCAGCGCAAGATCGCCATCTTGCTGGGACTGCACGAACATCCCTGCTGCCGCTCGCTGTGCGAGCCGATGCGCCGCGCCGGCTTGCGCATCGTACCCGACGCCCACATCGGCGAAGGAGCACTGTCCGGCGTGTTCAGGCACGTGCGCGCGGCGCGTCCCGGCGCCACCATGAACGTCGCCACGACGCTGATGCGCAAGGCCTTCGCGCCCGGCCGCCTGGAGATCGACCGCACGTCCGAGGGGCGCGCCGCCGTCCGTTTCAAGGTCAAAAGCGCGCCATTGACATACTGGCATCTGGGCGAGCTGGAGTCCGGCGAAGGCGCCGCCGAACTGAAGGAACTGAGCACGACCTTGCGCGCGCTGAACATGCGCTGCGAAGGCTTTCACCTGGTCGAACACACCCTGCTGCGGCCGCGCCGTGGCGATAGCGCGCAATTTCCTGCCGCCGGCGAGGGCTTTTTCCCGTTCCGCGTCAGTGTCGTGTTCCCCAACTGGACCGCACGCTTTCACGATCCGGAGTTCCAAAAATTTGCGCAGGACACCGTCAGCCTGAATCTTCCGGCGCACATCCTGCCCACGTTTTACTGGCTGGGCTACGTGCAGATGGACGATTTCGAATCGCGTTTCCGCAACTGGCTCGACAAGCTGAGACACGCCACGCTGGCCGGCCACGACGCGGCGGAGCCGGACGGGGGTGCCGACAAAGCCCTCGACGACGCCTCCGCCTATCTGATCAGTTTCCTGCTGCGCCAGCAGCAGCGC
Organism: Massilia scottii; assembly: GCF_030846495.1. Lineage (NCBI taxonomy): Bacteria > Pseudomonadati > Pseudomonadota > Betaproteobacteria > Burkholderiales > Oxalobacteraceae > Massilia > Massilia scottii. Next base: position 32,550 of record NZ_JAVCWM010000001.1, on the reverse strand, counting down.
GACGCCCACAGTCACTGGGTATGAGCCGATGAGCGCCGTCCACCGCATCGGAGAACTGCATGTCGAGCTGACGTTCGAAAGCGACGCGCCGCGCCTCCAGCCGATGCCGCACGAGCGCCTGCTGGAACTGGTGCAGGGGCGCATGCTGCCGGAGCTCGAAGCGGTGCTCGACGACATGGATGATGGCCGCCTGCGCCGCATCGAGCGGCTCGACATCGATCTGGGCGATGTGCCTGCGCACCTGCTCGATGCCGAATTGGGCCAACGTCTGCGCGAACTGCTGCGCGCCGCACTGGTCGACGCCTTGCACGCCAACCCTGGCGTCGTCGCCGACGCGAGCGCTTCGTCCAGCGATGCCGCCCTGTTCGAACGCTTCCTGCGCAGCGGCGGATTGGACGGACGTGGCGACACCCCCGCGGCGCTGCTCGAACGCATGCTGGCCAACGATGCCCTGGCCTTGCCCAGCATTCTGCGCCGCGCCGTGGCCCGGCCGGGTGTCGCCAGGCGCCTGGCGCAGCAGTTCGATGGCGAGCAACTGCGCCGCCTTGTGCCGCTGCTGACGCAGGACGCCGGGGCGTGGCTGGCATTGGTCGACGCGATCGGCGCCGCCCTTGCTGGCGGCGCCGGGGCGCGGCGTCATCAGGTGCGCATGCTGTGGGAGCTGGTGCTGGCGCACGTGCTGGGCGTGGCATCGGGCGAGGCCACGCCGGCATTGCGCGCAGCCGCCGGCGCACTCGGACCTGACGCCGGCGCGCAAACCCAGGCACTGCTGCGGGCAATCGGCATCGACAGCGCCACCCGCGCGCACCCCGCCGACGATGCCCAGGCGCGCTTCGCGCAGGCGCTGGCGGCCGCCGACGCGGCATCCATCTGCGCCGACTGGGACGAGCTGGTGGCGCACCACGCCCCGGCCCTGCGCGCGGTCATGCTGCGTCAGGGCGCTGACCAGGCCTTATGGCAGCGTATCGCCGCGCATTTTCCGCTGTCCATGCTCGACGACATGGCGACGCTGGCCGGATCGGCGGCGGGTCGCGAGCACGATGTATGGGCCGACGCCATGTTCGAGGCGCTGGCGCCAGCCGCTGCCGCCGACGCGAAGATCAGGCAGTTCGTCCGCATGCTGTCGGAAGCCAACCCGGACTATCTGCCAGCCGCATGGACGGCCCTGCGCGCAGTCCATGCCGATGCGCTGGCAGGCGCGATGCGCGGTATCGGCGCACGCCATGATGTCTGGCAGCGGGTCGCGCAGCGCTTTCCCCTCACGCTGCTCGACGAACTGACCATGCTCCTGGCGCCGCAGGCGGTGTCGATCCCGGAAGCCCGCGTGGCGGCGCAATCGCCCGCAACAGCGCGCAGCGCGTGGCTCGCGGGCGTGATGCACCTGAGCGCCGTGCCGTTCGACGCTGCACGCTACCGCGCCGCGCTGCGCGCCCCGAGTGCGCTCGTGGTCAAGCTGTGGCAGCGGATCGAAACATGCCTGGCCGGCGCCCAGGGCGACCAGCTAACCGGGATCCGCAGGCAGGAGATCGCAGCCCATGCAGCCGGCAGCGTCAGTCCGGCGGACTTTCTGCGCGCTGCGTGGGACGATCTGCGGCAAGGCACGACCTTCGATCCCGCGGCCGTCGAAGCGCGCGCCGCGACGGCATACGTGCTGCGCGCGCTGCTCGACGCCGACGCGTCCGCGCTATCGGACCTGTCCGGCGAACCGGCGCGCGCGGCGATTGCACATATCGGCGCCAACGCGCAAGTCTGGGCGCGCGTATCCCAGCGCTTTCCCATGGCGCTGCTCGATGAGATGACCATGCTGATGGCGCCGCAGGCACCCGCCCTCCTGCACCGCATGGGCAACGCCGTGCTGGCCGAGCGAGACTGCTGGTTCGCCAGCATGATGCACCTCGCCGCCATGCCGTTCGACGCGACCCGCTATACCGCTGCGATGAGCCTTGCCGTCGGCGCGGCGGCGCAGGCGCGCATTTTTTCCGCGTTGCTGGAAGCGGACGTGGCTAGCCTCCCGTCCGATACTTTTGTTACACACCGCGAAGCGGCACGTGATGCCATCGCCCGCATCGGCGCGCGCAAAGAGGTGTGGGAGCGCGTGGCGCAGCGCTTCCCGCCTGATGTCCTTTATCAAATGACGGCGTTGCTGGCACCGCAGGCCGGGGACATCTTGCGCGAGCTGCCGGTCTGCGGGCCGGACCGCTGGCTCGCCAGCTTCATGCACCTGACGGCGCTGCCGTTCGAGGCCGCCAGCTATGCCGCCGCAATGGGCTTGACCAGCCGCGCAGACGCCGGACAGCGCATTTTCGCGGCACTGCTGGCCGGGGATGCGGCGACTCTGCCACCGGACATGTTCGGTACGCACAGCGAAGCGGCACGCGCCGCCATCGCCCGCATCGGCGCGCGTGGCGACGTCTGGGAACGCGTGGCGCAGCGCTTCCCGCTCGATGTACTCAACGGGCTGACTGCATTGCTGGCGCCGCAGCGGGGGCTGCCGATCGCCGATCGCAATCGCTGGCTCGCCAGCTTCATGCACCTGGCGAGTGGCACGGACACCGAACAGCGCATCTACTCGGCATTGCTGGCCGGGGACTTGGCGCATCTGCCACCGGACATGTTCGACGCGCACAGCGAAGCGGCACGCGAAGCCATTACCCGCATCGGCGCACGCACCGATGTCTGGAAGCCCGTGGCGCAGCGCTTCCCGCTCGATGTACTTCACCGGATGACGGCATTGCTGGCGCCCCAGGCCGAAGACGTATTGCGCGAGCTGCCGATCCGGGATCGGGACCGCTGGCTTGCCAGCTTCATGCACCTGACCGCGATGCCGTTCGACGCCGCGCGCTACGCCGCCGCCATGGGCCTGACGAATCGCGCGGACATCGAACAGCGCATTTTGTCAGCCTTGCTGGCTGCGGACGTGGCGAATCTCCCGGCGGAGATATTCAGTGAACACAGCGACGCGGCACGCAATGCCATCGCACGGATCGGATCGCGTAACGACATCTGGGAGCGCGTGGCACGGCGATTCCCGCTCGATGTTCTGCAACGGATGACGGCATTGCTAGCACCGCAAAACGAGCTACCGATCCAGGATCGAGACCACTGGCTCGCCAGCTTCATGCACCTGACCGCAGTACCACTTAACCCGGCGCGCCATGCCAACGCCATGGGCTCGACGAGTCGCGCAGAGATGGAACAGCACATTCTGTCAGCCTTGCTGGCTGGGGACGCGGCGAATCTGCCGGCGGATATATTCATTGAGCACAGCGCAGCGGCACGCGCCGCCATCACCCGCATCGGCGCGCGGGACGACGTCTGGGAGCGCGTGGCACGGCGATTCCCGCTCGATGTTCTGGACCGGATGACGGCGTTGCTGGCACCGCAAAGGGAGCTACCGATCCAGGACCGGGACCGCTGGCTCGCCAGCTTCATGCACCTGGCAGCCATGCCTTTCAACCCGCGCCGCCATGCGGCCGCATTGGCCGGGCACGCGCCCGCACGTCAGAGCCAGCCAACACCAGCCATTCCTGTCCTGCGCGACCGGATCGACATCGCCACCGACCCGGAGCAGCGCATCTTGTCAGCGCTTCGGTCATCCGATGCGGACGCCTTCGAGGCGGGCCTGCTTGCGGTGGAGGGCGACGAGGCGCGCCAGGCAATCGCCAGCATCGGCGCCCGCTTCGATGTATGGCAGCGTGTCGCGCAGCGCTTCCCGCTTGCGCTGCTCGGTCGGATCACCACCTTGCTGGCGCCGCAGGCGGCCATCATCCTGCGCGATCTGCATGCCGGTGCGCACGGCGCAGCGATTCCCGAGCGTCGCCGTTGGCTCGCCAGCATCACGCACCTCACCGCCACCGCGTTCGACGCCGCGCGCTATACCGCCGCAATGAACGCGGCGGCCATTGAACCGGGCGCCGAACCGGCACGGCGCATCCTGGCCGCGTTACTCGCCACCGATGCGGCAGCCTTGCTGCCCGATGTCCTTGTCGTGCACACCGACGCTGCGCGCCAGGCCATCGCCCGCATCGGCGCCCGTGCCGACGTATGGCAGCCGGTCGCGCGGCGCTTCCCGCTTGCGCTGCTCGATGACATGACGGCCTTGATGGCCCCGGCCGCGGCCGCCATCCTGCGGCAGCCGCAAATCGCCACCGGCGCAGTGAAACTGCCCGCGCGCGAACGGTGGCTGGCCAGCATGATGCACCTGGCGGCCATGCCGTTCGACCCGATACGCTATGCGGCGGCGGTCGGCGCGCCTGTGCCGTCGAATATGCCGCCCGACGACATCGTGCAACCGGTCCAGCGCATCCTGGCGGCGCTCGACAATGCCGATGCGACGGCTCTTACGGCCGATCTGCTCTCGGCACACAGCGACGCGGCGCGTCAGGCGATGGCGCGGACCGGCGCCCGCTTCGATGTGTGGCAGCGTGTCGCCCGGCGTTTCCCGCTCGCGCTGCTGGACGAATTGACGACACTGGTGGCGCCGCAGGCGCCCGCCATCCTGCGCAACATCGCGGCCGCGTCCGGGGCGCCGGTACGCGACCTCTGGCTCGCCAGCATCATGCACCTGGCGGTGACGCCCTTCGATCCGGAGCGCTACAACGCCGCCCTGCGCGCCCCGAGTACTCCCGTGATCGACCTGTGGCGGCAAGTAGCCGCCCGCATGGCCGCCGTGGAGAACCATTTGCAGCGCGACATGCAGATGCAGGCCATCGCCGTGCATGCCGCGCACAGCGCGTGTCTCCCGGATTTCCTGCGCGCCGCCCACGACGCGCTTGAACACTCACAACGTATCGACCTGACCGCCGTCGATGCGCGTGCCCGCACCGCGTTCCTTCTGCGCGCACTCGTCGACGGCGATGCGGCCGGCCTCGTACCGGCCGTCTTTGCAGGTCTCGGCGACGATGCCCGCAAGGCGATCATCGACATCGGCGCGCGCGCCGCCGTGTGGGAGCGGGTCGCGCAGCAGTTCCCGGCGCCGGTGCTCGATGCACTCAGCGCCTTGCTGGAGCCGCACGCCGGGCGCGCGCCACAGCCCGACCGCGCCCGCTGGCTGGCCGCCGTCATGCAACTGACCGCAGCCCCGATGCCCGGCGCGCAAGCGGCAACACACGCCGCCCACCGCGATACAGTTGGCCGGCTGTGGCAAGCCATCGAGACGCACATGGCCAGCCCGGACAGCGTGCTGCAGCACGCCATCAGCGCGTATGCGGAACGCAGCGCGGATACCGCCGGCTTCCTGCGCGCCGTCAACATGGCCCTGGAGCGCGGCGAGGCGATCGACCTCGAAGCCATCGCCGAACACGTCGACAGCCAGCCTGCCGAAGCGGAACCGCCACCCGCAAGCACCGTGCCATCCACCCCGGAGGATCCCATGCCTGCCGTACCGACCATCCACGCGCAGTCCGATCCCGACGTGCTGCGGCGGATCGCCGCCCACCTCGACAACGTCGGCGAGCACGGAAGAACCCTGCTTGGCGCCGCCCAGGCCCATGCCAGCCGCAGCGCCGCGCCGCAGGCCTACCTGCGCCAGGTGCTCGACGACCTGGCCAACGAGCGTGCGGTCGATCTCGACGATCTCGACGAGCGTTTCGCCGCACCGCCGTCGCCCGCTCCGAAGCGAGCCGCCGTCTCCTGCGCGCGCGCCCTCGCCGCCCATGCGCCGGCGCAGCGCGCGGCGCTGGCCCCCCTGCTCCACGGCGCCGGCGAGGACAGCGCGCAGTTTTCGGCGGGCCTGCTGGACAGCGTGGTCACGCTGCTGGCCGGGGCCGACCTGGAGGCAGTGCAGCGCTGCGCGCGTGAGGTTGGCGGCCCCCTGGCACGGGATCTGCCGGCGCCCGCTGCGGCCCGCATCGGGCTGCGCACCAGGCAATTTGCCTTTGGCTGGTTCTTCGAGCAGCGCCTGCACTTCGAACCGGCCGCGTATGCGCGCGCGTTGGCGGCCCATCTGACCGAAGCAGCCGGCGTTGCCGCGCCAGCGCAGCGCCATGCGCCGGCCCTGGCGCCGGGCGCCGCCAGCGTGCTCGATGACGAGTGCGACGCCCTGTACCTGTCGAACGCCGGCCAGGTACTGGCCGGCCCTTACCTTCCGCGCCTGTTTGCGATGGTGGGCCTGACCGAGGGCGCCCGCTTCAAGAGCACCGAGGCGGCCGAGCGCGCGGTACACCTGGTGCAGTTCATCGTCAGCGGCCAGACCGGCTGCCCGGAATACCAGCTTGGACTGAACAAGGTCTTGTGCGGCTTGAAGCTGAGCGCCCCGATCGTGCGCGAGATCGTGCCGACCGACGAGGAGCGCGAGGCGGTGGACACGATGCTGCGGGCGATGATCGCGCACTGGAAAACCATCGGCAACACCTCGCCCGACGGCTTGCGGCAATCGTTCCTGCAGCGGCCCGGCAGCATGCACCTGAAAGACGACGCCTGGCGCCTGAAAGTGGAAGCCGGCTCGTTCGACATGCTGCTCGACGCGCTGCCGTGGTCATTCTCGGTGATCCGGCATCCATGGATGGAAAGGGCCGTGCATGTCGAATGGCGCTGAAAAAGAGGCAATGACAGCCAACGCGCGCAGCCTGGCGCGCGAGATCGACTGGTTCGGGGCGGTGCTGACGGCGCGTTTCGAGACCTACTTCGTGGCGCAGGATGCCGACGCCGGGGTGGTGCCGGTCTTCCCGGCGCCGCCCGATCTGGCCGGCGATCCTTCGCTGTTCGCCGACACCGTGCGCACGGGCGCCGGAGTGGCGATGAGCGCCGACGAGCGCATCGTCCTGATTCTGGCACTGCTGCCGCACATCCGTCCGCAGGCGCTGGATCTGCTGCTGACGCATAACAAGCTGATCGAACGCACCTTCACCGAGTTCGGCGGCGTGCGCGGCGCGGCGCACAGCGGCTTGCTGCCGACCGGCGAAACTGCCGTCTTCATCCTCGCCGGCGACGATTTGCAACGCCGCTTCGAGGTGGGACTCCTGTTCGAGCCATCGCACTTTTTTGCGAAGCTGGGCATCCTGCGCATGCAGCAGGCGGCCGGCGGCGAGCCGGCGCTGCGCGCGACGCTGGCGGTGGAGACCGATTATCTGCACCGGCTCACCGTCGGCCAGCAGCACAAGCCGGACTTCGGCGCCGGCTTCCCGGCCAAGCTGATAACCACGCCGCTGGCGTGGTCCGACCTGGTGCTGGCGCCCGAGGTGATGGATGAAATCGAGCAGATCCGCGCCTGGATGCGCGGCGGTCCCGCCCTGCTGCGCCGCTGGGGCCTGGAGACGAAGGTCAAGGCGGGCTTTCGCGCCCTGTTCTACGGACCTCCCGGCACCGGCAAGACGCTCACGGCGACCCTGCTTGGGCAATCGGTTGGCGTGGACGTGTACCGCATCGACCTGTCGATGATCGTCTCCAAATATATCGGCGAGACCGAAAAGAACCTGGCCAATGTGTTCGACCAGGCGCAGAACAAGAACTGGATCCTGTTTTTCGACGAGGCCGACGCGCTGTTCGGCAAGCGCACCGAAGGCAGCAGCTCGAACGACCGTCACGCGAACCAGGAAATCTCGTACCTGCTGCAACGGGTGGAGGACTTCCCCGGCGTCGTCATCCTCGCGACCAACCTGCGCTCCAATCTGGACGAGGCGTTTGCGCGCCGCTTCCAGTCGGCGATCTATTTTCCGCTGCCGGACGCGCTGCAACGTGAACAATTGTGGGACAAGCTGTTTCAGGACCGCGATTTGCTGGCTGCCGACGTCGATCTGCACCGCCTGGCCGACAAGCACGTGCTCTCGGGCGGTGCCCTGACCAACGTGGCGCGCTACGCCGCCATTCGCGCGGCGCGGCGCCAGGAAAAGCAGGCCACGGCCAGCGTGCGCATCGAACTGGACGACCTGGAGCGCGCGATCAAGAAGGAATTCATCAAAGAAGGACGCACCCTTTAGGGATCTATGAACCTACATTCACGCTGGTCTTTCCTGCCTTGTGCGGCGCTGGGCGTCCTGTTGGCGCTGTCCGAACCGGCTGTGGCTGCGGCCACGCCGGCACCGACGGCACCGCCCAAGCCTGTCTCGGTGTCCAGGCCGGCGCCGCCGGAAGCGGCTACCGTGCCCGTACCAAGTCCAGAAACAGTTGTCGTGGCCGAGCCGGCGGCGGTTGCGGCGGTCACGCCGGCACCACCCAAAGCGGTTGCGGCGGTCACGCCAGCGCCACCCAAGACGGTTGCGGCGCCCACGCCGGCGCCGCCCAAGGCGGGTGCGGCGCCGCGCCTGCTGTCGGTCGAGGTGCTGCAGCGTTACGACGCCAAAAAGCGCAAGCGCATCCAGGATGCGCTCAAGCAGATCTTCCAGGGCGACGCATCCTACGTGAAGGCCCATGCCGCAGCCGGCCAACCTCTGTCGGACAATGTGGTGGGACCGATCACGCTGTCCTTCATCACGCGCTTCTGGCTCTACTACAACATGGAGCCGGCGCCGAATGTGTCCGAAGCGTCGGTTGAGGCCCTGCTGCATTTCGCCGACCGGCTGGCGGCGCACAAGGAATGGCGCCCCGATGTCCTGAGCGTCGAGTTCGGGCGCTGGATCGACGGGCAAGCCGACCGCGCCACGCTGTATCCGATCCGCCTCCGGCTCGACGAGGTCAAGCTGCCGCCGGTGCTGGTGCGCTACCACGCGAAGGCCAGTGCGCAAGTTGCCAACGTGGGCGACAAGGTCGGCCAGGCTTACTGGTACGGACTGACGGCGGAGGACCTCAAGACCATTGCCAGCAAGCGCCAATTTTCAGCCGCCACGGTCAAGGCGCTCAAGGCGCTGGTCGAACCGGACACCGTCATCGCGCACACCGACTTCGAGGAGGAAGTGAAGGCGGTGCTGGCGGACACCACCCAGAAGCCGGCCCCCCTGCTGCCGCTGCTGAAAGAGCATGCGGTCAAGACCGATCACGGCATCGGTGTGACCGACGAGACCCTGGCCGCCATCGCCGCGCGGCCGGTACTGCCGGCGCCACTGGCCACCCTGCTGCAACCGGTGGTCGGCATGCAATACCCGCACCAGCAACTGTTCGCACGGGCGCTGCTGGACCGGCTGACGGTGGGCATCGGCAGTTGCCAGCCGGTGGCGTCGCCCGCGCGCCGGGCGCCGGGGCCATCCGGGCGCATGAGCGACGAGGACATGGCGGCGCTGATCAAGGCCGTCAGTTACGGCCAGGATGCCGACCCCGATCTTGGCAAGCGCCTCCGAACCCTGCGCGACGCCAATTACTGCGGGCCGGCGGATCCCGAGTTCGCCCTCGACGGCTCGACTGCCAGCGCGAGCCCCGGATACAAGGAACGCAGAACGATGGGCGACCTGTACACGCGCTACAGCTACCTGTTCGACCAGGTGAGCCGCAAGACGCCAGCGTACGACCGGTCCGCACCGATCACACTGGCAGCGGACCTGTGCGGTTGCAGCGACGACCAGAGAACCCAGGTGTTTCGCTTCCTGCCGTTCTGGCAGGGCGGGGCCGCCCAGCGGATCGATTTCAGCCTGGTGTCGCGCGTTAACTACTACGGGGTCACGTTCGACGATAGCGGCACGCTGATCATGGCCAACAGCGGCGCCAGGATCGACGAACTGTTCGGTGGCAGCGACGACCGGCAGCTCGACTTCGTCACCGCCGCGCGCCGGCACCGGGTCAGTGTCGACTGGGTGATTCAGCGCAGCGCCTGGGGGCCGTGGTCGGCGCTCGGCATCGAGGAGCGCGCACGCCGCTTTGCCCTGCTGTCGAAGAACATTGAGAGCCTGCTCACCGCGCCCATGACCGACCTGGCGTCCAGGGCACGGCCATGGCTGTCGTTCGGCACGACACCGGTGCCGGTCCGCGGCGATGGCGTGACTCTGTATTTCGATGGCTATCCGCGCGACGCCGCTTCGGTGGGCCAGTTCGAGACCTTTCTTGGCGATCTGCGCAAGCGGCTCGACCAGAAACATTTTCGCCTGAACATCATGATGCGCCGCACCGAACTGAACCAGGGTATCTACCAATACAGCAAGCTGGCCGGCATGGTGCGTGCCGACGAGACGCTGGCGCCATGGTGGATGACGGAACGGCGCCATCAGATGTTGCAGCGCGAACAGATGCGCAAGCTACCCAATCTCCTGGTCTTGTTCGATGAGCCGAGCGGGTACAACAAGCAACTGCTGCGGCGCGAGATCGAGAGCGATGGTACGACCATGGATCAGCTCCGCCTCTTGAACCGGATCGTGCCGGTCATTAATTTCGATGGCAGCGGCTGGCAACAGCTGCAGGAAGACCTGGTCTACTTTAACCAGAATTTCGGCGGGGTCGGTTTCTGGCCGGGCTGGACGCCAGCCAATGCGGCGCCGGCCAGGCGCGCCGTGGCCGGCGTCAAGGACTGCGGCGAATCGCAATCGGTGGACGATTGCATCCAGGACTTTTTCCGCGATCCGCCGGGCCAGGCCAGCAGCACCGACAGCACGGTCAGCAAGCTCGTTTGCGAGTACCGCTGGCCGCTGCGCTTCGCATTCGATGTGCTGCTTATCGTCCTGGTGGTACTGGCGATCGCGTATTGGCGCTCGTGCCAGGTGCGCACGCTGCTGCGCAAACACTACGTGGCGCCGCTGGCCGTCGCGCTGCTGGCCGTACTGGTGCTGGTGGCCTTGCTGCTGTTCGATCCCTACCTGGCGCCAGCGTCGGACGGCTACCTGATCCCGGCCGTGCTGGTGCTGTGCCTGATCGGCATGTATTTCTATTTCCGCGCGAAATTCAAGGAGCGCAACGAGCGGCCGTAAGCCCGGGGAAGCGAGCCTGCACTGCTGTGCCCGTTATAGCCGCTGTTTCTTACTGTCACTCTCGCCGGGACGGGTGTAGCTCGCCTTGTATCCAGCATTCCCGGCATCTTGGCGCGCGCGATACCTGCCATGTAATTCTGGAAGGCCACCCGATAAGCGAAGTTGCGCCCCGGGTCGAGGTCGACCGGCGCCAGCGTGCCCCTTCTGGTATTTCTCGAAACCGAGCATGCAGGCGCCGTTGGGGGACGCTGGCGCGGCGGCCGGGTTGGCCCTGGCGCCGGTGCGCGCTTGCATGTAGTCGGTATTGGCTCATCCTTTGGTATTGATATCGCTTAATCTGGTATGCATATTTCCGCATATTGGTGTTATATTGGTATATCGATCTTGCACATAAAGCATCAGAATGGCCGCGCAGATCGATTCCGCCGTCGCCCCTCCGGCAAGGGAGAGCGTCGCGCGGCAAATGGATCGACCTGATTTACATCCGGCACGCACGTGTCCCGACAATTTGATATGGAGCTTCAATTGAACAGAACAATCATCAACAGCCTGATCGTCAGCGTACTGGGCGGATCGCTGGCCGCGTGCGGCGGCGGCAGCGAAAACACCTCCACCGGCGCCCAGTCGTCCCAAAGCAGGATGATGGCGGCAACGAGCGTGTGTTATGCAGCTTGGAACAGCGCCACCGCCTACGACGGTGGCAAATCAGCCAGCTACGGGGGAATCAACTACACGGCCGCCTACTGGACGCAGGGAGACAATCCATCGACCAACAACGGGGCCGGTGGAAGCGGCAAGCCCTGGACAGTGAGCGGCACGTGCGGCACCACGCCAACGCCAACGCCGACACCAACGCCGACGCCCACCCCGCCACCCGGCCCAACGCCGCCCCCAACGCCGGCAGGCTGCGCGCTGTGGGCCGAAGGAAGCTCCTATACCGCCGGCCAGGTGGTCAGCTACCTCGGCGCGTCGTACAAGGCGCTCGTCGCTCACACCGCGTACGTTGGCACCAACTGGAATCCGAAAGATTCACCGACGCTGTGGACCGCCGGCGGCACCTGCGCGACACCGACGCCTACTCCGACGCCGACGCCGACTCCGACGCCGACGCCGACTCCAACTCCAACACCAACACCGACGCCAACGCCAACTCCGACTGGCCTGGCCAAACACGCGCTGATCGGCTATTGGCATAATTTCTCCAACCCGAGCGGCAACACCTATCCGATCAGCCAGGTCAGCAACGACTGGGACGTGATCGTGGTCTCGTTCGCCGATAACGCTGGCGGCGGCAACGTCAGCTTCACGGTCGACCCGAGCGCCGGCAGCGAAGCGCAGTTCATCGCCGACATCAAGGCCAAAAAGGCGCAGGGCAAGAAGGTCATCCTCTCGCTGGGCGGACAGAACGGCTCGGTATCGGTCGGCTCGACCGCCGAAGCGACCAACTTCACCAACTCGCTGCACGGGATCATCGTCAAATACGGCTTCGACGGCATCGATATCGATCTGGAAAACGGCGTCTCGCAAGGCGCGGCGATCCAGACTTACCTGCCGATCGCGGTCAAGAACCTCAAGGCCAAGGTGGGCGCAGGCTTCTATCTGTCGATGGCGCCGGAATGGGTGTATGTGGAAGGCGGCTACACCAGCTACGGTTCGATCTGGGGCGCGTACATCCCGATCATCAACGCGCTGCGCAATGAACTGACGGTGCTGCATCCGCAGTATTACAACAACGGCGACATCTACACGCCGTATGCAACCGGCCCGATCAAGGCCGGGTCGACCGACCAGCTGGTCGCCACGGCACGCATGCTGATCGAAGGCTTTACCTATGGCGGCAATACCTTTGCCGGCCTGCGTCCGGACCAGGTGGGCTTTGGCGTGCCGTCGGGCAGAAGTTCGGCCGGTTCAGGCTTTACCACCACGACCGACGTCAACAACGCGCTCAACTGCCTGACCCGGCTGCTCAACTGCGGCACCATCAAGCCGGTCAAGGCTTACCCAGAGTTCCGCGGCGTGATGACGTGGTCGATCAACTGGGACAGGTACGATGGCTATAACTTCTCGGTGCCTGTGAAGGCGACCCTGAAAACACTGCCGTAAGCAAAAAAGAAGGGGCCGCGAATGCGGCCCCGTTCATTTACATCAGTTCACGGCAGGAGGCTGCTCCACCACGATGTCGCGTTCCTCGATCAGCTTGCGCCTGAGTTCAGTCTTGATCTGGTCGTAGCCTGCCGACTCGGCCGGGCGCGTCTGCTGGATCTCGATCACGTGCCAGCCGCCGCTATGGCCGCGCAAGGCGGTCGGCAACAATCCGGGCACGCCGTGCGCCTCGATGGCGCGCGCAACGGGATTGTCCATCTGTGCCAGGCGCATCCAGCCGAGTTTGCCTTCGAGCTTGGCTTCGGCCGGCGTTTTTGCGCGGGTGCGGGCGATTTCGGCAAAGCTGGCCCCGCCGTTGATTTCCCCGATCACCCGGGTCGCTTCGGTTTCGGACTCGTAGCGGATTTGCGCCAGCTTGTAATCCTTCTTGCCCACCAGCGGATCGGTCAGGCGCTTGTACGCCGCGCGCATCCTCTCGTCGGACACGCCGGCGGTGTCGAAAGCGAGCGGCACCAGCACGGCACCCTCCACCGCCGCGCCAGCCAGGGTGGCGGGATCGAAACGGCAGTTCTCGACGATGTCGATGGCCTGCTTGTCGACCAGCGGCTCGCCGCTCGACATTTCAATCTTCGGCGTGTACGGCGCGCCATCGGTCCATACCAGCACGCGCACGGTCAGGTTGGGCGGCGGGCCATCGAGCTCGGGGAAACGGATCAGTTTATTCCTGCGCGTGCAGCGCTCGGCAGTCAGCCGCGCGGCGGTGTAGCCCGCCTGGACCGGCAGCTTCCACGGCACCGTGATCACCCACGGCGTGCCATCTTCGCTGGCGCGCGCCGGTTTGCAGGTGGCGGCCAGGGCCAGCGATGCGCGGTCGAGCACGGCGTAGCCGCTTTCGGCGATCACGCGCGCGGCCTTGTCTGCGCCGAGCTGGACGCGCGTTGCGCCCTCCATACGATAGCGCAAGGCTTCGGCCGGATAGGCCTGGGCCGCACAGGCGGACAAGGGCAGGTCGGCGCCAGACGCGGCCGATGCCATCACGGTCAGCGCCACCAGGGCGCCAAGCCTCAGCATTGCGGCGCTCCCAGCGATGGTTCGAGCGCCACGCCGGTATCCTTGCTGTTGTCCTCGCGCACCGCTTCAGTGAAACACGTGCCGGCCCTGAGGCCGCTATTGACGAACAGGGTCTGGCCTTCCTTCGGGATCACGCTGAACGCGGGCCTGCACGTACTGACGACGTTATGGCCCTGATAGGTCATGACGTTGCGCATGGTCAGGCGCGTGCCGACCGGGACCTGCACGGTGGACGTGCCATCGGCGCCGGCCTGCACGTCGAACCGGTAGAACTGGCCTGCGAGGCACATATATGGCGTGCCGCCGCCCATCAGGCTCACTTTGGTGCTTGCCGCGCCCGCCTCGGGTACGTACACCGGTATCGGCGTACCGCAGGCGGTCAGGAGAAGAATGCCGCATGCGATTGCCGCGCGCACGCCGTTCGATGGAAAGTTCATTGCGTTCCGCCTTGTGTACTTGATTCGACCGGCCCGCCATTGACGATGGGGCCCAGTTCCTGGAGGACAACCGCGGTTTCGAGCACGCCCGGACGCGGGGCGTCGAGCATCAGCATGAAGACCGTGGAGACCGGCTTGTTATGCACCATTCCGACGCGCGGCGTGGTCGACGGCCGCTCGGCGGCTGCCGCAAACAGCGACTCGTACATGATAAAGAAAGGCTTTTTGTTGGCCTGGGCCATTTCGGCGCAGCGGTACTTGGCGTACGCCTGCGTCAGATCGGCCTTGGTATAGCCATTGCCGGCGAAGACCACCCGTTTGAGCTTGCCGGGACCTTGCCCGCTGGCGTGGCCACCAGTCATGCCCATGCTCTGGTATTGGGTGGCGCAGCCGCTTAAAAGCAGACCGAGCGCAAGTGCGCTTAGCATTCGGTACATATCAAACCTGTCAGTTAAAGTAAATACGGAAATTTCCGGACTGCAACTTTATCTGAAACTGTAGCAAGGCTCAAGGTTTTTGTGGAAATGACACTGCCTGTGTGCGAAACAACCACACTGCACCAGCTTAGCCAAGGGCACGGATCAGCAGCGCCAGGGCCACCAGCGCCGACACCAGCGCAAAGCCTTGCTGCAGGCGCGCCCCGGGCAGGCGCGCCGCGACCAGCCGGCCGCCGCCCATGCCGGCCAGTGCGCCCAGTGCGAACGGCAAGGCGATGGCCCACTGCAGGTGCCCGCTGGCGGCGCTGGCGGCCACGCCCGACATCGACACCAGCGCGATGACCGCCAGCGAGGTTGCCATCACCGATTGCGTGCCCAGGTCGGTGAAGCGCTGCAGCGCCGGCACCATGACGAAACCGCCGCCCACGCCCAGCAGGCCGGACAGTCCCCCCGCCGCCACCCCGGACCAGCACAACGCCCGGGCGCACGGCGCCGTCCAGTTCAACTTGCCGCGCGCGAGGTCGAGCCGGCATGGCGGCGGCGCGCGCCGTGGCGGCGCCGTGCCTCCCGCGCAGTGCGAGCGCTGCCAGGCACGCACGGCGACGTACATCAGCACCACGGCAAACACGGCCGTCAGCGGCCGGTTCGGCATGCGCTGCGCCAGCCACAGCCCCAGCGGCGAGCACACCACCCCGGCCGCCGCCACCAGCAGCGCCGCCTTGTAGCGCACCGTCCCGCTGCGCAGGCCCATGACGGCGCCCAGGCTGGCCGCCAGGGCCACCGCCAGCAAACCGATCGGCCCGGCTTCGGCCATGGACAGGCCCGCCCCGAACACCAGCAGCGGCACGGCCAGGATGCCGCCGCCGGCGCCGGTCAGCGCCAGCACGATGCCGACCGTAAAACCGAGCAGCGCGACCATCGTCATCGGGCCATGCTCACGCGTCGGCCAGGGTGGGTTTGGCCAGCCACTCGCGCCCCTTGAGCATGCCGCGCCAGTACAGCGGCGGCAGGATGCGTTCCTTGAGCAGCCACGCCAGCCGCGACGGGCGGGTGCCGTCGATCAGCCAGGAAGGAAAACTGGGGGCGAGCTTGCCGCCGTAATTGAACTCGGCCAGCACGATCTTGCCCCGCTCCACCGTCAGCGGACAGGCGCCGTAGCCATCGTAGCGGGCCACGCCGGCGCGCTTGCCCAGCGCAGCGAGCACGTTGTGCGCCACCACCGGCGCCTGCTTGCGCGCCGCCGCCGCGGTCTTGGCGTTGGTGGTGTTGATGGCGTCGCCCAGCGCGTGGATATTGGCCCACTGCCTGTGGCGCAGGGTGGCCGGATCGACGTCGATCCAGCCGGCCGCGTCGGCCAGCGGACTGACGCGCACGAAGTCCGGCGCCACCTGGGGCGGCACCACGTGCAGCAGGTCGAATGCGCGCGTGAGCGTTTCCTTGCCGCCGTCGGCGTTCACGCGCGTAAAGGTGGCGCGCCGCGCCGGCCCGTCGACAGCGGTCAGGGTGTGGCCCAGATGAAGGCCGATGCCGTAGGCGTTCACGTATTGCATCAGCGCCGGCACGTAGTCGGGCACGCCGAACAGGGCCGGCGCGGCGCTGCAGAAATCGACCCGCACCTTCTCCAGCAGGCCGCCGCGCTTCCAGTGGTCGGCCGCCAGGTACATGGCCTTTTGCGGCGCGCCCGCGCATTTGATCGGCGCCGGCGGCTGGGTAAAGATGGCCTGGCCGGCGCGCAGCGTGCGTACCAGCTGCCAGGTGTATGGCGCCAGGTGGTACAGGTAGTTGGAGGTCACGCCATTGCTGCCGAGCGTGTCGGCCAGGCCCGCGATGGCGTGCCAGTCGAGCTTCAGGCCGGGGCACACCACCAGGTGGCCGTAACGCACCACGCGGCAGCCGTCCAGGATGACCGCGTTGCGCTCCGGCTCGAAGGCCGCCACCGCCGCCTTGATCCACTTGACGCCGCGCGGGATGACCGAGGCCATGGTGTGGGCCGTGCGCGCGGCGTCGAACACGCCGCCGCCCACCAGGGTCCAGCCAGGCTGGTAGTAATGCACATCGGCCGGGTCGACGATGGCGATGTCGAGCTGCGGGGCCCGCGCCAGCAGGCTGGCCGCCGTTGCAATGCCGGCCGCGCCGCCGCCGATGATGAGCACCGCATGCTCGGCCTCGGCCACATCGAGCGGCGTGCGGCCGTGGTTGGCGATGCGCCGCACCACACCCTGCATGTTGTAGCCGGCCTTGCGCGCGGCGTCGACAATCTGCGGCAGCGGCAGCCGGTCGGCCTGCGACAGCGCCCACATCGTGGTCGAGCGCATGCCGCTGCGGCAGTACGCCAGCACCGGCTTGGGCAGCCTGTCGAGCAAGGCACCGAAGGCGGCGCCCTGCTCGTCCGTCACCTTGCCCGACTCGGCCGGCAGGTAGTGGGCGGCCATCCCCAACGCCCGCGCGGTGCGCTCGATGTCGGCAAACAGGGGCTGGTCGCCGGCTTCGCCATCGGGACGGTTGCAAATGATGCTGCAAAAGCCGGCTTGCCGCAGGGCTTCGAGCTGCTCCGGCAGGATTTGGGCCGACACCGCCAGTGCGGGCGTGAGCGCGTGAATGTCCATGGTGCCTGCTGCGCTCAGAGCGCGTTGAGAGGAATCTTGAGGTAGCGCTGGCCGTTCGCCTCGGGTTCGGGAAAGTGCCCGGCGCGCATGTTGATCTGGACCGACGGCAGGATCAGGGCCGGCATGGCCAGGGTGGCGTCGCGCCGGGTGCGCATGGCCACGAAGGCGTCTTCGCTGATGCCGCTGCCGACGTGGACGTTGTGGGCGCGCTCCTCGGCCACCGTACTGACGAAGCGCACCTCGCGCCCGCCGGGCTGGTAGTCGTGGCACATATAGAGCAAGGTGTCGTCAGGCAAAGCAAGCACCTTGCTGATCGAACGGAACAGCGTGGCCGCGTCGCCGCCCGGAAAATCGCAGCGCGCGGTGCCGTAGTCGGGCATGAACAGGGTGTCGCCCACGAAGGCGGCCAGTTGCCCGCCGCTGCCGACCACGTAGCTCAGGCAGGCCGGCGTGTGGCCTGGCGTGTGCAGCGCGCGGCACTCGGTGCCGCCGATGCGGAAGGTGTCGCCGTCGGCGAACAGGTGATCGAACTGGCTGCCGTCGCGCGCCATGCCGGCGCCGGTGTTGAGCAAGGTGCCGAAGACTTCCTGCACGGCGGCGATGTGGCGGCCGATGCCGGTTTTGCCGCCGAGGCGCTCCTGCAGGTAGGGCGCGGCGGTCAGGTGGTCGGCATGGACGTGCGTTTCCAGGATCCACTCCACCGTGGCGCCCAGTTCGGCCACGCGGGCGATCAGCTTGTCGGCCGAGGTGGTGGCCGTGCGGCCCGATTTCTGGTCGAAGTCGAGCACGCTGTCGATCAGGGCGCAGCGGCGCGTGGCGCGGTCGAGTACGAGGTAGCTGACGGTGCTGGTGGCAATGTCGAAGAAACCCTCGACCTGGAATGGTGCTGTGCTCATGCTGTGGCAGTCTCCTGTGGTTCAGGGAGAGACAACGCAAAACGCATGCCAGCGCATCCAGGTATGAAATGCATGATCCAGATCATTGATTTGTTGAGGAATTTACATTTTTACTGGCCGGACGCGGACTGCCATCACACTGCCATGTGGCAGTGTCGCTTGACAGTCATGGCAGTGCTGAGCCACCATGCACGCTGACCAGGAGCCACGACATGCCCATCGATCCCACCAGTGCGGCCGTTCCCGCCATAGCCGCCCCGCTCTCCGCGCAGATGCAGTCGCTGGTGTCGTTCCTCGAGCACGAGGCGCAGCCGATGATCGTGCTCGATCCGGGCTACAACATCCTGGCCGCCAATGATGCGTACCGGCGCCAGTTCGGCGGCACCGGCAAGCCATTCATCGGGCAGAAGTGCTACCGCGTCTCGCATCACTACGACCTGCCCTGCGACCAGGCGGGCGAGCATTGCCCGATGAAAAAGGCGCAGGAGCTGCGCGGCCCGGACCGCGTGCTGCACATTCACCATACCCCGCGCGGCCCCGAACACGTGGATGTCGAGCTGCGCCCGATCTTCGATGAACACGGGGTAATCACTGCCTACGTCGAGCGTCTGTCGACGGTGCGCAGCGCGTCGGCGCGGCCCAGCGACGATGGGCTGGTCGGCCGCGCGCCCGCCTTCAACCAGGCACTGGCGGCGCTGCAGCGGGTGGCGCCATCGATGCTGCCGGTGCTGCTGCTGGGCGAATCGGGGACCGGCAAGGAATTGTTCGCGCGCGCCGTGCACGCCACCAGTGCACGGGCCGGCGGCCCGCTGGTCGTGGTCGACTGCTCGGGCCTGAGCGAAACCCTGTTCGAAAGCGAACTGTTCGGCCATGAAAAAGGGGCGTTTACCGGGGCCGCAGTACGTAAGCCGGGCCTGGTGGAGACGGCCCAGGGTGGCACCATTTTCCTCGATGAAATTGGCGACGTGCCGCTGGCGATGCAGGTCAAGCTGCTGCGCCTGATCGAAACGGGCACCTACCGGCGCGTGGGGGGCGTGGAAACGCTGCATGCCGACTTTCGCCTCATTGCCGCCACCCACAAGCCGCTCGATGCCATGGTGGCGCGCGGCGAGTTCCGGCAAGACCTGTATTACCGCATCAATGCGTTCCCGATCCGTCTGCCGCCCCTGCGCGAGCGCGCCGGCGACATCGCCCTGCTGGCCGACTCCTTCCTGCGGCGCGCTGGCGGCGGTACGCGCGCGCTCAGTATCGATCCGGATGCGCTGGCCGTTCTGCAGCGGCTGGCGTGGCCGGGCAATATCCGCGAGCTGCGCAATGTGCTGGAGCGCGCCAGCCTGTTCGCCGACGATGGCGTGATTCGCGTCGCCCATCTGCCTGAGGCGCCGGCGCTGCCCGGCCCGACCCCGAGGGCCGCCGACGGCGCGCTGGACGGCGTGCTAAGCCAATTTGCCGGGACCCGCAGCGAGCTGGCGGCGTCGCTCGGCATCAGTGAGCGCACGCTGTACCGGCGCCTCAAACAGCAGGGAAAGTCCTGATTCCTGGTGCGGCGTGGTCAGCCGCACCCTGGCCGGGCAGAATCATAGCGTTCGTGAATGCACGAGCGTGTACGACTTCACCCGATCAAAGGATTTCTGGGCCGGAGCGGCGGGCTTTACCAGCAGTGTCGCGGCAACGTAGACATGCACGGTGCGGTCATTAATTTCGACGATGAGGGTTGGCTCGCCGCCCTCGAACGGGTTCTCGCGCCAGACTTGTTCCGGATGATCGTACGGAATGCGGGGATGCGGAATTTCCTTGTTGAGGTCGATGGTATGACTCAGCCCGGAGCCATCGCGCGAGCGCCACGTCATTTCTATCGGTCCGGCAAACGTTTTGTAAGAGCCGGATGTAAAGCCCGGAACCCGCTGTGCGTCGGCCGGGGTTTTCTCGCGGGCGACATCGCCTTTATCGTCGAACAGCTTGTGTCCGGACCCGGCGTAGCTCAGCCAGACCTTACTGATTCCCCCGTAGCACAGTAAACCCAGCTCATGAGTTGAATATTTCAGCACATCGCCCCTGGGCATCGAAGCGCACCCTTGCAACAGCAAAAGCCCGGCGAACAATGGCTTCATGGCACTTTTTGCTAGGGAAACGGGGATACGCATTTGCTTTCTTCCTGGGCTTTCACTACGGGTGCGCGGGTCCATCACAAGGTCTTGGAATACACAAGCGTGCGGGACTGCACATGGTCGAGGGTTGGCTTGGCGGCGTCGAGAGGCGTCACCTGCAATGTGGCGACAAGGTAGACATTCACGGTCCGATTGTCAAACTCGACAATGATCACTGGTTTTCTAACGAATGGCTTCACGGCGTAGACGCGCTCCGGGTGGGCATACGGGATATGGCGGCCGGTAATTTCCTTGTTGAGGTCGACGGCGTGGCGCAGCTCGGAGCCGTCGCGCGAGCGCCACTGCATGTCGATTGGCCCTACGAAGGTGTCATACGTACCGGATAGGAATCCGGGAATGCGCGTCGCATCAGCGGTTTTTTTCTCCGGTGCCGCATCGCCTTTGCCATAGTACAGTTTGTGTGGGGCACCGCCATATGTCAGCCGTACGTTACTGACTCCGCCGAAGCAAAGCAAACCGAAGTCATGGCTTGAATATGCCAGCACGTCGTTATTGACCGTGGAAGCACATCCTTGCAGCAGTAAAATTCCGGCAAATAATGGTCCTAGCGTTTTTTTCAGCAGCAAAACGGATATGCTCATTTTTTTCCTTTGGCTTACGCCATTGATGGTATCCGCACGGATCGATCAGCGCCAGGCGAGCGCATGAAAGTGTGGCGACACTGGCTGGACCTCGGTCCCGCATTAAGATCAGACATGATACATTGGCACGATGCCGTTCGAGGGAAGCTGGTCTTCACCGGCCACACAGCACAACAGGAGTAACAGATGATTATCGCCATTATTGCGTTCGCCTTGCCGAAGCCACTCACTCACGGGGAGGCGCGCAGCATCTTCCTGAGCACCGCGCCAACTTACCAGGACGTGCCCGGTTTGCTTCGCAAGCACTACGTGCTCTCCGAAGATGGCGCCACGGCAGGCGGCGTCTATCTCTGGAATTCGCGGGCGGAAGCGCAAGCGCTGTACACGGACGCCTGGCGCGCATTCGTCCGCGAAAAATACGGCACCGACCCAACCGTCACCTACTTCGATAGCCCCGTGATGGTCGACAACGTGGCTCAGCAAGTCTTTACTTACTAGCGATCCACGCCGGCCATTACGGTGTCGTATCGTTCAACAAACCAAGCGTACGTCCCGCCAGCGCATCGCGCACATGCTGGGCCAGTTGCGCGCGCCGGTACGGTTTGCCCAGCAGGCGCACGCCCTCATCGAGCCGGCCGCCGGTGGTGAGCGCGTCGCGCGTGTAGCCCGACGTGTACAGCACCGCCACTCCCGGCAGCGCCTGCTGCACCAGCAACGCCAGTTCGATGCTCGACACCGGCCCCGGCATGACCACATCGGTAAATAACAGGTCGATCCAGGCGCCGGCGCGGATCATGGCCAGCGCGCTGGCGCCGTCGTGCGCTTCCAGCACGCAGTAACCCAGTTCGTTCAAGGTCGCCACTGCGGTGGCACGCACTTCCGCATCGTCCTCCACCACCAGGACCGTCTCGCCGCCGCCCACCACGTTCTGCTCGGCCGAGGCAACCTTGCCGGTCGCCCGCTCGGCCGAGCGCGGCAGGTAGATCACCACCGTGGTGCCCTTGCCCGCCTCGCTTTCGAGAACGATATGGCCCCCGCTCTGCTTGACGAAGCCGTACGCCATGCTCAGCCCCAGGCCGGTTCCCTGCCCCACCGGCTTGGTGGTGAAGAAGGGTTCAAAGGCGTGCGCCATCACCTCGCCGTCCATCCCCTGCCCGGTATCGGCAAAGCTGAAGCGGATGTAGTCGCCCGGCGCCAGGTCGAGCAGCGCGCCGGCCTGGCCGGCATCGATGCGCTGGTTCTGCAGGCCGACGGTCAGCACGCCGCCGCCGGGCATGGCGTCGCGCGCATTGATCGCGAGGTTGATGACCACGTTTTCCCATTGACCGGGATCGACCAGCGTGTTCCACAATCCTTCATCGGCTTCGATGCGGATGCGCACCGACTCGCCCAGCGCGCGCTGCAGCAGGTCGTCCATGGCCTGCAAGGTTTGCAGCGGATTGAGCACCACCGGCTGCAGCGGCTGGCGGCGGGCGAAGGCGAGCAGCTGCGAGGCCAGCTTGGCGCCGCGGTCGACCGCCGACTGTATGCTGAGCAGGCGCCTCTGCAGGCGCGCATCGTCGCGGTTGCTCAGCTGAAGCAGTTGCACGTTGCCGCCGATGACGTGCAGCACGTTGTTGAAGTCGTGCGCCACGCCGCCGGTCAGCTTGCCGACCGCTTCGAGTTTTTGCGAATGCTGCAGCGCATGGCGCGCGTCTTCCAGCGCCCGGCTGCGTTCGACTTCGAGCTGCTCGGCCTGTTTGCGCTCGGAGACATCGCGCATGAAGGCGCTCACCACAAAGCCGGACGCTTGCGGAAAGCCGGCGATGGCCAGTTCCACCGGCACGCGCCGTCCGTCGCGGTGCAGCGCGCTGACCTCGAACACATTGCGGATCACGGTGCCGGTACCGCTGGCGACCATGCGCGCGATGCCCGCGTTGTGGGCGGCGCGCAGCTCGGGTGGAATGATCAGCCCGGCCAGATCGTGCCCGATGGCCGCCGCCGCCGGCCAGCCGAACATGGCTTCGGCCTTGGCGTTCCAGTCGGTGATGCACCCATCCGCGCTGACCGCAACAAACGCATCGTGCGAATGGTCGAGGATGACGCTGACCCGGTGCTGCTCGGCCGCCAGGCGCGCATTCGCTTCGACCAGGGTGCGTTCGTCCGCCTTGGCGCGCGTAATGTCGGTATGGGTGCCGATGGTACGCAACGGATGGCCTTGGGCGTCGCGCGTCACCGCCATGCCGCGCGAGCGGATCCAGCGCCAGGTGCCGTTCTTGCAGCGCAGCCGGAACTGGCACTCGTAGGATTGATCGGTGCTGTCGACGTAGGCATTGAGGGTGGCCAGCACGCGCGCGCGGTCCTCGTCGTGGATCAGCGCCTCGAAGGCGGCGTTGTTCGGTGCGATCTCTTCGGCGCCATACCCCAGCATTTCTTTCCAGCGGCGCGAATGGACAATGGCACCGGTGCCGCGGTTCCAGTCCCAGACGCCGTCGCCGGCGCCTTCGAGCGCGTATTTCCAGCGAAATTCGCTTGCGCTGAGCTGCTGCGTGGTCTCGGCCGCCAGCGCCATGGCGCGTCCGCGGCCCGATGCGAGGGTCCACACCAGCAGCGCCAGCAAGGCCGCGGCGGCGACGCCGACGATGGCGATGAACTGCGGCCGGTCCGACTGCAGGCGCGCCTCGAACTGCGCGGCCGAGCGCATCTGCAGCGTCCAGGGACGTCCGGCGACGACCACGCGCAAGGTGGTGGAAAAGCGCGCCTCGCGCTGCATTTCCGCCGGTGTTTCGCGGGCCGAGCGGAACAGCCGGGTGCTGTCGTCGACCGTGTTGCCGTCGTAGATCGACAGCATGATGTCGCTGGACCGCTCGCCGCCCAGGCCGGCCATCAGGTCGTCCATGCGGAACGGTGCGCCGACCCAGCCGATGATATGCGCGCGCCGCTCGGCCACCGTGGCGGTCGGGGCGTCGCGCCGGTACACGGGCAGGTACATGACCAGCCCGGCCTGCTCGTTGCGGCCGTTTTCCTGGATCAGGCGCACCTTGCCGGAGGCGGCCGCATGGCCGGTATCGCGCGCCCGTTCCATTGCCACGCGCCGGGTCTGGTCGCTCAGCATGTCGAAGCCGAGCGCGCGCAGGTTCAGACCGGTGAACGGCTCGATGTGGGTGATGGCTGAAAACACCGGCCGCTCGCCCAAGGGACGGACGGCGTAACCCGGGCTCTCGCGGCGCTGCGCGGCGATGTGGGCGTCGAGCCGTGCGGGCGCGACCAGTTCGACCAGGGCGATGCCCTGGATGCCGGGATAGGTTTCTTCGAGCCTCAGCGTGGCGATATAGGCGCGAAAGTCCTTGCGTTCGACCTGCATCGCCCCAAGCAGGAAGGCCTGGGTGCCGCGCTGGACCTGCTCATAGGTGGCCATGCGCTGCTCGATGCGCCGCTCCATCTGGCGCGCCTCGAAGGCAAATTCGGCGTTCTGGCTGTCCAGCAATTGGGTGCGCGCGAACTGCCAGGCAAAACCGGTTGCGATAATGGCAAGGAGGAAAATGGACAACGCCAGGATCAACGGAGCGTATTTACCGCGCAGGCGGGCGATACCTGGTCCACCACTGCGCTTTTCGTCGGGCTGGTCAACGCTGGTCGGCATAGGCTTCTTCGAAAAGATCAGCCTCTATTATTCACCAAACGCGGCATTCCCAAAGGAAAAGTGTTGCAGTACGCCTACTTAGCGCCTAGTCAGTTCACCCAGCTTGCACTGACGCGCCAATTATGCTGGGCGGGTGCCCACCAGGATCGGCTGGTAGAAGGCGTCGTCGATTCGGCGCACCTGAGCAAATCCCGCTTCGCGCATCAGGGCGCACATCTTGTCGGTGGAAATGGCGTAGTAGCGCGAGCGCAGCGCGTGGGTGTGGACCGCCCGGGTGGCGAGGTCTTCTTCGATGAAATAGAAGGTCAGGTCGTAGTGTTCGCCGGTGAAGTCCCAGACCTGGAACAGCACGTAGCGCTTGCCGTTTTCGGTACGCGCGCCGTAGGGCTTGACCAGGTTGACGCCGCGCTCTTCGCGCTCGTAGTCGCGCATCGACATCAGGAAGCCGCCGCCGGGCGACAGGCAGGCGAACATCTGGCGCAGCGCGGTGAGCAGGTCGTCGTCGGTGAGCAGGTGCGGCAGCGAATTGTCGCAGGAAAGGACGATATCGAAGCCGGACCCGTGGTGCTCGTGCGCGCGGCGCATGTCGCAGACGGAGAAGTCGACGGCGGCGCCGGCCAGCCCGGCCTCGCGCCGGGCGCGCTCGATTTCCTTTTCGGACAGGTCGGAGGCGGTGGTGGAGAAACCCCGCTGGGCCAGGCCGATGGCCTGGGTGCCGATGCCGCAGGAAACGTCCAGCAGCTTGCGCTTGCCGGGCCATTCGGTGTCGATCAGTTTGGCGAGCTGCTCGCCTTGCAGCGCGACGCTGGCGTGCCAGTCCTGGTGGATCAGGTGATAGAACGGCGTCAGGCGGTCGTAAAAATCGGACATGGGTTCCTCATGAATGGAAAAGTGCAGGATCGCGGGTCGAAGGGAATAATATCATTCAAGCAACTTTGCGTGGGCCGCATGTGTTTTTTTGCAGTTGGAAGCCTCAATGGACGGTGTCGCCCGAAGTCCAGCCCACTGATACCCCGCCGACGTGGACCGACGCGGCGCCAGACGCGCGGATACCGATTGCGGCGATCAGTGAGCATCCACAGTGCAAGGGCAGCCTCTCAAACCGATCGTTACATCATCGGTGCAGTCTCGCCCAGCGTGAAAAACCCGCCGTACATAGTCAACCGTTTTAGCATGCAGGACATCAACATTTCCCAATGACGTCGCCACGCACTCACCCCTGGCGCCGGTGACGCGACAAGGCGCGAATCGCCATCTTGATACCGCAGAATAAGCGCAGCAGTGGGTAAGCCCGCCGCAGCCGTTTGCCGACCTCGCATCGGAACCAACAATGGTCCCGGCGATAATGTCAAGATAATTCCACAGTTAATTTTAGTTTAAGTGTAAAGTTATTCGAAAACAAATAGTTGCCAAATACAAAAATGTATTGACGTTCTATGAGATAATTCTGCAACTTTCAAAACCTAAGGTATGAGATGGCTTTTCCGTTCGCAGGTGCCCCATTTTTATCGCGGCTATCACCCCGCCGCTTTTTTTTCTTGTTGATGTCCGCAGTTCTTCTGTGCGTCGCATTCCCCGCCCGGGCCGCTGAGCCCACGCCCCAGCCGGACACATTTGGTCCGTATAAATATTTTATTTTTGACGCAGGTCGCGACTTGGATGAGGCTGGCGCTATAAAGAGTGCGATTAAATTCATAAGAGCCCCGGACGTGAACGGCTTCTATTGCAACGTGACTTTTGTGCCGCCCGCGTCATCAGTCTACGGGCCCGAAGTAACGAGTGAGTATGGAACTATGGCTTCGGCAAGCAAGCCGATAGACGCATACATCTATACCATGAAGGATGGCGTATGCACCCAAAACATAAAATATGGCGACGGTATTTTTACCATGACGCGCGAGCGATGGGTATGCAGCTCAGCGAAAAACCAGCGCTATTCCGCCCAGGAAGGTCGATGCGTCTATGTCACCCCTGAGGCAAACGACGACGCGGACGGGAAAAACATCGGAGAGGGATGTCCTGAAAAAGGACCGACCGTCGGTTCAACTGGACCGACGGTCGGCGAACCGATCCAGCCAGCCACGGGCAACATGTGGCACCTCATTACGGATTACCAAGCGTCGAAAGGCGCGAGTAACCTGACGCTGAGCCGTATCTATAACAGTGCGCCCACCTATCCGGATCCCCGCGTGGTTCGTGGGTTTGGCGTGCGCTGGACCCATTCTTATAACAAATCGCTCAGGCCAGAAAAACAATACGCCAATGGCAACATCTGCTGGCGCTCTAGCTGGGATGGTTCGCTCGAGTGTTCGTCAGGTTTCCGGAGCGAGGAACCTATTCCAGGCCGGGTATCCATCAGCCATCCGGACGGGAAGCAAACCATGTTCACCCGTTCCGCCACCACCGGCAAGTACACCAGTTCCGCTGATGTGTGCGATAAGCTCTCGCCGGTCATGACAGCGGACAATTTGGCCGTGAAAGAATGGACTCTTTTCAGCGCGCAGCAGGACCGCACGGAACGTTTTGACGCCAAGGGTTTGCTGTTGTCCGTGACGGAACGCAGCGGCCTCAAGCAAGAATTCACGTATAGCGACGGCGTCAGCAACAACACCAGCGTCAGCCATTTACCAGCGACCGCTCCCGCTTGTGCAAGCGAGCACCCGGACGGCGTGCTTCCAGCTGGCCGTCTGCTTTGCGTGACGAACAATTGGGGACGCCAGCTTCAGTTCCGGTATGACGTAAAAGGTCGCATTACCGAATTAATCGATCCGGCGGGTCAGTCCACTCTTTATGAATACGACGGCCCCTCGGGCGGCTGCATTCCCGGCAATGAATCCACAGTCGCCTGCAAGGCAAACAATCTGACCAAGGTGACGTACCCTGACGGAAAAAGTCAGACGTATTGGTACAACGAAGCGAACAAAATCCAAATTAACGATGGTGCGGAATGCAGCCTTTTGTCAGAAACAACCGGAAATGGTTTAGGCCCGACGGCTTTCAGTAACCTGATGACTGGCTTGGTCGACGAAAATGAGGAGCGCCACATCAGCTGGACCTACGACTGCGGGGGCCGTGCAACATCGTCGCAACTCGGCGAAGACGTCAACAAAGTCACGGTCGCCTATTTCCGTCGGCCAGAGGACGGTGGCCCGCCATTGGCAACGGTGACTCACTATGTGGGGCCGAAGGAAAAGCCGGCGACGTCGGTGAGCCACTTCCGAAAAACATATGTGCAAGGAGTTGCCAAAACCACGACAGTTGGCGCGCCATGCGTCGAATGCGGCACAATCGCCGAACGTAAATATGACGCCATTGGCAACGTCTCCATGACGAAGGATTTCAACAGCAGTTACAGCTGCTTCGCATACGAGGCCGGGCGCAATCTTGAAACGACGCGGGTTGAAGGTGCTTCAACCGCAGATTGTCCCTCGCTGCTGGCTGCGCAGACACTTGTTTCGCCGGCACGTAAAATCACGACCAAATGGCATGCCCAATTCCGCCTGCCCGAAACCATTGCCCAACCCAAGCGTCTTACGACATACATCTACGACGGCTCCGGCAATGTACGCTCCAGAACTGAGCAGGCCACCACCGACCTGACGGGCGCGCAGGGATTGAACGCACCCTTGACGGGCATCGCCCGCAAGTGGACATATTCGTACAACACTGTGGGGCAATTGCTCAGCGTGGCCGGTCCGCGTACCGACATCGTCGACCTCACCAAGTACGACTATGAGGCATCCACCGGCTATCTGGTCACGGTAACGAACGCCGCCAAGCAGGTAACGACCTTCGGGGACTACGATGCCCACGGCCGGGTTCACACGATTCGCGCGCCAAACGGCGTCACTACCAAGCTGAGCTACACAGTGCGCGGATGGGTTGAGTCGCAAGCGGTATCGGACGGCACCACCACACAGACGACCACGTACGCCTACAAGCCGTCAGGTCAGGTCGAGACGGTCACCTTCCCTGACAAGAGCGTAACGAAGTACACCTACGATGTCGCCCACCGCCTCACTTCCGTGGTCAGCGACCGTGACGAGAGCATCATTTATACACTCGACCTCACCGGCAATCGGATCAAGGAAGAAGTGCGCGACCCCAACGGTAACCTGGCGCGCCAGATTACCCGTACCTACGACAAAACCGGCCGTATGACGAGCCAAACCGGAGCAGCACGATGACCCGCCGTATTCTTAGCCGTATGACGTCCGGCGCACTGATTGTTGTCATGACCTACACCCCGCTGCTGGGTGCCTATACCGGCACCCTCGCATCGGCTCAGTCGGTGCCGGAAGTGGCCACCAGTTACAAGTACGACCTTGTCGGCAACCTCAAGGAGGTGACCGATCCGCTGGGACGGGTGACGAACTTCACTTACGACCCGCTCGACCGTGTAAAGCAGGTGGAGCAGCCGCTGACCAACGGCGCCCGTCCGATCATCAAATATGGTTACGACGGCATCGACCAGCTGGCGACAGTGACCGATCCGCGCAACCTGGAGACGCGTTACGCCGTCGACGGCCTGGGTAACCGCAGCGAGCTGGGAAGCCCCGATACGGGCCTCACAAAATCGACTTACGATGCCGCCGGCAACCTGAAAACGAGAACGTACGGCAGCGGTTACACGGATACCTATTTTTATGATGCGCTCAACCGGCTGATCCGGATCGCCCATACGATCACCATCGGTACCACGTTCGAGTACGACGGCGGTGCTACCCCGACCCCGAATGCGGCCGGCAAAATGACGCTGATGACGGATGAATCGGGTTATACGAAATATACCTATGACACATACGGGAGGCTCGCGACCAAAGCCCAGACCACCACCGGCTTGGGGAGCTACACCAACACGCATACGCTTGTCTATGCATACGATGCGGACGGCCGGCTGGCGAGCGTGACCTACCCGAGCGGGAACCGCGTTAACTATGGCTACAACCATGCGGGCCAAGTCACCAGTATCACGCTGAACCCGGTGGACGCCAACGGTACCGACACCAACATCAACAGCAGCATTGTTTTACTGAACAATATTACCTATGCACCGTTTGGCGGAACCACCGGTTGGACATGGGGCAATGGCACTCCAGCAAACCAGTACGCACACGTGCGCACCTACGACCTCGATGGCCGGATCAGCAGCTATACCTTGGGAAGCCCAACGGCCAACGGTGTTGTACGTACGGTCAACTATGATGCCGCCAGCCGCATCAAGGGATATACTCACGCCGGCACAGGAACAGCGCCTAGCCCGGCCAGCCTGAATCAGACGTTTGGCTATGACGAGTTGAATCGCCTGACCAGCTACGACGGCAACGGCACCAGCCAGACCTACGCTTACGATGCCAGCGGTAACCGGACCAAGGCCAGCTTCGGGGCGAACAGCTACACTAACACCATCGACCCGCTCAGCAACAAGCTGAGCGCGACCACCGGTCCGGGGCCGGCAAAGACAAATGTCTATAATGGCGTGGGTGATCGTACGACTGATGGCACGCACGTCATCACTTATAGCGGACGGGCACGGCCGTACCGTAACCAGAACGGTGCTGTCACAACCCACCAGCTGTTCAACGGCTTGGATCAGCGTGTATTCCAGACTTACGGTGGTGGTATATTCGTCTATGACGAACAAGGACAGTTGGTAGGTGAGTACAGCTATATCACCGGCAAGGCGACGCGCGATACGGTGTACCTGGGCAACCTGCCGGTCGCAGTGCTGACGCAGACAGTGACTGGTACGGCACCTGCCCAAAGCACAGCGACTAACGTGTTCCATATTCATCCGGATCATCTGGGAACGCCACGAATGATCACACGTACGCTCGACAACAAGATTGTCTGGCGCTGGGACAATAGTGACCCGTTCGGACTGACACCGCCGACCGAGTATTTCAATGGATCAGGCACCTTTACATTCAATTTGCGGATGCCAGGCCAGTACTACGACCGAAGCACCAACCTGTTTCACAACTATCACAGGGACTACGATCCGCAGACTGGACGTTACATTCAATCTGATCCTACCGGCTTGGCTGATGGTATTAATACTTACGCGTATGTTCACTCACGCCCTGTAGACGGCAAAGATCCTTTCGGATTAGCAAATTTAGTGCTAGGCGGCGGCGGGAGCTGGGTTAGGGCAGCTGGAATTGAAGGATCTGCCGGAATTTACATTACTTTGCCGTTTATCGGGAATAATAACTTCGACGTCGGCGTTTATGTTACCGGAGGAATGGCAGCTGGATATAATACCGGAATGGGTTGGCAGGCCGGTGCAATTAAAGGGAATGTGAGCGATATTCGAGGGTTGACTTACAATATTAACGGAGGCGTGGCGCCAGTGGGCGGTACGGTCATGTTTGATGCGGATGGAAACGTTATTGGTGTCACCGCAGGGCCGGCTGTCGGGTTTGGCTTGTCTGCAACTTATGCAAATACTGGTGCGTGGGGATTAAGTGATATAGGTGGTTGGATCGGGCGCTCCATTTATGATCGATTCAATCGAAATACGAAAAATTGCCCACCAAAAAAATAATGACTGCTTATACAAAAAATCGGATTGCGTGGGCGATAATTTTGATTAGTGCGTGGACACTAGGAATTTTTATAATCTACGTATCCTCCTGGTTTATAGTTCCATTTGCCATTATAATATTTGGTGCGCGATTGGTACTGGATAAAGTTACTTGTCCCAAGTGTGGAGTTTCATTAGTTTTTGAAGAGCCTAGCCGGTATCCGAATCTTAAGATACCAAAGGCATTTTTTCGTAAAAAATGCGCCAATTGTGGATGGGATTTAACAAAAAATCCGTAAGCGCATGACACGGATTCACTGCCCCCCTCCCCGGCGGTTTGGCGGCACGGGGGCAGTTCGCGGCCCGCCGCTGCCTGCGGCAACGGTCCGCTGGATCGCCAGGAGCTCTCGTCCTGGCTCTCCCCATCTCCTCCAGCCTGGCCTTTTCTCGAAAGAATTGCCTTCTGTGGCGGGAAATATCATCGCACGAAGCTGAACGTTGTAAGCGATCCATGAACCCCAGCCTTGCCGCCTGCACCAAGACCAGCATCATATGGCCTGAGTCCGGTCCGTATTAGGCTTTCTTGCCGGTGGCGGGCATAGGGACGAAGGCGATGCAGTGTAAGCGATCCATGAACCCCAGCCTTGCCGCCTGCACCTAAGACCAGCATCATATGGCCTGAGTCCGGTCCGTATTAGGCTTTCTTGCCGGTGGCGGGCATAGGGACGAAGGCGATGCAGTTCACCAGGTTGGCGCATCCCAGCATGACGTACTTGTCGGATTCATCGGGGGCAACGCTGCCGAGCCATTTCGTGAGTTCTGTCGTGACGTAGGCCAGTAGTTGCTTTTCTGGGTGAGCATTGAGGTATTGCATCATGGCGCGCTGGCTCTGCGCCGGGCTCAGGTCTTCGCCGAAGCGAACAGCGGCGACATAGCGCGCCATTTGCTTGTCCTGCTCGGCTTCGGTAATCAGCGGCCAGGGCAAGCCGGCTTCCTTCATCGCTTGGAAGCAAATGAACAGCAGGTTAAGCGCGAAGTCCATTTTCTCCGGCGAGACTCCCATGCGCTGCAGAACCAGCACCGAGCCGAACATGTTTGGCTGCGCACGGAACAACTCGTCGGCAAGCGCTTCCTTTTGCCGCAGGTCCATGGCGCTCACCGATTTGATGGCGCTAACAACCGCGTTCTGCGAAACGCGGCTCATGGCGCTGCGCCTGCCGAACTAATTTGGCGGCTGGACTCCGCCCCGATATTCCAAGGTAGCAGCGCCTCCACATCGTCGACGGTTTTTGCAGCGGGCAAATCACGCAGCACTTGGCACAGCCATTGATACGGTTCAA